>JAEDJD010000037.1 GCA_016296505.1 Oscillospiraceae bacterium
CCTCCTAATATCTACGCATTTCACCGCTACACTAGGAATTCCGCTTACCTCTACTTCACTCAAGATCCACAGTTTCAAATGCAGTTCAGGGGTTGAGCCCCTAATTTTCACATCTGACTTGCAGTCCCGCCTACACTCCCTTTACACCCAGTAATTCCGGACAACGCTCGCTCCCTACGTATTACCGCGGCTGCTGGCACGTAGTTAGCCGGAGCTTCCTCCTCAGGTACCGTCATTATCGTCCCTGAAGACAGAGGTTTACAATCCTAAAACCTTCTTCCCTCACGCGGCATCGCTGCATCAGGCTTGCGCCCATTGTGCAATATTCCCCACTGCTGCCTCCCGTAGGAGTCTGGGCCGTGTCTCAGTCCCAATGTGGCCGTTCAACCTCTCAGTCCGGCTACTGATCGTCGACTTGGTGAGCCGTTACCTCACCAACTATCTAATCAGCCGCGAGCCCATCTTTGAGCGATAAATCTTTGATTACATAACCATGCGATTACGTAATGTTATGCGGTATTACCATCCGTTTCCAGAAGCTATTCCGCTCTCAAAGGCAGGTTGCTCACGTGTTACTCACCCGTCCGCCACTAAGTTATTCAAAGCAAGCTCTGAATAACTCCGTTCGACTTGCATGTGTTAAGCGTGCCGCCAGCGTTCGTCCTGAGCCAGGATCAAACTCTTAATAAAGTTTGTATATAAATAATCGCTCCGCGATTATTTAAATCCCAGTCATTACGAGTCACTCGCAATTACTTCGTTTCTTCGCGCTTTATAGTCTCGCCTCGACTTGTATTCGCTTCGTTTCCTCAGCTAATACGGAATCTTCAAGGGTTTCTCTTTGGTTGCATTGTTCAATTTTCAAGGTGCCGCTGCCGTCCGTGTTCTTCGTGACAGCTTATTTATTATACCACATTTTTAAGAGTTTGTCAAGCCTTTTTTTCAAACTTTTTTTGAAGTTTTTTCTCGACCCTCTCCGCTCTCTGTGGCCCCGCCTCGCGGCGACTTTGTTATAATACCACATTTCGTCCCTTTTGTCAACCCCTTTTTCGCGGTTTTCCCTTTTGCACAAATACCGCGTAAATTCGGCATAATCCGTATGGAAATTGACATAAAAGAACGGTTCGACTCATAATCAGTCGAACCGCACTCGTTATTTCTTCATTAATACAGCAGCCCATCCGGCGCTGTGTTCCACATTCAGAACCATCAAGCCTTCCTGCTGCATTGCCGTCAGCACCTCATCCAAACGCTCATCAATAATGCCAGAAAGCATCAACCGCGCGTCAGACTTCATAAAACGCACAAACAGCTTACGCATTGCAATCAAAATATCTGCAACAATATTTGCGCATACAACGTCATAGCCATCGCCAAGACGCGCTACCAGCGCCTCGTCATCGAGTATATTGCCACAGAACGTCTGATAGTTTGCCAAATCTATGCCATTGCGCGCCGCATTCTCTGCAGCAGATTCCGCTGCATTCTGCTCAATATCTACCGCAAACGCGTCCTTTGCACCGAGCAGCATCGCGCCAATCGACAAAATACCGCTGCCGCAGCCAATATCGAGAACGTGCGCGCCATCCTCTACGCAGCCCTCCAAAAACGTCAGGCAAAGCTTGGTTGTATCGTGCTGACCAGTGCCAAAACTAGAGCCGGGATCAATCCGCAGCGCCGTTCTGCCGACTGGAATCGGCTCGTCCACCCAAGTCGGCGTAATCCAAAGGCGCTCGCCAATCGGCAGCGGCTTGAAATACTGCTTCCAATTATTTGCCCAGTCTTCTTCGCAGATGCCCTTCATGGTCATTTGCAGCGTACCAAACATATCCGCCTGCTCGCCAGCTTTCAACTGTGCAAGCATCGTTTTCAACGCCGTCAATTGCTCTGCGCCCTGCGCATTTTCCGGAATATAGACCGTCACGCTCGGATTGCCCTGCGTCAACGCCTCGGCAAGCCCTTCCTCCAGATAATCCCAATGACCGACTCTGCCAGCCATCAGATCTTCAAAATCGTCCGGGTCATAAACCGAAAAACCTTTGAAGCCGATATCCGTCAGCATTGCGCAGAGGATATCCGTCATCTGCTTCGTGGTTTCAATCGTTACCTCTGACCAATTCAACGTGCAGCACCCTCTCCAAGCGCAAGAACCGCGCGAACAGCCGGCTCCAGCCAATCGCCCTCAAACAGCTCAACCATGCCCTTATCGCAAGCGCCTGCAAGCTTCGGGTTCATCGGGATTTTGCCGAGCACGGGCAGATGATGCTCTGCGGCGATCTCGTCGATGTGACTCTCTCCGAAAATCGGGATTCGCTTGCCGCAATCAGGACATTCGGCATAGCTCATATTTTCAACCAAGCCAAGAATCGGCACGTGCATTGTCTCCGCCATGCGCACAGCCTTCTCGACGATCATCGAGACAAGCTCCTGCGGCGTTGCAACGATCAGGATACCGTCTACCGGAATGCTCTGGAACACAGTCAGAGGGACGTCGCCGGTTCCAGGCGGCATATCGACAAACAGATACTCATTGTCGCCCCAAATCACATCCGTCCAGAACTGCTTGACCGCGCCGGCAATTACCGGACCGCGCCAGATTACCGGGTCCTCGGAATTTTCGAGCAGCAGATTGACGCTCATCACATCCGTACCGAGTTTCGATCTGACAGGGAAGATACCCTGCTCATTCCCTTCGGCACGCTGCTTGATGCCGAACATTTTGGGAATCGACGGACCTGTGATATCTGCGTCGAGAATACCAACCGTATGACCGCTGCGCTGTACAGAAACCGCGGTCAACGCCGTGACAAGAGACTTACCGACGCCGCCTTTACCGCTGACAATCGCAATCACCTTGCCAATTTTGCTCAGCTCATGCGGCTTTTCATGAAGATCCTGCGGCTGACGGCTTGCGCACGCTTCTCCGCAGGTGGAGCAATCATGGGTACATTCGCTCATCTGAATCATCCTTTCAAATCAATAATAATCCTAGTATACCACAAAAACGCATTGATGTCAAATAACAATAAAAAAATCGAGTGACGCCGAAACGTCACCCGATTGGTTTCAGATGATTAGATCTGACGAATCAGAGGGAATTAGTCCTTCTTCTTCTTGGTAGCAACTACAGCAGTACCAGCTGCGAGGAGCAGACCAGCAACTGCAACGCCAACACCTGCGTCACCAGTCTTGGAAGCACTGGTGTTAGAGGACGTGCCGCCCTTCTTCGTGGTAGAAGTGGTGGAAACGCCTGCACCAGCCTTCGTAGTGGTAGCAGTGGCACTAGTGGTAGTAGTAGTATCGTCGCTTGCAGATGTAGTGGTCTCCTCAGAAACAGTAGTGGTCTCCTCAGAAACAGTGGTGGTAGCTTCTGTGGTAGTGGTTTCGACAGATGTACCTTCAAGGTAGATGTAGCCGTTCACAGTAGTATGCTCAACAGCATTTGCATTCGCATCCAGCCACTTATCAATCTCGATGGTCATCGGATACTTATCGCCAGCTTGTGCATCTGCCGGAACAGTGATCTCAACGGTGTACATAACGCCGCTGTCGGTCTCCGCCTCAGTACCCATCGTGCCAAGGCCGATGATGTACTTTTCAGGGTTGTGGGAGAATGTCGGCATAATGTCGTCGCCAGCCTCGCCCTTCTTGGTGGTGGGCTTACCGTCAGCCTTCAGAACCGGAGCCAGTCTGTTATCATAGATCAGACGAACGCCAGTAGCTGCGTAACCAGTGTTATTTGCAACATAAACTGGGAACTTAACTGTCTCGCCAGCCTCAGCCTTAACGATACCTGCAACGATATTGGTCTTACCAGCAACAATGTCATCTCTGTCTGCGAGCTCAGTATCTGTCTGAGCAGAAGCCGCGATGCCGAGCATACCCAGAGTTGCGACGCTGCAAGCAACTGCAGCAACCTTTGCGAAAATAGATTTGCTCATGTGTTTCAATCCTTTCTGCTTTTTGTCGGAATCTCGAATGCGGATATGCGATTCTGATTCCAAAACTGTTCGGCTTGTTCACACAATGCCCTGACAAGCATTGCCTACCAAGCCTATCGGCATTCAGAACTTTGCCTGAATCACCAGTGGCATGACGCTCCACCTGACACAGAGGGATGCCACCATATCAGTGATACAACTGTATTTTAACACAAATCGCAATTTAAGTCAAGCGGTGTTTGGCATTTTCGCTCCCAATTTACACGAGTGATATCACTCTATTTTTGTTCATCTTTCACAAAAATCGACGAATTTTCCCACATATCGGAAGTCTCCCAGTGTTTCTCCGCACATTCGTTCCGGTCAATGTCGGAAAGCAGTTTTGCCGCGTAGCTGCTAAAAGAGTTCGCGTCTGCCAACGTCCTGCGCGGTACCCATAGCACAGCGCTTTGCGTTCCGACAGCATACGTAATCCTTTGGTCAAAATGCCGAAAATCAGGAATTTGCGTTTTTTCTCACCTCTTTCCCTGCAAATCTATATGCAGGGCGCAGAGGAATGATGTATACGATCATGTATCATATAAATGTATCATATATTTCCGCTGACTGCGATGATTCGTTTATTTCTTAAACTTCTGCTTCATTCTGAGACTATTATCGAGAATGCGCTTCCGGATACGCAGATTTTCCGGCGTAACCTCCAGCAGTTCATCCTCCGCCAGATATTCCAGACAATCCTCCAGCGACATATCCTTCGGCGGAATGAGTCGAAGCGCGTCGTCGCTGCCGCTTGCACGGGTATTGGTCAAATGCTTGCGCTTGCAGACATTGACAACGATATCCTCCGATTTCGGAGAGCATCCGACAACCATACCTTCATAGACCTGCGTACCTGCCGTAATGAACAGACTGCCGCGCTCCTGTGCGTTATAGAGACCATATGTAACGGCTTCGCCCGTCTCGTAGGAGATCAGCGAACCGACCGCGCGGCGTTCGATATCACCCTTATACGGCTCATACTTCTCAAACACCGCAGACATAATACCCTCACCCTTCGTATCGGTCAGAAATTCGCTCTTATAGCCAAACAGTCCGCGCGACGGAATCAGAAACTCCATGCGCATTCTGCTGCCCTGCGGATGCATTTCCTGCATCTCACCCTTACGCGCACCGAGCTTTTCCATGACTGCGCCGACGCTGCCTTCCGGTACGTCGATCGCAACGCGCTCAATCGGTTCGCAGCGCACGCCGTCGATTTCCTTCAGCAGAACTCTGGGCGGCGATACGGCAAGCTCATAGCCCTCTCTGCGCATATTCTCAACCAGAATCGAAAGGTGCATTTCACCTCTGCCGGCGACAAGGAACGAATCCGTCGAATCGGTTTCATTGACGCGCAGCGACACATCCTTGAGCAACTCCTTATACAGACGCTCGCGGAGCTGACGGGATGTAACAAATTTACCTTCTCTGCCGGCAAGCGGACTATCGTTGACAGAAAACGTCATTTCGACTGTCGGCTCGCTGATTTTCGTGAAGCTGACAGGCTCATAGCCGCCCTGCGCGCAAATCGTATCGCCGATGTTGATGCCGTCAATGCCCGACACCCAGACGATATCGCCGACGGTCGCGCTCTGTGCGGCGACGCGCTGAAGCTGTTCGATCTGAAGCAGCGTCACGAGTTTGGCATTTACCGGTTTTTCCTCGCTGTGGTAGTTGCCGACCTGCACCTGCTGACCGACCTTTGCCGTACCGCGAATGATTCTGCCGATACCGATTCTGCCGACATATTCATTATAATCAATCGAGGAAATCAGCATTTGCAGCGGCTCCTCCGGCTCGCCCTGCGGCGGCTCGATATAATCAAGAATCGTATCAAACAGCGGTTTCAGGCTATCGCCCGGCTCATACTGCGAAAGCGACGCCGTACCGCTTCTGCCGGAGCAGAACAGCACAGGACTTTCCAGCTGTTCATCATTTGCGTCGAGATCGAGCAGCAGCTCCAGAACCTCGTCGCCGATCTCATCGAGCCGCGCGTCCGGACGGTCAATCTTATTGACAACAATAATAATCTTCTGACCCATTTCGAGCGCCTTGGAAAGCACAAATCTGGTCTGCGGCATCGGACCTTCCGCCGCGTCCACCAGCAGCAGAACACCGTCAACCATATTCAGGACGCGCTCAACCTCGCCGGAAAAATCCGCGTGGCCGGGGGTGTCAATGATGTTGATTTTCACATCATTATACATAATAGATGTATTTTTTGCAAGAATCGTAATACCGCGCTCACGCTCCAGCGCATTCGAGTCCATGACGCGCTCCGCCACAGCCTGATTTTCACGAAACGCGCCGCTTTGCTTGAGCATCTCATCAACCAGCGTGGTCTTGCCGTGGTCAACGTGGGCGATAATCGCAATATTTCTCAAATCATTTCTAACCAAGTTGATTCCCTCACTTCTTCTTTTCCGCTTCCCGACGGGCTTTTTCCGCACGGGATTCATCCTTTTTCATACGCTGCCTCAGCTGACCGCGCCGTTCCTCAAACATCGGAACCTTTGCAAGTCCGGTCGCCTGACAGACAAACTGTTCGCCGGCGTCAATCCGCCGCATCGCAGCCTTGAGGTCGCGCTTCGTACCGATGCCGTCCGCGTAACAGGAAGCAAGCGCAAACGATATCCGCGTATGCGCGTGCAGAATCTCCTTCTGCGTCTCATTGAAATCCACAAAATTCGGCTGCGCGTAAAACGCCCAGTAAATGCGGATCATACGCTCAGCCTCCACCGCCCATGCATACGCTTTTTCATGGTCGGGAATCACGCCGGAGCCGCCTGTCCGGTAAGCCTGCGCGAGCTTCTCCATCGCTTTCCACGAGCCGTTTTCAGCGGCAAGCGTAAGCATTTCGATACACTTTGCCGGATCTTTTTTCAGCACGCCGGTTTCCTCGCTGATATAATAAGCCGCAAGCAGCATTTGCGCGTCCTGCACGCCGAGCGCCGACGCACGTTTCAAATACGCATAGGCTTTCTCGTAATCCTGCTCCACGCCAAGCAGACCGTAAAAATACCTCTGACCGAGCTGCAAAAGCGCACCGCGTTCATCCTGTGCAGCATGAGCCTCCAAATCTGCGACCGGAAACGCCTCATAAGGACGGAACAACGTAATGGGTTTGCCGCCTGTTTTCGACGTCAACGTAACAGAGGCTGCCGGCAGATAGGACGGAACAATATTCTCTTTCATCGTTATATCCCTCCTTTGATACGCGCCGTCGCAAAATACAGCGCAGAAATGAAAGATAACATCTGATTATAACACTGCCGCCGCAGTTCTGTCAAGATTCCGGACAGATTTCGCACATTTTCAGGGCTTTTTTGCGGCGTAAAGCTGTTTTTTTTGTCAGTTTTCTATCAAAGACAAAAAGCCGCAGGATCGGATATGTATCATACACACCGAACCTACGGCTTTTCATTGTGCTCCGCAGCACAAGACATCAGCATATTATACTAATCTGCGGCTATACGCAATGGCTTCGCGCCGCAGCAAAGAAAGATCCACCGCATTGAGAATATGATTGTCGTCGAGATCGGCGCACGCAGCCTGTTCGGCGTTCAGCGTCTGCTCAGTTACAAGATGCTTTGTCAGCAAAACGACGTCTGCCATTCTGCATAGTCCATCGCCATCCAGATCGCCGCGCGGCAGTTCCGATGAAGCAGTTGTATTCGTAGTCGCCGTGGTTTCCGCCATATCCGTCGTGACAACGGGAAGCGCGCCATCCAGATAAGCCGTCAGCTTTTCATACCAGAAAGCGCCCATTTTCGCATAACCCTCCGTGCTTGGATGCACGCCGTCATACAAATCTGCCTTTGTCAGCAGCCGATTGATATCCGCAAGCTGTACCGGCTTTCCCTCCGCCTGCATTTTCTCCGCAAGCGCACGAATCTGCGTATTGCAAAGCGTCACAGCGGCGTCCATTTTCTCCGTATCAAAATAGTATGGATTGATATAGAGTGTATCATTTGCGTCCATGACGGGAAGCGTTGCAAGAAATAGAAGCCCATTTTCGGGCAGTTTTTCGGTGATACATTGCACAAGCGGCGCCAGACGTTCTCCGAAATGCTCCAGATCATAGAGACTGAGGATATCGTTCGTACCAATTTGCAGCATGACGACATCGGGCTGATAGGTTTCCATCAGGCTGCCGGCAAAGCCAGAGATTCCGGTACGCTGTCCGGAGATTGAATCCGTCTGCGCAATATCGTTGATACTAAAGCCGGAATAACCCGCGTGCTGCGGATCATATCCGGAGCCGCCCCAGTTCGGACCGACAAAATCGACTTCCGAAGCTCTGCCATGCTCGGTCAGAAGCGAGCAGAGCGTATTGCGGTAACCGCCCGGAAGCCAGAAGCCGTCTGTAATCGAATCGCCGAAGCACAGCAGCTTCACCTTGTTTTCTGTTTCTCCGGCAAAAGCAACCGGTACAGCGGCGTGAAGCATCATCAGGAATGCGCCTGCCGCCGCTGCAAATCTATACTTTCCTTCATACATTGCAAAACTCCTACTGAAACCGGCAAAAGCATCCATCAGAAGCCAACCTGACCGACATGGCATTTGCATTTGCATTTGCATTTGCCGTTCCCCTAAGCAGCAGCTTTTTCTCTTTGCATTTATTATACCAGAACCCACAAAAATACACAATGTTATTTTATGCTCCAAATATGTGCAATCATTCTCTATTTATGCCAGAATATATACTATTTGTAATTTTTGTGGCAAATTCCACATTCTGCAATGAATCCGCAGTAGAATGCGTCGACAAAAGATGAGCAAATTCTGAATTGACTTCTGAATCTGTTTATGCTATAATAGAAATGATTTTATAAAATGACTGCTCCGATCTCGCATCATGCAGATTTCGGCGCAGCGGAGGTATTTTATGCTGTCCACGCGAAAAAAGAAAGCCATTATCTCATTTGCAGTCTGTGCCGCCAGTATCGTGTTTGCGCTGCCTGCCGCCGCGCGAATTGAAGCGGATCCGCAATACGGCGATGTGATCGTCATGTATTCCGTGCCTGCACAGGCCGTAGAAGAAGCCGATCCCCTTTGCAGCTTCATCAACACACGCCGCAGCGAGAACGGTACCGGTTTGCTGACCATCAGCGAGGAGTTGACCGCGCAGGCGGAAAGACGTGCGGGACAACTTGCAGACGGCAGCGGCAGAGCTGACGCCGGAACGCTCCATGCAGAAGCAGCAAGCGAAACGATCATCCGCGGCAATGCCGATATCAATACGATGATCTCCGCCATACTACTCAGCGAGCAGCAGTCAAAAAATCTGCTCTATGCTGACTATAAGCAAATTGGCTATGCCTGCAATGAGGAACAGACGGTCTGGGTATTGCTTATGACGTCGTAATTGCACGAATATGTGCGTTTGTTCACGATTCTAAAACCTGTTTTTGTATAAATTGATATTTTTTAGAAAAAAGCTTGACATTTTTATAAAACCGAGGTATAATAACAAAGTCGCTTGCAGATTTGCAAGGTAAGGCTGCGTAGCTCAGCTGGCTAGAGCAATCGGTTCATACCCGATCGGTCACTGGTTCAAATCCTGTCGCAGCCATCCAAATGGCCCGTTGGTCAAGCGGCTAAGACGACGCCCTTTCACGGCGTAATCATGGGTTCGATTCCCGTACGGGTCACCA
>JAEDJD010000020.1 GCA_016296505.1 Oscillospiraceae bacterium
TGAGATCGTTTATCATTTTTGAGCAGAGTTATATCTATTTGGTGTTGCGACCGCCGAGTTGCGAGATAATCATTTTGGCAAGGCGCGCATTCGGTTTAGAGATTTTAACCGGATACTGCAATGCTTTCTCATACTGAAACATTCAGTTCGCCTCCTTTTCCCATGGCCACGGGGTATTGCTCCATGCAGCCCAACCGTGTTCGGTTCCGACCTGGTCCTTACGGAGAGCGCCGAACCGCTTAACATAGGCAGCGGAAGCACGTTCGCAAGCCTCCCGATGTGCAAGCAGCGCGTCCAGCGCCTCCGAATCGGTCGGGTGCGTATCCAAATACAATGCAAGATCATGCATCGCAAACTGATGCATCTGCACCTGACGGAGCAGCTCAGCCTTTTCCATTGTATCCAAAGACTTCAACCGCATCTCTGCCATCAGAAGTACCTCCCTTCCCCATCAAAAACGGCTTCACCAATCCAGGGAAAACCGTACCTGCCTCCAGCGCGTCGGCTGCAGACATCGGCGTTTCCCAGTACTGATACGGCACATATGCCATTGCAAGCGACAGTTTCGCAGGAAATGCACCCTGCGGTGCTGCCGGAATCGTCTGATTCGGTAACATATGCTTTTCTCCTTTCTGCATTCTTCTCATGCAGTCTGCTGCTGCACGGTATATTCTATGCAATCGCGGCAGAATTCGACACTATGCGACACCCCGTATTTCTTTTATAGTAATTCATTTACGTCAAAGCCAATTATTGTTAAATCCTCTAAAATCCCATAAAATACAATTCTGAATCCTTGACAAAATTTCTGTCATATGCTATAATACTTCCAATCATTGTCGTAGGTTTCCCGAAAGCGTACCGACAGAAAGGATGTTTTCCATGAGATCTGTATTTACACTCGTCCTTCGACTTACGGTCTTGGCTCTAAGCTATAGGCCTGCTTCGTTGTGCACGAGTGTTTTCTGAACAGAGTATCAGGAAAGCTGAAAATCATGCATTGCAACGGTGTGAGGCTAACAAGGCTTCGCACCGTTTTTTACATTTACGATACTTAGGAGGTATCATCATGAAAATTTGTTTTTCTACGCTGGGCTGTCCGGATTTTGAATGGCCGGACGTTTATTCCATGGCAAAGGATCTGGGCTTTGACGGTATCGAGCTGCGCTGTTACGGTCTGCCTGCCGATCCTTACCGCAGCAAGCCGTTCACCGGTGCGCAGCTCCCGAAGACCGTTGAAAAGCTGCGTGCTCTCAAGCTTGAGATTCCCTGCATCAGCTCGAACTGCTGCTTGAACGAAAAAGATAATGAAGAACAAAACCGCCGCGAGCTTACCGCTTGCATGAAACTTGCACAGGCAGTCGGCGCGTCTTATATCCGCGTACTTGGCGACCGTTATTCCGAAGTAACCGGCGCAGTCGATGACGACTACGTTGCATCCGTGCTGACCTCTCTGATTCCGGAAGCCGAGGCGCACGATGTCACTTTGCTTGTTGAGACAAACGGCGTTTTCAGCAATACCAAACGTCTGAAAGCCATGCTCGACGCAATCGGCAGCATTCATGTTGCAGCGCTCTGGGATACGCATCACCCCTATCGCTATAATGGTGAATCCCCTGCTGAAACCGTTGCAAATCTTGGCAATCTGATCAAATATGTTCAGACAAAAGACAGCTCTTTCAAGAACGGTATTCTTCGCTATGAGCTGATGGGCATGGGCGATCTGCCGCTGGACGACATGATGGCAGCGCTTGCCGGCATCAACTATACGGGCTTTATCTCGCTTGAATGGGTAAAGCGCTGGATGCCGGAGCTTTCCGACGCAGGCATTGTCTTTCCGCAGTTTGCCGATTATATGGCAAAATACCGCACAAAGTATAAGCATGATCTTCAGGTCAGCCGTCGCGGAATCGGCTTCTATCCATGGCCCAAGGAGCGCCTCATCAACTATACATTTCCGGATGTGCTCGACCGCATCTGCGAACAGTTCCCGAATCAATATGCGTTCCGCTATACCGAGCTGGATTATACGCGCACCTATCCGCAGTTCCGTGACGATGTCGATACCTTTGCACGCGCACTGATTGCAATGGGCGTCGGCGCCGGAGATAAGGTTGCAATCTGGGCGACAAATGTTCCGGCATGGTATATCACGTTCTGGGCAACGACCAAAATCGGCGCGATCCTCGTTACGGTCAACACCGGAAACAAGATTCATGAAACTGAATATCTGCTGAAACAATCCGATACGCATACGCTCGTCATGATCGACCAGTACAAGGGAACCGATTACAATGAGATCATCCGGACGCTGATTCCGGAGCTTGCAGATTCCGAACCGGGCAAACTGGAATCCGCAAAGTTTCCGTTCCTGAAAAACATCATTACAATCGAGAGTCGTCAGCCCGGCTGCTTAACATGGGATGAAGCGGTTGCAAAGCATACCGCAGTGCCGCTGACCGAAGTAGAGCGCCGCCGCCGTGCAATCAAAAAGGATGATGTTGCAAATATGCAGTACACATCCGGCACAACCGGCTTCCCGAAAGGCGTCATGCTGACGCATTATAATGTCATCAACAACGGCAAGGCAATCGGCGACTGTATGGATCTTTCTTCCGAGGATCGCATGATGATTCAGGTTCCGATGTTCCATTGCTTCGGCATGGTACTGGCAATGACCGCGTCCGTCACACACGCTGTTACGATGTCCCCGATTACCGCATTTTCGCCGCGCAAAGGTCTCAGCTGCATCAATCAGGAGAAGATCACCTGCTTCCACGGCGTCCCGACCATGTTTATCGCCATGCTCGGTCACGAGGACTTTGACAAAACAGATTTCTCTCATATGCGTACCGGCATTATGGCTGGATCTCCCTGCCCGATCAAAACCATGCAGGAGGTCATCGAAAAGATGCATATGCCGGAAATCTGCATCACCTACGGTCAGACAGAGGCTTCCCCCGCAACGACCATGTCCAAGACAACCGATTCCATTGAAGCGCGCGTCAATACAGTCGGCGGCCCGATCTTCGGCGTCGAATGTAAAATTGTCGATCCGGAGACCGGAGAGGAAGTACCGGACGGCGTAGACGGCGAATTCTGCGCACGCGGCTACAACATCATGAAGGGCTATTACAAAATGCCCGAAGCGACTGCTGCGGTCATTGACGAAGATGGCTGGCTGCACTCCGGCGACCTCGCTCGCAGACTGCCTGACAGCGGCTATTTCAAAATCACCGGCAGAATCAAGGATATGATTATCCGGGGCGGTGAAAATCTCTATCCCAAGGAGATCGAGGATTTCCTCTATACGCATCCGGACGTCCGCGATGTACAGGTAATCGGCGTGCCGGATAAGCAGTACGGCGAAGAAGCGATGGCGTGCATCATCCGCAATGACGGCGCAACCTGTACCGAGGAGGACCTCAAGGAATACGTCCGCACACACATGGATAAAACCAAGATTCCGCGCTATGTCCGCTTTGTAGATTCGTTCCCGATGAATGCGGCTGGCAAGATTCTGAAATATAAGATGCGCGAAGAAGCTGTTGATTATCTCAATCTCCATGAAGCAAACAATATTGTAACAGCATAAGAAGCATTCCCATCCCAAATCTTATTCAAAAGCGATTCGCCCTTTGTCGTCTCATTTCTGATACAAGGGCAGAAGAAAGCCACTCAATTTCACGCAGCAGCGAAATTGAGTGGCTTCTCTTTTATATATAGTATATATCAAGTATCGCAGACGCCTTACGTCGCAATTTCAAGGATGTTGCGCACAATGATATCGTGCAGCAGCTCCACATCGTAATCGCCGATAATCGGCTCCAGATGCGATTCGCCGACGCCGGAATCATCCGTAAGAAATACGTAATTGCCGTTAGTCATGATTGCCAGCGCTCTGCCGAACAGTTCCGTATCACGCTCGGCATTCGAGGCAACAACCGGAACGACATGAATTCCCTGCTCCGCTGCCGCCGCGATAGCATTCCGAATCATATCTGCCTGCGCAGTACCATTGTGAGGCGGTGCGTCAAAAATCAGGAATGCAATTTTATTGGTATGATCGTGCCAATCGCCCTTTGTCATAACCTCGTCAAGAATCTCTGCGACTGCCTCCGGCGTATCGCCGCCGCCATCCGCAAATTCCTGATTAAGCGTCTGCTGAACGGCTTTCACATCGTCCGTAAAGGGATTGCAGCGCGTGACATATTCATCGTCCTCGTCCCGATAGAAATTTACGGAAAATGTTACGCCCTCCGCCGCAACCTCCTCGGCAATTGCAGAGAAATCCTTTTGCAGATAGGTAATCTCATCGCCCATAGAACCAGTCGTATCAAGAATAAAGCACACCTCGGTTTCGGAATACGTCTGCGAAGCTGCGCTTGTCTCAAGCGTATATTCCAGAACCGGAACCGCTCTGCCGCCCTGACCGGATTCCTTCTCCGGCGCGGTAAATGTGACTGCATCCGCATCGGCAGTTTGTATGGTCATGCTCTGTCCGGCACAGCTTTCATCGTAAAACAGATATGCTTTGCCGTTCTGATCGGTTTTTGCGGTCCAGAGAACGTCGTCCGCCTTGAGCTGCACAGTCTGATTTTGAACGGCAGCACCGCCGTTTGTTACGGTCACAGCAACGCGATACACCGGATTCAGACCATAGGACGGAAATTCGATCGTTCCGTTATGAACCAGATTGGCAAAGAAGCCCCAGTTCTCATTGTCGCTCCACTCGCCTGCGGTCAGGACAAATGGCTCGGCGCCGTTGTTGATATCCGGCTCCGGTTCGATATCCAGAGAAGGCTCTGCGCCGTCAGCGATATCCGGCGCAGCTTCCAACGGCATCTCTGCGCACGTTGCGTCATCCATCGTCAGATTGGCTTCGCCCTCATCGGCTGCCTCCTCTGCCATTTTCACATCGCCGGAAAATTCTTCTTCTGCCGCGCTTGCTTCGGCGCTGTCAGCATATTCGTATTCTGCCTTTGCACTGTTCAGGGCGACATCTGCGGTGAGTTCAGCCGTGCTTGCGGCATCGCGACAGCCTGTGCACATCAGTGCTGCCAGAATCATTGCGGTATACGCACTATGTTTTTTCATAATTTTCATGGGTGATCCCCTCCTTTGTCTTTATTACGTCGTAACCATCCTGCATTCCTTATATCAAAATGAAATTTGTAACAATGCACAATCAAAAGCATGAATATTTATACATGATGCATTGCTGCTTTGATATTGTATGCTTAGATTTTACCATATTCGCCATCCGAATACAACTACAATGTCGTAACGATCCCGTCACAATCTGATTACTGTTTCAAGCAAAAGATTGCAAATCTCTCTTTTTTATAAAAAAACAGTACAAAATATGTTTGACAAAGCATAGTTATATATGGTATACTGTATTTGTGTTTTTTACAAATAAAAACGCAGCTTTTCAAGCTGTAAAACAGGAGGAATCGAAGATGCTCACAGATATTGAGATCGCACAATCCATCCCTATGCGCCCGATCACGGAGATCGCCCAAACCGCAGGCATTCCCGATGAAGCGCTCGAACAATACGGCAGATATAAGGCGAAAATCGACCTTTCCAAACTGCCGGAATCCGGAAAACAAGGCAAGCTCGTCCTTGTGACCGCAATCAACCCGACCGCTGCCGGCGAAGGTAAAACCACGACAACGATCGGTCTTGCCGACGGTATGCGCCGTATCGGCAAAAACGTCATGGTCGCACTGCGCGAACCGTCGCTCGGACCGGTATTCGGCATCAAGGGCGGCGCGGCTGGCGGCGGCTATGCACAGGTCGTCCCGATGGAGGACATCAATCTGCACTTTACCGGTGATTTCCATGCAATCGGTGCCGCAAACAATCTGCTCGCAGCAATGCTTGATAACCACATCTATCAGGGCAATGCGCTGAACATTGATCCGCGCCGGATTACATGGAAACGCTGCGTCGATATGAACGATCGTCAGCTTCGCTATGTCGCAGACGGTCTCGGCGGCAGAATCAATGGCGTACCGCGTGAGGACGGCTATGATATCACAGTCGCTTCAGAAATCATGGCTGTATTCTGCCTTGCAACCTCGATCACCGATCTGAAAGAGCGTCTTTCGCGTATTGTTGTCGCCTACACCTATGACGAAAAACCCGTAACCGCAGGCGATCTCAATGCTGTCGGCGCGATGACAGCGCTGCTCAAAGACGCGATCAAGCCAAATCTCGTCCAGACGCTTGAGGGTACGCCTGCACTCGTCCACGGCGGTCCGTTTGCCAATATCGCGCACGGCTGCAACTCTGTTCTTGCGACAAAGACCGCACTTCAGCTCGGTGACTACGCAATCACGGAGGCTGGCTTTGGCGCCGATCTCGGCGCAGAGAAATTCCTCGATATCAAATGCCGTATGGCAGGGCTTACGCCTTCCGCAGTGGTCATTGTGGCGACAATCCGCGCACTCAAGCTGCATGGCGGTCTTGCAAAGACTGAACTCAATTCGGAAAACCTCACAGCGCTTGAAGCTGGTATCCCGAATCTGCTGCGGCACGTCGCCAATATCAAGGAAGTTTACAAGCTGCCGTCAGTCGTTGCCATCAACCGCTTCCCGACCGATACCGACGCCGAAATTGCATTGATTATTGAAAAATGCAAGACGCTCGGCGTGAATGTCGTGCTGTCGAATGTCTGGGCAGAAGGCGGCAAGGGCGGCGAGGAGCTTGCACGCGAGGTTGTCCGTCTGTGCGAAACGGAACAGGGCGACTTCTCCTTCTCCTACGAGCTTGAATGCACAATCGAAGAAAAAATTGAGGCGATTGTCAAGCGCGTATACCGCGGCAAGGGCGTCAATATTCTGCCGGCTGCACAGAGGCAGATTGCACAGCTGACTGCACTCGGATTCGACCGGTTGCCCGTCTGCATGGCAAAAACACAGTACAGCTTTACCGATGATAAGGATATTCTCGGCGCGCCGGACGACTTTATCGTTACGATCCGCAATGTCAAGGTATCCGCAGGAGCAGGCTTCATTGTCGCGCTGACCGGCGATATCATGACCATGCCCGGACTGCCGAAAAAACCTGCCGCTGAAAACATCGACGTGGAAGCGGATGGCAGAATCACCGGTTTATTCTGATTCTGCCAACCGGTCAATTCCATGACAAAGTTTATTTATGAATATATTCGCAGAATCATGATCATAATTGCGCTGATTTTATCGCATCTGATGTGCGTTCACGTTGCAGTCGGATATACAGATACAGCATGGGCAATAAAATGGGGCTATACAGCGGCGCTCCGCCGGCTCTGTCGGTTATCTACGCATTCCCCTATATCATCGGCATTGTGATTTGTATGATACTGTCACGCGTACTGCGCAAAAAGAAATCTCAGGTTCAGCAAAAAGAACACAATTCAAACAGATAAGCCGTATTCCATATACATAGAAAAAAGGAGGATGTACCCCAATGGCAAGTAATATCATCGGCATTCTCGTGACGATCATCGTCTATTTAGGCGGTATGCTCGCGATTGGTGCCGTATTCACTAAGAAAAATAAAGACGTCAGCGACTTCTATCTCGGCGGCAGAAAGCTCGGTCCATTCGTATCCGCAATGAGCGCCGAGGCGTCCGATATGAGCTCATGGCTGCTCATGGGACTGCCCGGAGTTGCCTATCTCTGCGGTATCGCCGAGGCTGGCTGGACGGCAATCGGACTTGCAATCGGCACGTATCTCAACTGGCTGATCGTCGCAAAGCGCCTGCGAGTCTACTCGCAGAAAACCAATTCCATTACAATTCCGGATTTCTTCTCTGACCGCTACCGCGATCACAAGCAAATTCTTTCCGGCATAGCTGCACTGGTTATCCTGATTTTCTTTGTGCCGTATACCGCGTCGGGCTTTTCCGCCTGCGGCAAACTGTTCGCAACATTGTTCAACATGAATTACCATACTGCAATGATTCTTGCAGCGTTCATTATCATCGCTTATACAAGTATGGGCGGCTTCCTCGCAGCAAGTTTCACCGACCTGATCCAAAGTATTGTCATGACAATCGCACTGATTATTGTTGTGTTCTTTGGAATCAGCCATGCGGGCGGCATGGACGCTGTCATGGAAAATGCCAAGTCCATTCCGGATTATCTGCATATGACAGTCACGCGCTCTCTGAATGCAGACGGCAGTTTCTCTCAGACTGGATATGGTTTTCTTCCAATCGTTTCGACGCTGGCATGGGGTCTTGGCTATTTCGGTATGCCGCATATTCTGCTCCGGTTCATGGCAATTGAGGAGCATAATAAAATCAAGCTCTCACGCCGTATCGCGAGCGTCTGGGTCGTCATTGCGATGGCGGTTGCAATCCTGATTGGTATTGTCGGCAATCAGCTGACTGCCAATGGCACAATCGGCACATTGTTCGGTGTTGATACAAACAACTCCGAAACGATCATTATGGAAATTGCAATGCGACTTTCTGAGAATGGAATCCTTGCCACGATCGTTGCCGGTCTCATTTTCTCCGGAATTCTCGCCTGCACAATGTCCACCTCCGATTCACAGCTTCTCGCCGCGTCCTCCTCGATGTCCGAGAATATCCTGAAGGGCGTATGCAAAATAAAGCTGAACGAAAAGCAATCCATGCTTGTTGCACGCTGCGTTTTGGTTGTCATTGCAGTTCTCGGCGTCATCCTTGCATGGAACCCCAACAGTTCCGTATTCCGCGTTGTATCCTTTGCATGGGCGGGCTTCGGCGCAACTTTCGGTCCTGTCATGCTGACCGCGCTGTTCTGGAAGCGTTCCAACAAATTCGGCGCGATCGCCGGACTGGTTGTTGGCGGCGTCATGATCTTTATCTGGAAATTCCTTGTCCGTCCGCTTGGCGGCGCATGGGATATCTATGAATTGCTTCCTGCATTCATCTGCGCTATGATCGCAATTATCGTTGTATCGCTTCTCACCAAAGCGCCGGAACAAGATATCATCGACGAATATGACGAGGTCGGCAAGATGCTCAAAGCATAATCAATCAAATATCCGGTAAACCAAACCGCCGCAAAGCTGTAAATGCTCTGCGGCGGTTTTCTTATGAATCGCTATCATTATTCAGCCGAGTGCCGGCTCAGTGGATTTCAGCCATGCTGCCGCAAGCTCAAACGCTTCATAGAGCGTCGGACGAATGGCAGTTTTCGTAATCGCCTCCATCGGGTTGAGGTTCGTATCGGTTTTCATCAAATAGCACTTGACTTCCGAGGCGGTTTTCAGTTCCCCTGCCGATTCCTCAGCGGTTACGTTCATCATTACGACATAGGAAGCTGCCATACTGCCGTAATAAATTGTTTTGCCGTTTCGGACAACCGGCCGCGATTTATAGGTAAAGTAGCGTTCGCTCATAGAAAAACCTCCTTTTCTCCTGCGGAATCCACGATTACCACGACATCACGAATTCCTTATCTGCATCATCGTAGATCTTCATATTTGAGAGCAGTGTATCGACATATGATTTGCGGCAATAGAATCTGGGTTCGTCGTCAATCACAATACAAGCCTTCATATTGCCAGCATCATAAAACTTGATATCATAGCTGCGCTTACCGTCCTGACGGTCAATCTTCACAGTTGCAAGCGGATCGCCAGTCAGCTTCGGCGCTTCATCCGGCAGAATCAGTTCCTCCGCCTTGGTTTGCAGCAGATAGGAATAAAACTTGCGATAGCGTTCGATACCATCATCATCCTGTTTTTCGCCGGCATAGGTTACGACAGCGTCTTCCTTGCTTTCACCCTGCACGGTAAAGCTGATCTTCTCGCCATCGCCCTCGACTTCCAGCTTGCCGATATCCCAGACATACATATCAATGACATTTCTGGAGATAATTTCTTCCGCGTTAATGTCCTCATAGGCAATCTGATCCGGTGTAAAGCTATAGATACAGTCAAGACCTTTCAGCATACCGTAATAACGCGTTTCGCCGTCTGCATTCTGATAGCTGTCGCCAAGATAGAAAACGGTTGTCTTTTTGTCGTCGGTTTTCATCGTAACGGTAGCAAACGGATCATCCAATCCTGCATTTTTGAGATCAGCGTCCTTGGGAAACGGCGTTACAATTTCCGTCGCAGTCAAACCGTAAAGACCATGCGTTAATTCGGCAGAACGGTCGCCGCTGAGCAGCGATTTAACCGGCTCCTCCATGACATGAACAGCCATTGCGCCGCCGTTTGTATTCTCCTCATAATACGGATCATGTACGAAATAGTAATCATAATCGAGGTCTTTCCGTTCAATGCGAACCGACTTGATTACGGTATCGTCATCCTCCGCCTGTTCCTCGATCAGCGTCGTACCAAGATAATCCTTGATGCCGCTCAGATACGGTTCCGTATTAAACGAGCCGAGCGTATAGACGGTATTGCTGCCATCCATTGCGACATAGCGACTATCTCCGACCGGCGTTTGACTGCCGATCCGGAATTTGATATCCGCAGAATTGTCAATGGAAAGCGTAACCTGAATCGGATTATCCAGTCCATATTTTGCAAGCTCATCTTCCGACACATTCTCTGCGATGGTATCCTCTGACGTCACCGCAGTTGCACGCGTTGCAAGCAATCGGATCTGGGTCGTATTCATCGGCAGATCCTCATAGCCCTTGAGAAAATAATTGGCAATTTCCTCTGTTTTCTCATTGCCGTCTGCGTCAGTCGTTTTGGTCTGATCGAACCGGCGAACGGCGATATAGGAATCACCGTTCGGGTTCTTGACTTCGATCTGATTGATATCATCAGAATAGGCATTGAAAAGCTCTGTCTGCACCGAGCTGTCCGTGGAGGACGCAGATGATTCCTCGACGTCCTCTGGCTCGGTGACTTTCAGATAGGCGAATACGCCGCCGAGCATCGCAAGCAGCACAGTGCCGCCGATGATCCCTTTCAGCGTCTTGTTCATCTGTTCTTTCTCCTTACATATACGATAACGCCGAGCGCTGCGACAGCAAACGGAATAATGATGACTGTCACATTACGAATCGCCTTGCTCTGCGAATCCGAGACTGTGATATGTGCAGTATCCAAGGATTTTTCTGCAATTGTCATAGCGGCTTCCTTGCCGGTCAGCGTGTTCATCACGTTGATAAAGTAATTTGCGTTATCATAGCTGCCCGCACTGGCGCCGACAATATAATCTATGAACCATGCCGAACCAAACGCGGTCACCTGACTCTTGAGGATATCGCTGCCGGTCGTAAAGGTACTGTCGGCAATGACCGCAACATCGAAGCTTGCCTTTTCCGCCTTTGCAGGATCCAGATCCTTTGCAGATTCATCCAGCGGATAGAGATAGCAGGTTTCAGCAGTCG
Source organism: Oscillospiraceae bacterium (assembly GCA_016296505.1). Classification (GTDB taxonomy): domain Bacteria; phylum Bacillota; class Clostridia; order Oscillospirales; family Ruminococcaceae; genus Firm-04. The sequence goes on from JAEDJD010000020.1 coordinate 11,346, forward strand.
AAAGCAGCGCCTTCGTATTTCTGCCGGAATTCTGGTCATACAAACGCTCGATCGGGCAGCAAAGCGGTGCAATAATCGGCAGTGTAGAGGACTGATAATTCACATTCAGTTCCGCTTCCAGATTCGGCTTTACAACCGGAATACCGCCAACCGTACCGATTGCGATTGAAGCAACCTGCGCCGCCATCTCATCGCTTTCGGAGATATAAGCGTCGCCGAACTTCAAGCCCCAGACTTCAAGAAACGCGTCGAGATTCTGTGTAGACTTGCTCTTAAACGGCGAACCGAAATAGAGCAGATTTTTGCCATACTTGTTATCATTATTGAGGAAATCGGTAATCTTCTGAATCTGCGCCTCTGTCAGATCATTGGTCGGAGAGCAGAGCATCAATACATCATAATCCGCACTCAGCTCAGCCGTTGCGATATCGACAGACTCGACCTCATAGTTATTCTTATCAAGCAGTTCCTTGATACGCTGATAGCAATAGCTATCGCGTTCGTCGTAGATCTGGATGCCGTTGGTCATATCAATCATACCGATTTTGACCGGATTGAGATCGGTAACGCCCATAATTGCAGAGACCAGCGACTGCTCGCCGACAAAGGAGAGCGACGATGTCTGCTGATAGGTCGAATAATCAATACTGGTTTCCTGCTGGAAGAGATAGGTTGTCGGGCCGTTTGTTCTATAGCCGCCGTTGGACATTGCGATGACGCGAACAAGATCACCCTTGGAAATCACAACGTCACCGGACTGCAGATCGCCGCTATAATTCTGCTTATAAACAGAAATCGCCTCCGGATTCTTATTGGCGTCAATATACTCAACGGTAATATGACCATTCGATTCCGTTTTAAAGCGCGTCAATGTTTCAGCAAGCACCTTCAAATTGGCGTCCTCAAAGAAGAAAGCCTCATTGGCAAGCACTGTAATCTTGACGTCATCGTTCAGCTTATGCAGGAACTCGACGGTCTGATCCTCAATCTGATACAGACCTTCAGAAGTAAGGTCGATATTCCAGTTATAGCGCTCGTCGAGCATTCCGCAGATCAGATTGATTGCAACCACAATCGCGATAAACACAACGGAAATGACGACTGAAAGCGTACCGTACTTCAGCTTTTTACGGCGCTTCACGCTTTTCAGCGCACGTTCCTTTTCTTCCTCCGGTGTACGGTTATTCTTTTTCTTCTTTTTGGAATCAGCTTTCTTTTCCTCAGAAGCGGCGACAGCAGCCTGTTCCTCCTCCGCATATTCCTTCAGCGCGTCGGCTGTGGACATTTCTTCGGAGGATTCCAACTCCTGCTTGATTTCTTCTTTTTTACTCATAACAGAATCCCTCCTCAGCTCCAGCGTCTGCGTTCAAATACGCGAATCGTCAGATAATTAAACACGACAGCAACGCTGACATAGAAAATGATCGTAGATACATTAAACAGACCGCAGGTAATCGCATAATACTTGCGGTAGAAGCTCAGTGTATTGAGCACCGTATTGACAACGCTGACTGAAATAAAACTATTGATGACATCAATCATATAGAGAATCATCAAGGCAATAAAACTCAGAACAGCAGCTGCAATCTGGTTTTCGGTCAGCGCAGAAATCAACTCGCCAACAGCAATAAATGACGCGCCGAGCAAAAACAACGCCAGAAAGTTTGCAAACACCATGCCCCATTCCACAACGCCAAAGCCGCTCAGGATCAACGCATAGACAAACGGCATCAGCAGCGCAACGGTATAGAGCGCAAGCGCTGCAAAATACTTGCCGAACACAATCTCGCCGAGACTAACCGGCGCAGTGAGAAGTCCCTGCTCAGTTTTCTGCTTTTTTTCCTCGCTGAACAGACGCATCGTAAGAATCGGAATCAGGAAAATGATAATCAGGAACAAACTCTGGAACATATTGGACATATCGGTTGTTGCGGCTGAAAGACAGCTGGCAAAGAAGAAATATCCGGAGAAAATCCAGAATACTGCAAGAAAAATATATGCGATACTCGATGTAAAATACGCACCGAATTCACGTCTGAAGATAGCGCCCATTATGCTTTCTCTCCCTTCTGCACTTCTGCGGCATCCTCGGCATTCGGAATGACGATGCCCTCGCCCATTGTAATCTTGAGGAATACGTCCTCAAGGGTCATTTCGGCAGAGCGTGCGGAGAGCAGCGGCCAGTTATTCTGGCTTGCAATCTGGAACAACTCTCTGCGAATATCGTTGCCCGGCACAGCTTCCAGCTCATATTCATAGACGCCCGGCTCGCGCTCCATATCCGCTTTGACATATTTGATACCGGTAATATTGCGCAGCGCCTTGACAATCTCATCGCGCGGGCCTTCCAGTCTTGCAATGATGCGGTGATCGTTGGAGACATTCCGCGAAAGGTTATCGGTGGTATCGTGCGCGGCGACAACGCCGTGATTGATGATAATGATACGATCGCAGACCGCCTGAATTTCGCTCAGAATATGCGAGGAAAGAATGACCGTATGATTCTTGCCGAGCTTTTTGATCAGAGTACGGATTTCAAGAATCTGCTTCGGATCGAGACCGACGGTAGGCTCGTCGAGAATCAGCACCGGCGGATTGCCGATGAGTGCCTGTGCAAGACCGACGCGCTGCTTATAACCTTTCGACAGGTTTTTGATGATACGATCCTTCACATCATTCACCTTGGTCAATGTCATGACCTCGTTGAGGTGTGCTCTGCGCGGCAGCTTGCACTTTTTCAGATCAAAAATGTAATTGAGATAGCCTTTCACCGTCATATCGAGATACAGCGGCGGCAGCTCCGGCAAATAGCCGATAAAAGATTTCGCCTTAATGGGATCCTCCAGAATATCGACGCCGTTAATCAGCGCCTGACCGGATGTAGAAGAAATATAGCCGGTAAGCATATTCATCGTCGTAGATTTGCCTGCTCCGTTCGGGCCGAGAAATCCGAGAATTTCGCCGTCCTCGACGGTAAAGCTGATATCGTTGACCGCGTGCTTATCGCCATAATGCTTCGTCAGATTCCGCACTTCAATCATGGATCAGTTTCAGTCCTTTCTGAAATTTTTCTTAACGGAATAATTGTATATTCTTCATGTGATAGTTCCGTGTTGACTCCAAGAAAACTGTTGTATTTTGCTCACAATACAAGATTTTGCTCATCGGCGGATATGCCATCCGCCGGAAGAAAACGCATTCTAATACGGATATCGCGCCGAATTTGCATCGCGAGCGATTCCATAGAATCAAACGTCCGCTCCGGACGAATAAACCGACAGAGTGTGACGGGCAGCAGTTTGCCGACCAGTTCACCGTTCCAGTCAATCAGATGCGTTTCTGCGATCGGCTGCGCGTCGCCGCCTGTGACGGTCGGACGCACGCCGATATTGGTAATTGCAGGAACCCAAATGTCATTGATTTCTGCAAAAGAAGCGTAAACGCCTCTATGCGGAATACATTGCCACGCCTCAAAGACTTGATTCGCCGTTGGAATACCGAGCACGTTGCTGCCGAGCTGCTGTCCGGTCACGACATGAGACAAAATCTGATAATCCGAACCGAGAAGCCGATTTGCCGCTTCGATCTGGCCACTCTCCAGCAAAAAACGGATATGGCTTGATGAAACCGGAACATTTGACGCGTCGCGAAGCTGCCGCACAACATCGACAGTAAAGCCCAGCTTATGTCCGAACCGCTTCAGATCCGCAGCTGTATTTGCCGCGTCTTTTCCGAACCGGAAAAACTCTCCGACAATCACGTTGTCAACCTGAAGCTGCTCCTGTAGGATCTGCTTGCAGAAGCGCTCGCCGTCCAATTCAGCAAGTTCCGTATATGGCAGCGCATAAACGGCTTTTGCACCGCAGGTCGTCAGCAGACGGCGTTTCTGCTCATCATGATAGATATATCGCACAGGCTTGCCCCGTTTCAGCGGCATCGAATCCGCAGCAAACGTCACGACATGGCAGGCGCCATGCGCAAGCGTATGTGCCAGTACGCGCCTGTGTCCGAGATGCACGCCATCGAATACGCCGAGCGCAGCGGCGATCCGGATTCTGGCAGGATTTTGTGCCTCATGCAGTTCCTGCATCATGTGTGCTCATCTCCTTATAGGTTCTTATATATACGCAGACAGTTGTGCTCGCGGTCGGTGTCCGCCAAACCAAGAAAGCTTTGCTCTGCGCTGTAAATCCGGAAACGCGTTCCCTCCGGCAGCTCCCGCAGACGGGAAAGCGCCAGCAGTACGCCGTTGCGGTAAAGCCGCGTCTGCGTTTCATTCAGTGTCACCGTCGGCAGCGCCGCAAAGAGCCTGTCCGTCGGGATGACAAGTGATTCCAGTGTACCTGCATCCGCCGCATTCTGGACGGTTTCAAAGCTATGCGCCTCCGCAAGCATAAAACCGCAGGCTTTGGTTCGTTCGAGCGCGGTCATCATACAGCCGCAGCCGAGCACATCTCCGATATCGTGCAGAATTGTGCGGACATAGGTTCCCTTGCCGCAGTCGATCGCAAGCGTTCCGCTGCCGGACGCCGGATCATAAGAAGCGAGCGTCAAGCCGCTGACGGTCACTGTCCGCGCAGGACGTTCGATTTCTTTGCCGGCGCGTGCCAGCTCATAGAGCCGTTTTCCATTGATCTGCACCGCGGAATACATCGGCGGAATCTGCTGAATCTGACCGATAAACTGCGGCAGTACCGCGAGCAGCTCTGCTTCGGATACCGCAAACTGCCGCGTTTCCAGAACCGTTCCGCTGCTATCCTGCGTATCGGTCACCGTACCGAGCTGAAAGCCGGCACGATAGGATTTGTTCTCATCCGGCAGAATGTCGCAGGCGCGCGCCGCCGTTCCGATCAGAACCGGCAGAACGCCGGTCGCCATCGGGTCGAGCGTACCCGTATGACCGAGTTTTCTCATTTTCAATATGCCGCGCAGCTTTCCGATCACATCAAATGAGGTAAAGCCCTGCGGCTTGTTCATTACCAGAATACCGCTTTCAATCATTGCTGACCTCGCAGAAAGGCAGACGCAGTATCCATCAGCGTCTTGCAGACATCCTCCGGCGCGCCGTCCGAAATCGAGCAGCCGCTTGCCTTGACATGACCGCCGCCGCCGAAATGCTTTGCAATCTGCGACACATCCGCAGAATCGCCGGCACGCAGCGAGACGCGGTAGGAACCGTCCTGCTGCTGCTTGCAGACAATCCCAATCTCCACGCCAATCACCTGCATCGGGAGATTTACCACGCCGTCCACCTCGTCGGAGGAAACATTCAGCTCCTGCATCCATACATAGGGCAAATACATCAACGCAACCCGTCCATCGGCAGCAAACGCGATATTCTGCATCAAACGAGCGTCCAGAAGAATACGCCCCTGAGATTTCAGGACAAAAAATTCGCGGTTGAGCTGCGCATACGGCAAATCAGGAAATGCGGACTTGATTTTTGCGACGGCGTCAAATGCGGCGGCGTCGGCGTTGCTGAACTGGAAGCATCCGGTATCGGTTGTGATACCGGTATAAAGACAGAGCGCCAATTCTCTTGTCAGCGGAATATCATTCTCCTGCATCATGCGGAACAGCACCTCGCAGGCAGCCGCAGAATGCGGATTCCAGTGCAGATACTTTGCATAATGCGTATTGGAGATATGGTGATCTATGCAGAGCAGAATCTCTGCGTTTTTGTCATCGTCCGGCAGATCGCCGAACAGCTTTTTATCTGCAACATCAACGGAAATACGCACCTGCGGCACAAAATCTTCAAATTTTATACCTTCGGTAATATCCCGAAACATTTCGGGAATGGAATCGGCGCAGCAGACGCGGGATCGAATCCCAAGCTGCCGGAACAAATGATAGAGCGCGTAGCCGCCGCCGATACAATCTCCGTCCGGTGAGCGATGGATCAGGATATGAACATCCTGAAGCGATTTGAGCATAGCATACGCCTCTTTGCTGTCGATCTCTCTGCTGACAAACGCTGAATGTTCCATGGAGCGCCTCCTTTTTCTCAAATCACAAAAAGAATCAGAATTCTGTTTTTTCCGGTTCCACGACAGGCGTGTTGCCCTCCGTCAAACCGAGACCGCTGAGCTTTTCGCTGATATCGGCAGCATATGCGATCGAATCGTCCGCGATAAAATGCATTTCCGGCGATTTACGCAGTTTGAGTCTGTGGAACAGTTCTTTCCGGATAAAGCCGGAAGCTTTGGTCAGAACTTTGCACGCCTCCTTTGCACGGGAAAGCTCGGTCAAACTGGAGATATAAACCTTGCAGTGTCCCATATCGCCGGCAAGCTCGACGCGTACTATGGTCAGATCCGGTGTAATGCGCGGATCTTTGATCTCCTCGCGCATGATCGCCGCCAGCTCTCGCAGGATATCCTCCTGCAAACGGCCAATTTTAAAGCTAGCCATATTTCTACTCCTATTGGTTCGGATTGTCAGACCTTGAACGAGCTATCCGCATCAGGATCATAGTAATCGCCTGTTGTTTCAGTTTCATTGAAGAAGCCTTCGGAATCAAAAATTGTCTCCGGATTATCAAGACTCTCCTGCGCACTGAATTCGCCCGTCAAAATTCTCCTGACTGTTTCAAAAAAAAGCGTATCAATCGGGCCAAAATCCGGCCATGCAAGTGCCTCGTCGCAATATTGCAGCATATCGGCATTGCTCATTCTCTGAATATCCATGATCATCCCTCCATTTCGGGTTTTCCGCGCCGGTGCAGCGTAAGACTACCCCGCACCGGACAGTTTTCTCAATCCTCGCGATACTCCTCGATGATAAACGCTTCGAGAATATCGCCTTCCTTGATATCGGCAAAGCGATCCAGCGAAATGCCGCATTCATAACCGGTTGCGACTTCCTTGACATCGTCCTTGAAGCGGCGCAGCGAATCAATATGATCCTCTGCAACCACAATGCCGTCGCGTACAACGCGGATCTGGCACTGACGCGACACCTTTCCATCGGTGACATAGCATCCGGCAACCGTACCGACGCTGGAAATATGATAAACCTGACGCACCTCGATGCGCGCCATTTGCACTTCGCGGAATTTCGGCGCAAGCATACCCTTCATAGCCGTTGAGATTTCCTCGATCGCGTCGTAGATGATACGATACAGACGGATATCAACGCCATCTCTTGCGGCAGCGTCCGCAGCGCCGGGCATCGGACGGACGTTAAAGCCGACAATAATCGCATTCGACGCGGACGCGAGCATGACGTCGCTCTCGGAAACCGCACCGACAGCGCCATGAATCACCTTCACGCGAACTTCCTCATTGGTAAGCTTCTCAAGCGATTGCGTAACCGCTTCGACAGAACCTTGAACGTCCGCCTTGACAATCAGCGGCAGCTCTTTCATCTCGCCCTCGGCGATCTGCGAGAACAAATTATCGAGTGTAACCTTGCGATAGTTCTTAAACTGTTCTTCTTTTGCCTCATGCTTTCTCTGCTCGACAAGCTCTTTTGCAAGGCGCTCGTCCTCAACGACATTGAACACATCGCCTGCACTCGGCACCTCGGCAAGACCCGTAATCTCGACCGGAACCGACGGACCTGCCTCTGTGACAACCTTACCCTTGTAGTTTGTCATGACGCGAACCTTACCGACTGCGGTTCCAGCGATAATCACATCGCCTGTATGCAGCGTACCGTTCTGGACGAGAATTGTCGCAATCGGGCCTCTGCCCTTATCCAGTCTCGCTTCGATGACAGATCCCTTTGCAAGGCGATTCGGGTTCGCTTTCAGCTCGCGCACCTCCGCGATGAGCAGAATATTCTCAAGCAGTTCCTCGATGCCCTGACCGGTCTTTGCAGAAACCGGAACACAGATCGTATCGCCGCCCCATTCCTCGCAGACCAGCTCATGTTCTGTAAGCTGCTGCTTAACCTTATCGGGATTTGCGCCTTCCTTATCCATCTTGTTGATTGCGACAACGATCGAAACACCGGCAGCCTTTGCATGGTGGATGGATTCGATCGTCTGCGGCATAATGCCGTCGTCGGCAGCGACAACGAGAATTGCAATATCGGTAATATTTGCACCGCGCGCACGCATGGAAGTAAATGCCTCATGACCGGGCGTATCCAGGAATGTGAGCACCTTACCGTCATGCTTGACCTGATACGCACCGATATGCTGCGTAATGCCGCCCGCTTCGGACGCGGTTACATTTGCATTGCGGATACGGTCGAGAATCGAGGTTTTACCATGGTCAACGTGGCCCATAACGACAACGACCGGGCAGCGTTCCTCAAGGGAATCCTCCGGATCCGCCTCATCCGTAATCAGTCGTTCTTCGATGGTTACAATGACCTCGTGCTCAACCTTTGCACCCAGTTCCTCCGCAACGAGCGCTGCGGTATCAAAATCGACTTCCTCATTGAGATTCGCCATAACGCCGAGACCCATGAGCTTCTTGATGACATCTCTGACCTGAATTTTCAGACGGGTCGCCAATTCGCTGACAACAATGCTATCGGGAATCATGACCTTGAGCTGCTGCTTTCTGGCGCGCTCAAGTTCCAGACGACGCAGCTTTTCCGCCTCAGTTTCTCTTGCCTTACCGGAACGAGCCTGCTGCTTACGCTGCTGAGATTTCTGGTTAATCTTCTGCTTTTTCGCGGAAAGGTTATCATTTTTACCGCCTCTGCCCTGCGGCGCGATCTGCTCATAGCGTTCATTGTATTTATCGAGATCGACATAGGTACCGCGCGTATCGACCATATGGCGCTGCTGACTCGGCTGCACCTCGGTTGCGGAAGCAAATCCGCCCTCCATCTTTACGATCTCGCCGCGCTCCTGAGCCTTTGCAGGCTTCTTAGCAGGCTTTTGGATATTGCGCGGCTGCTGCTGCGGTTTCTTAGGTAATTCTGCCGGCTTTACTGCCGATACAGATTTTTCGGTCTTAGCAGTCTGCGCCTCCTGAGCAGCCTTCTGTTCAGCGGCGCGCTTTGCAGCTTCCTCCGCCTGACGCTGCTGCGCACGGAGCTGTTGATTCTTCTGATTGCGCTCACGTCTTGCAGCTTTCTCAGCGTGCTGCTTCTCATACATTGCAGCGCGTTCTCTTGCTCTGCGCTCGGTCTCTGCAGCAGTCAGGACGCGTGGTGCAGACGGCTGCGCAGCGGCTGGCTGCGCTGTGGGCTGTGTTGTCGGCTGAGCGGCAGAGGGCGCTGCATTTTCCTGAATCGGCGCTGTTTCCGGCTCCTGTTTCACAGCAGACGCAGCTTCCTGCTGCTTCACGGCAGACTCTGCCGGCTTTGCGTTCTGCGCGACAGATGGTTTCGACTCTTTTTTCGGCTCCTGCTTTTTCGCTTCCTGTTTTTTCGGACGAGCAACCTGTTCCGGCTTCGCAGCACGCTTCGGCTTTTTCACTTCCTGCGGCTGAGTCTGCTCGGTACGGTCTGCAAAATACGCGTCGAAGTTCTGTACCTGATTCTGCTGCGTATACACCTCAAGCAGATAGTTCATTTCCACGTCGGTCAATGACGCAGTTGTCTTTCTGACTTTGTCGTCCATCTTCTTCAGTTGATCTGCGACCTCTTGTGCAGAGAGATTCAAATCTGCGGCAAACTCGCTCAGTTTGACCTTTGTTGCTGGCATAGGCAAATACCCCCTATCGGTTTCCTGCGGTCTATGCTCAACCGCAATGGGCTTATCGTATCCGCAGCCGATTCGGGGTGCAGATACGCACGTTTTACTTCATTCTTCAGATTCCGGCAGCAGCAAAAGCAGCTTTGCCGCAAATCCGTCCTCACAAACGCCGAACACCGCAGTCCGTTTCCGGAAATAGAGTTTCAGCGTATCCATATCAAGCGGCAGCTTCCGGACAGGAAGCGCACCGGCAAAAAATCGGATTTCCTTTTCTGTCTTAGCGGAAGCGTCCGCAGAGAGCAGAAACAATCTGACATTCCCCTGCTTTGCAGCATCTTTCACCGCGTCAAAGCCGAGCAGAAGCTTTCCGGCTTTTCGGCACATAGTGAGGCTGGCGGTCAGACGATTTCCAGCTGCGTCAGGCATTGGCAGCTCCCTTCTGTCCGGCAGTCTCGCCCGACTGCATGGCAGCTTCGAGCGCGTCATAAATCTCATCGGAGATACGGCAGGAGAATGATTTTTCCAGTCTCCGCGCCTTGCGCGCCGCTTTCAGACAGCCAAGCTGCGGACAGATATACGCGCCGCGTCCCGCCTGTTTGCCGCCTGCGTCCAACAGAATTGTACCATCCTTTTGATGTACAACGCGGATCAACTCGCGCTTCGGCTTCATCTCATTACAGCCGAGACACATCCGCATAGGAATTTTTTTCGGCGTCATGCTGTTCAGACCTCAGCGCTGCCGCGATCGAGCTGATCAAGCTCTGCGGCGTCCTCAAGAATCTCATAGCCGTCTGCTTCGACGTCATCCGCTTCCGGTTCCGGAGCCGGAAATTCCGGCTTAATGTCGATCTTATAGCCGGTAAGCTTTGCAGCAAGCTTTGCATTCTGACCTTTATTGCCGATTGCAAGCGAAAGCTGATCGTTCGGGACGATTACGGTCGCCTCACGATTGCCGTCATCGGAAATGGTGGTAGAAATGACGGTTGCCGGCGCAAGCGCACGCGTAATGAATTCTTCTGGATCCTCAGAATACGGAATAATGTCGATTTTCTCACCATGCAGTTCATTCAGAACCGTATTGATACGGGAGCTATGCGAGCCGATACAGGTACCGATTGCGTCTACGTTCGGGTCATTCGAGCTGACTGCGATTTTAGAACGGAATCCAGCTTCACGAGATACGGCATGGATTACAACGGTTCCGTCAGCAATTTCCGGAATTGCCTGCTCAAACAACTTTTCGACAAAGCCTCTGTCCACGCGCGAGATACGAACAATCGGCTTCTTTTCGCGGTTTGCAATGGTTGTGACAAAGACCTTGATGAGCTGACCTTCCTTGAGCGGCTCATACACTCTGACCGGCTTGCCGTCAATCATAGTTTCGGTAAAAAGCTGCTCATTGCGGGAGAGATAAAGCTCGGTGTGGTCATATTCGACCGTCACAGTACCGCGCGTCGGATCGACCTGCGTAACCTTAACGGTAATCAACTGTCGTTCCTTGGATTCAAATTTCTCCATCATCTGCTGACGGTTGATTGCACGCAGATCGCCGCGGATACTTTGCTTTGCAAACTGCGCAATGCTTCTGCCGAATTTAACCGGATCGAGCTTGCATTCCACAAGATCGCCGAGAACGCAGTCCGGATGATGGAGCTTTGCCTGTGCGAAGCTGACCTCATACTCCGTTTTGGGTTCTCCCTCGACCACGCTTTTTTTCATGTAGATGTCGAAGCGTCTGGCAGAAGGCTCTATTTCCACGCGGATATCGTCATCCTCCGCATAGGGATACGCCTTCTGTGCAGCTTTGAGCATTGCCGCCTCGATCTTCTCCACAAGCAGAGCCTGCTCTACGCTGTTTTCGCTGCCGAGCGCTGCCAGCGCCTCAAAGAAATCCTTGTTCATGGCATTTTTTCCTCCTAAAAAGTATAGGCTCCCGCCGGAGCTGTACTATTTATTATAATAACAAAGACGATTTTGTATCATTCATTCAAGCTGTTTCACGGCTATCATATAGCGATATCATGCGCAGAAGAAACTGCACACAGCGTCAAACCGCCTTGAATCCTGCATACTATTTATTATCAGCAGAACTCTCTGCCGCACGTTTCACCTCATCCGCGTCAAAATCCGCAAGTCTGACAAACGCGACCCCCGAAAGCGGCAACTTATGTTCCGTGCCATCCGCTTCAACGGTAACGGCTTCGCGGTCGCAGCCGATCAGCGTACCGACCAGCTCTTTGACGCCGTTTTCCAACGGACGAATCAACCGAACGCGAACCCGACTGCCCTCGCAGGCGTCAAAATGCGTTTCACGGATCAGCTCTCTCTCCAATCCGGCAGAGCCGACCTCCAGCGTATAAGTCTGCGGAATCGGATCGGTTTCATCGAGAATCTTGTTTAACGGTCTTGTGACGGCCTCGCAATCTGAGATATTTACCGGTCGATCCATATGGTCAAGGAACACGCGCAGATACCACATTGCGCCTTCCTTTTCAAACCGCACATCCCAGACGATTACGCCCTGTTCCTCTGCGATCGGGTGTACCAGCGCATAGATTTTCGCTTCGGTACTGCCGAATTTTTTAATCTTCATATTTCTCCTTTCGTTGGACGGACAGCGTCCATAGCTGAATATGCGCAGCTGTCAGTCCTACTTACTGATTGTAAATGCAGACTGTAAAAGAGAAAGACCGGAATGGCTTTCCGGTCTTTCTTTATCTCATCATTTCACTATCTCATATCATACCACTTTTTTCGCAAAAATGCAAGAGATTCGCTATTTTTTTACTGCTTTTCTGCATATTGCACAATTTTGCCAGAAAGCTCGTAATTAAATTTTGTTTTCAGAAAAACATCACCAGCTTACGGATGAAATGATCGTTTCTTGAAAAGATACGCCAGCTTGTAGATAAAGTCCTCTGTTCTGATTTAGAATCACACAAGAGAGGTAAAGAGATCAATCATGGGGGAAGTGGCCCATTAAAAATGGGGCACTTCCCCCAAACCCCTATCTTCCCGAAATAGAACGCAAAATGTGGAGTTTCGCACTCTGCGGAGTGCGACTTAGGGCGCCGCCCTAAGTACCCGCGAGCTTTTGAAAAAGCTCGACCAAAACTTTTATTTCACCTTCGGTATGCGCACCCGTAAGTTTCTCGACAGACTGTCGTTTCTTGAAAAGATACGCGTATTATACTTCCGGCAAATCTGATTTTTCCGGATCATCGGGCGCGTGATAAAGCGGAAACTCCAGATACACCTTAAATAAATCGCCGTCGGTACGCAGCATCAGCGTACCGTTTTGCAGTGTGGTCAGATCGCGTGCAATGGATAGTCCCAGACCGCTGCCCTCCGTATGACGGGACGCATCTCCGCGAACAAAACGCTCCATCAGCGCATCCGGCGCAATATTCAGCGGCTGCGCAGAAATATTCTTGAGCGTAATCTTCGCGTATGCGTCCTCTGCGCAGACGTCCAGATACACACGCGTTCCGGGAAGCGCATATTTGCAGGAATTGTTCAGCAGATTGTCTAACACACGCCAGATCTGTCTGCCGTCAGCGAGGATCATCAGCGGTTCTTCCGGTATATTCAGCACGAGCGTCAGCTCTTTCGCTTCTAGCTGATCTTCGTATTCGCCTACAATCTGCGAAATCAACACCTGCAAATCAGTCGGCATCAGTTCGACGGTAAGGTTTCCGGTCGAAGCCTTCGACGCGTCCACAAGATCAATCGTCAGCTTTTTGAGACGCGCCGCCTGTCTGCGCAGCACCTCCAGATATTCGTCTGCCGCCGCAGTCTGCATCGGTTCACGGCTCAGCAGATCGACATAATTGACAATAGAAGTCAGCGGCGTTTTCAGGTCATGTGAAACATTGGTAATCAATTCCGTCCGCAGATGCTCCGCCTTGGTGCGCTCCGCAACAACCTTTTCAATACTATGCGTAATATCATTCAGCGAATCGTCGAATCGTTCAAAATCACCGCCGAGCGGAAGCGGATGCGACGCGGGCGCAAAGTTGCCTTTTTCCATTTCCTTTACGTGCCTGTGCAGCTCGAAATACGCATAAACACTGTAAACGACAGTCAATAAATACACAAGATCTGTACAGCCGATTATCACGAATACGATTCCGCCGCAATTCGGCAAAACGACAACATTCAGAAAGAATATCAGCAGCGAAAGCAGCAGAATCATAATCACCGTCACCGTCCGGTTGCGGAGCATACCGAGCAGGAAGCTGAATACGCGGACTACGCCGAAGCTTTTCCAGAACGTACCCGCTTTTATGCGGACTGCCGTTGTATAGAGCCACAGTATGCAGCACGCAGCAATACAGAGAATCATACCGATACAGAAAATCGCAATGATCCGGTACGATGAGCCGATATCATAAAGAAAATACAGCACTCCGCTTGCGCCAAGCACGCAAATAAACGGCAAAAGCCAGAAGAATTCATAGGCAATTTCATGTACGCGCGATACGGTATCTCTGCCAAATTCCTCCGGATGCCCTGCGGCAGAACACATCGCAATCGAAGCGATTACCGTAAATGCCAGAAGAATAAACATCAGCAGCACAAACCATTCCGAATGCCGGAACAACAGCGAAAACACTGCATAATTCGAGCGAATGGTATCGTCAATTTCCAGCTTTTCGGGCAGATAGGTGCGGATATAGCAGTGCATACTATCCGTATGCCGCGCGCGGATCGTGATATCCAGCCCATCTGTCAGCAGCTTCTCCAGCGCAGGATCTGACGCCGTTACCGCTTGTCCCTGCTGCTTCATTTTGTAATAACGGTCAAGGGAATCATGCACTTCTGTACAGGACGCATATGCTTCCACGCGAACAAGCACCGTATCCGCCATATCGGAAAACGCTGAATCTTCACCATATTTCGTTGTGAATATGTCTGACGGATTCTCAGATGCCGCCTCAATTGACCATTCGCAAAGTTCGCCGTATTGGCTCTGATAATCAAAATCCTTTGCGGCATCCAACGAATCAAATGTACAGTAGTCAACATACGGATCATCATATATTCGCAGATTCAAGCCTTCATGATAAATCGCATCGACGCGCTCATTGGTAAAGTACCAGAGCTGATATTCATTCGGCGAATCCAGATACACCGAAGCGTCGCCATAGACAATCTCAAAATAGGATTCCACCGGATCTTCAAAATGCTTGCGAATCTGATAGCTGCGCTCGCCAAGCAATATATTCACAGAATTGACATGAGAAGCCAGCATCGGCATATCATTATCCACATTGGGAGCATTTGTCAATAAGACTTTTCCATCGCTGTCCATTGCGACAAAGCGAAAATTGGTATTCTCCGGCGAAAAATGCGTCTGATACGTATGAAGCGCTTGGTTCAAACGGATTTCGGTTTCATCATTTTTTTTGCTGTGCAGATACATTTGCAGATAAGATTCCACAAGCGGTCCTTCCGTTTGCTCTGCCATATTGAGAAAGAGCGTAGAGAAATCCGCTTTGTTGTCGGAATAACCGATTCCGCAGTTCAGAATCACGATCAGCAGCGCAATGCCGAAGCCCCACAGAAATATAATAGACAGCACCAATGAAATCGTACCGAACAAATTCTTATGCGGTTTTTGTTTTGACATGAAAAACCAATACACCCCCTAATGCTGTTCCAGTCGTTCAGAGCTTTTCCAATTTATAGCCCTGTCCCCAAACCACCTTGATCTGGCGCGGCTCCTGCGGATTGATTTCGAGTTTTTCGCGCAGATGCCGGATATGCACGGCTACAGTGTTTTCCGAGCCGATCGGATTCGCCTTCCAGACAGCCTGATAAATATCGCGCGGCGGAAATACCGTTCCGACATTGTGCATCAGCAGCGACAAAATCTCATATTCAATCGGCGTCAGCGATACTGGTACGCCGTCCAGCGTTGCCGAACGCGCCTTGATATCCAGCGAAATACTTCCGACCGTCAGAAAATTGGGATCGTCCGCTTCCGCCGCACCGAGCCGCAGATAACGCCGAAGCTGGGAGCGCACGCGCGCCACAACCTCTGCCGGCGAGAACGGCTTTGTAATATAATCGTCCGCACCGACATTCAAGCCCAGTATCTTATCCGAATCCTCCGATTTTGCCGTCAGCAGAATCACAGGAACATTGCTGGTTTTTCGTATTTCAGTCATTGCGGCGATACCGTCCATTTCCGGCATCATAATATCCATAAGGATTAACTGAATATTCTGCGTCTGCGCAATCTCCACCGCTTCCCTGCCGGAATATGCGCAGACTGTCTGCCATCCCTCAGCTCGCAGATAAATATTCAGCGCAGATACGATATCTCGTTCATCGTCACAAATCAAAATCGTTTCCATGATTTGACATTCTCCTTTCCGAAATCGACTTGTCGTATCCTTATTATACACGGTTCACGAAAAAGTTGCAAGTCCTCTTTTATAAAGGTTTTCTTAAAGTGCAGGATGCACAAAAGGAGGATGGCGGAAGTTTGAGCAGCACTTCCTCCTTACGCTTTCTCCCTGTTTCCTCCTCCTCGCCTTTTCCATAGCCCTCTAAGTGAAATCTATGTGAAAAATCGGAAAGAGGGCTTGCATTTTTCTCAAAATGTGGTATACTGATATTAGCACTCGAAACACAGGAGTGCTAATATATTTCAGAAAGGTGCCCGTTTCTCATGGAACAAAAGCAATTTCAGGCAGAATCCAAGCGAATGCTAGATCTGATGATTCATTCAATCTATACCCATAAGGAGATTTTTCTGCGCGAGCTGATCTCCAACGCGTCCGACGCGATTGACAAGCTTTATTTTCGCTCGCTGACAGATCAGACCATCGGCAAAAGCCGCGATGACTTTTATATTGAAATCCGTCCGGATCAGGAAAAACGCACGCTCACAATCACCGATAACGGCGTCGGCATGAGCGCCGAGGAATTGGAACAGAATCTCGGCGTGATCGCGCATTCCGGTTCGCGCGCATTCAAATCGGAAAATACGCTGGATGAAAATACGGATATTATCGGACAGTTCGGCGTAGGCTTCTATTCAGCATTCATGGTCGCAAAGCGCGTGACCGTCCGCACCAAGGCATTCGGCTCCGATACCGCCTACGAATGGCAGTCCGAAGGTGCCGACGGCTATACGATCGATACCTGCTCCAAAGCAGACGTCGGTACGGAAATCATACTGGAGCTGCTCGAAGATACCGAAGATGAACAGTATTCCGAGTTTCTGGAGGAATTCCGCATCCGTCAGCTCGTCAAGAAATATTCGGATTATATCCGCTTCCCGATCCGCATGGAGGTCAGCCGCGAGAAGCTGAAAGAAGGCAGCGAATCTGAATACGAAACCCATATTGAGATCGAAACGCTCAACAGCATGACGCCAATGTGGAAAAAGAATAAAAACGAATTGACAGACGAGGATTACAATAAATTCTATCGCGATAAATTCTTCGATTATAACGGCGCACCGCTGGCGCATATCCATAACCGCAGCGAAGGCGCTGTCACCTATAATTCGCTGCTGTATATTCCGGCGAAAGCGCCGTTTGATTATTACTCCAAGGAATATGAAAAGGGCTTGCAGCTTTATGCGTCCGGCGTTATGATTATGGAAAAATGCGCCGATCTGCTGCCGGATCATTTCAGCTTCGTCAGAGGTCTGGTCGATTCGGAAGACCTTTCGCTGAATATTTCCCGTGAAATGCTCCAGCATGACCGTCAGCTGAAACTGATTGCCAAATCGCTCGAAAAATCCATCAAAAATGAGCTGACCAAGCTGCTGAATACCGACCGTGAAAAATATACCGAATTCTGGAAAGCGTTCGGCATCCAGCTCAAATTCGGCGTCTATAACGAATACGGTAAAAACAAAGAGCTTTTGCAGGATCTTTTGCTGTTCCACAGCTCCGGCTGCGATGACGCCGAGGGCTATACAACACTCAGCGAATACGTTACGCGGATGCGTGAAGATCAGAAATTCATCTACTACGCCGCCGGCGAAACGGTGACGCGCTGCGCTTCCCTGCCGGCTGCGGAGCTTGTCCGCGACAAGGGCTACGAGGTGCTTTATCTAACGGATAATGTGGACGAATTCGCCCTGCAAATGATGCAAAAGTATCAGGACAAGGAATTCAAAAATGTTTCCGCCGGCGATCTCGGCATCGAATCCGATGAGGACAAAACAGCGCTCGAAGAAAAGAATACCGCTGCAAAAGATCTGTTTGAGTCCATGCAGAAAGCACTCGAAGGCAAGGTCAAGGCAGTTCGTCTCTCGAACCGCCTGAAGAATCATGCAGTCTGCCTGTCAAGCGACGGCGATATTTCGCTCGAAATGGAGAAAGTTCTCAATACAATGCCGAACGCCAAGAAAATTCAGGCGGAACGCGTTCTGGAACTGAATCCGGAGCATCCGGTCTTTGCAACGCTGGAGCGTCTGCAAACAGAAGATACCGAGAAACTTGCAAAATATTCCGATCTGCTTTATCAGCAGGCGCTGCTGATCGAAGGTATGCCGCTCGAAGATCCGGTCGCACTCAGCAAGCTGATCTGCGAACTGATGGTCTGAGCCTCTGAACGCAAAATATTATCATATGTAAGCCGCAGAATCCGCATGGCGTCCGATTCTGCGGCTTGCTTTATACGGTCAGATCTGCCGCGATCCAGAGGAACAGCCCCTTTACATTTCAGAACATTTGTGCTATAATGAATACAATTGCTCCAGAAGCGGAGCCATATCATCTATGAAAAGGAGCATATTTATGGAGATTGCAATACTGATTCTCATGATCGTCTGTATTCTGATGCAGATATTCATGCTCGCCGTTCTATACGGCAGAAATCCCGAAAAGGGTCGTTCCGCTATGCAGGAGCTGCTCCGCCGGATGCAGAAGGAAGAACAAACGCTCCGAAAGGAACAGGCTGCCAGAACCAATGAAACCATTCAGCTCTCTATGCAGATGGTCAATGAAAATCTCTCCCATAATCAAGCGCAGACCAGAGATACAACCGCTGCGCAGCTCCGGCAATTTGAAGACCGGATTCAGGGACTGGAAGCCGCCAATAACAGATCCATGGCGGCGCTGCACGATACCATTACGCAGCAGATGGAGCTTCTGCGATCACAGAATGAAAAGCGTTTGCGCGAAATTCAGAAAACCGTTGACGACACGCTGCAGGAACACCTAGAAAGAAAAATGAACGAGAGCTTTCAGCGCGTCACCGCAAGTCTGGAAGCGGTTTACAAAGGGCTTGGCGAGATGAAATCGCTTGCAGGCGACGTCGGCGGACTCAAGCGCGTCCTCTCCAATGTCAAAACGCGCGGCACATTCGGCGAAATTCAGCTTGGCAATATATTACAGGATATCCTTGCGCCTGAACAATATGCCGCCAATGTGGAAACCGTCCCCGGCAGCGGAAAACGCGTGGAATTTGCAATCAAGCTGCCCACAGAAAACGGCGAACCGGTCTGGCTGCCAATCGACTCCAAATTCCCTGCCGACTGCTATTCCCAGCTTCTCGACGCGCAGGAATCCGGCGATAAGGCAGCCGTGGACGCTGCAAATACCGTCCTGCGGCAGCGAATCCTGAGCTTCGCCAAGGATATTCATGACAAATATCTGCGCGAACCGGATACGACTGCGTTCGGAATGATGTTTCTGCCGTCTGAAGGACTGTATTCCGAGGTCGTCAGCAGCGGTCTGACCTCGGTTTTACAGCAGAAATACGCCGTCAATGTCGCAGGGCCTTCCACCATGGCGGCAATGCTCAATGCGCTCTCAATGGGCTTCCGGACGCTTGCCATTCAGAAGCAGTCCGATCAAGTCTGGCAGATTCTCAGCGGCGTAAAAGAGGAATTCGGCAAATTTGAAGACGCTCTTAACTCGACTCGTAAAAAACTAGACGCCGCCGGCAAAGACCTCGATCAGCTTGTCGGCACAAGAACCCGTGCCATCAACAAAAAACTCGCAGATGTACAGCGAATTGGTCTGCCGGTCAATGCACGGGACGCAGCTGACAATGTAACATAAATTATATATAAAAATTGCAAAAAAGCATTGCGCATCTTTAGATAATATGTTATAATTGCTTTATCGCGGCAGCAGCCCTGCGGAGAGCGTATTCTGCGCCTGCTGCGCGATATCACTGATATATAAATAAACCGAGGGGAAATCCAAATTACATGGGGTTCATCATGAAACGAAAGCAAATCCGACAGATACTCTCCGCCTTGCTGATCACAGCGGCTGCAATCCCGAATATGCACGCGTCTGCTGCAAATCCGGTCACTGCACCGTATATCAGCAAATCCGCCGGCATCGTCAGCGGTGCCGATTACACGATCATGGTTCGGCTCAGCGGCAAATTTATTACCGCCTCCGAAAACGGTAATGTCCATCAATGGGAAGCACTCGGCAATGCGTCACAAAAATGGAAAATCATTGACGCCGGAGATGGTTACTGCGCGTTTCTTTCGGCTGAAAATCCGGAACAGGCAATCACCGTCGAATCCGGTGACAGTACAAACGGCAGTAATTTTGCACTCGCCGCATATACCGGCAGCAGCGCACAGCGCTTTATGCTGAATAAAACCGACGACGCATTCTATATTCAGGCGGAATGCAGCGGCAATGCGGCAATGGATGTCTATGATATCAGCTATGAAAACGGCGCCAATATTGACCAGTGGGATTACTGGGGGGGCGAAGGTCAGAAATTCTACATCCTGCCGGCAGACGGTCAATACACGTTCCTGCGCGGCGATCTCGACTTCAACGGCAGGCTCGACGCCGCCGATCTCTCGCTCATGAAGCGCGGTCTGCGCGACGGCTTTGACGATATCTGCGCCTATGTCGCACAGTGCGGCGGAAATATGTACAGCTATCTTCCGGAAGAAGGTAAGCGCTTTGTGCCGCCGGTCATGAAAAATGACGCGGAAGGACTGCGCGATTATCTGATTTCCAAAACAGATCAGTTCTATTCCCCGACCGTTACGGTCCCGATGGAGGAAAAACAGCCTGTCGCCTACCTCTTTGCATATTTCCTCGGCAATGCCGCAGATCAGGAACGTCTTTCCTATGCAATCAGTACGGACGGCTATCACTTCCAAGCGCTCAACGGCGGCAAGGCGGTCTGGCAGTCCTCGGTCGGTACGGGTTGTATCCGCGATCCGTATATCTTCAAAGGACAGGATGGACTTTGGCATCTGCTCGCGACCGATATGAAATCCTCGCTCGGCTGGAGCAGCAACCGCAATCTCATCAGCGCAAAATCAACGGACTTGGTGCATTGGTTCGATGAGTCGCTCATCGAAATTGCAAACAAGTATCCGAATATGATGAACTGCGACCGCGCATGGGCGCCGCAGGCAATCTGGGATCCGGAAAAGGAATCCTATATGATCTATTTTGCGGCGCGCGTCCCCGGTACGGACGATCGTACCATCATGTACTATGCCTACAGTAAGGATTTGATGAAACTCGATACGACGCCGGCACTGCTGCTCGCACCGAAATCCGGTCATGACGCGATTGACTCCGATATCATCTATGAAAACGGCAAATACTATATGTACTATAAGGATGAAACAACCAAGGGTATCTTCCTTGCCACAGCGGAGCACGCGTCCGGACCGTATCAGGAAATCAAGAAAATCTCCGAAGGCGATCTCGGCGTCGAAGGGCCGAATATTTATAAGGTGATCGGCAAAAACGAGTGGCTGCTGATGTCCGACGCATATGGAAACGGCTACTACGTCATGCAGAAAACATCGGACCTTGAAAACTTTACGACCGTCAGCCGCGACGCCTACAGCTTCGATTTCACGCCGCGTCACGGTTATGTCATTCCGATCAATGCCGATCAGTATACAGCGCTGACCGGCGCATTCGGCGGCAAAAGCCTGACGCCCTATAACACCGGTATGCAGCAGATTCGTGTGTCCGGCAGCAGCGACGCCATCCGGATGCCGGAGACCGTCACCGCAGAATACAGCGACGGCGGCACGATGGAACTGCCCGTTACATGGAATGCCGATGATCTCGCAAAACTCAACGGCGCGTCATCCGGCACATATTCCGTCCGCGGAACCGTCATGGCTGCCGACTACGAGAACCCGTTTATCACAGAACGCGCCGATCCTCATGTGGTCCGCGGCGAGGATGGCGCATTCTACTTTACCGCTTCCTATCCGGCATACGGCAACGTCAACAAAGGCTATGACCGCATCATCCTGCGGCAAAGCAATACCGTCGCAGGACTTGCCAGCGCACCGGAAAAAACAATCTGGCAGGCGCACGCAAGCGGCGTCATGGCAAAGCATATCTGGGCGCCGGAGATGCACGATATCGGCGGCAAATGGTATATCTTCTTTGCGGCAGGCGCAAGTACCGATGTCTGGGCAATCCGCCCCTATGTCCTCCGGTGCGACGGCGACCCGATGACCGGCAAATGGACCGAATGCGGTCAGATGCAGGCGTCATCCGGCGATACCGATTCGTTCACAAGCTTCTCTCTCGATATGACCTACTTCGAGAACAGCGGCAAGCACTATGTCATCTGGGCTGAAATCAAAGGCGATTCCTCGCTGTTCATGGCAGAGATCAATCCTGCCGAGCCGTGGAAATTGATCTCCAAGCCGATTCTGCTCACCAAGCCCGAATATAGCTGGGAGCTTGTCAATCACCGCGTCAACGAAGGCGCTGCCGTTCTCAAAACAAACGGCAAGGTCTATGTATTCTTCTCCGCCTCCGGCACCGGTTCGGAATATTGCGTCGGCAGGATGTGGGCGGATGAACACGCAGACCTCATGAATCCCGCAAGCTGGCATAAGGAGAAAAACGCCGTCCTCAGCACCGCCGATCTCAACGGTGAATCCGGTCCCGGACATAATTCCTTTGTGACCGATGAAAACGGCAATCTGCTGATCGTCTATCACGCAAGACCTTCCTCGCATGACAGCAAAACCTGCGGTACCTATGCATCCGATCCGCTTTACGATCCCTGTCGCCATACACGCATCCGTCAGGTATATATTGACGCGGACGGCGTCCCGAACATCGCGCTGAAGCCAAATGAGCTGCTCGCGTCGCAAAATCGCACCGTCACAGCGTCCGTCATCATCCAATAACTGCGCGTCAGCCGCGAAGCCCGCAAATTTTCAGGCTTCGCGGCTTTCTGTTGTATCATATAAAAGGATTGACTTTCCGTATCGAATATGCTAAGATAAAGACAGAGCATCTGCGTGGATTGCTGTATGTACCGATACACGTTCCGTTCATGCGCAGAACAGCTTCACTGTTCCAGATTCATAGTGAAACAAAAAATACGGAGGGGAATTTCTATGAAAATCAAAAGCAAACTGTTTGCAGTCCTGAGCAGCGCTGTCCTGCTGGCGACTGCTCTACCGCCGATACAGCTTTCTGTCTCAGCGGCAGATATTGCGCACGATCCAAGCCGCAATGTGCAGGAGGAGGGCGTCGGGAATCCGTTCAACTTCGGGGAACGCATGGCGCCGGAGGGAACATCAATCGCAGAGCTTCGCGCAATCAATCACGAAATGACTGTGCAGCAGTGCAAATACGCACTCTATAAGGAAATCGACGAACACTGGGATCTGATCTCTCTGCGCTTTGGTCAAACCGAAAGAGAAAAGGTCTATGCACTGTTTCTCGGTGTCGGAACGCTGGAATCTACGCTCGGTGGAAACGGGAACGGCGCCGATCACGAAACCGCATTCTCTGAAGGATTCGGAGTCAGCTCCGCACACGCCTACGGTACGCTGCAAACTGCCGTCACCGCATTCAGAGATCCCGGAACCAGCTTCATGCAGGAGGACGATGTGCCGGAACTCGAATGGTACGATTTGAACGAGGCGAACTTCTATGACGCGATCATTTCCAATCATCTTGGCGTTCGCAAGATCATTCACTTTATTCGTCAGGCAATGGTCGATTACGAACTTACCGGCTGGCAGATTGTTCGCGGCGCACTGAAAGGTCACAACACCGGCTGGGCAAATTATACCGGAGATAACGACGGTTACTACAAAAATTATCCGGATGAGGGTGCGGCGCTCGCGCAATGGTATTACGAGGAAGGTCACCTCTATGACAACGTATTTACATGGACAAAGGCAGAGGTCGCAGAAAAGCAGCGCGCCGGAAATCCTTGGGAGGATTGGTGGTATGATAAAGAGCCAAGCCTTGCAGATGTTCCTGAGCAGCCTCTGGAAACTACTACGCAAACTACACCGGAACAGAATACGCGCATGGGTGACGTCAATCTCAATGGTACAGTCGAAATCGCGGACGCTGTACTGCTGACCAAATACCTTTGCGGCACCGAAGCGCTCAACGATAAGCAGGGCAAAGCAGCGGATATGGACTCCAATTCCACGCTGAATGCGGCAGACCTCTCTCTATTAAAACGCAATCTGCTATCGCACTCACATTAACAAAATTATATTTTGGGGATTTTTGCAAAGAATTTGTACAAACTGCTGAATTCTAAGAAAATGTGAAAATCCCCTTGACTTTTCCCGTTGGTTTTGATATAATAAGCAAGTAGTGAATGCGAGTGTGCTGGAATTGGCAGACAGGCACGTTTGAGGGGCGTGTGTTTCGGCGTACGGGTTCAAGTCCCGTCACTCGCACCACTTTTTTCTTGCCCTATAGGGCGAGCGTAGACGGTTTACCATGTGGAAAGATGGCTGAGCTGGTCTAAGGCGCACGACTGGAAATCGTGTGTGCGTTAATAGCGCACCGAGGGTTCGAATCCCTCTCTTTCCGCTTTTGAAAAACATCCTAGATTCGTTGAAAATCACGAGCCTAGGATGTTTTTCTTTTTCTTGATTAGAAACAGAAATCTATTTTCGATTTATTCTTCAACTTTATTTCATAATTCTCAATACCGTCAAAAAACACACTGCCGCAGCAGAGGTGTGGTATAGTCGAATCCGAAATATACTATTTTTACAATTTTACAAGCATAAGCGCCCAATAAATCACATCTGAAACTGCTTTCGACTGGAGAAGATTCTGATAATATATGATATGGTTGAAATATCACGAGCAATATGCTATAATATAAGAAAAATGTATTTGTCGGTATGATACCGGCAGTATGATTGGAAAGTGAGGAAACTTGATGAAAACAGGCAAAATCCTATCTACACTGCTGTCATTGACAGTCCTTTGCGGCTCAATTCCATTTGTGCCCGCCGATTTTCATGGCACATCAATGCTTACGGCATATGCAGATGAATCCGGTGCTTGCGGCGAAAATGCGACATGGAGCGTAGATGAAAACGGCACGCTCACAATCAGCGGAGAAGGCGCAATGTCAAATGACACAATTTGGGTCAGCAAAAGAGATGATATCAAATCTATTGTAATCAACGATGGTATTTCGAGCATCGGCAACTACGCATTTTCTAATTACACAAACTTGACAAGTATCAATATTCCGGACAGCGTGACAAGCATTGGCAACAATGCCTTTTATTATTGTTCGAGTTTATGCGAGATCACCGGCGCAGACAGCGTCGTTGATATTGGAATGGACGCCTTCGCAGGAACGGAATGGTTAAGCAGTAAAATATCCACTGGTTCAACCGTAACACTCGGACGCTGCTTCATTGACGGCACCGCCTGTTCAGGCAATATTACAATCCCAGACAATATAACGAAGATATGTGATTATGCATTTAACTACTGTGCCAATCTGACAGCCGTAACATTTCCAAACAG
Source organism: Oscillospiraceae bacterium (assembly GCA_016296505.1). Taxonomy (GTDB): domain Bacteria; phylum Bacillota; class Clostridia; order Oscillospirales; family Ruminococcaceae; genus Firm-04. The sequence goes on from JAEDJD010000020.1 coordinate 36,699, forward strand.
CGTAACAGAAATTGGTGCTCGCGCATTTTATTATTGTTCCAACCTGACCGACATCACACTCTCCGAAAGCGTCACAAAAATCGGCGACTACGCATTTTATTATTGTTCCAGCCTGACCGACGTTACACTCCCGGACAGTGTAACTAAGATCGGCTATCGCGCATATGAGGGCTGTAGAAACCTGACCGCCATCACAATACCTGACAGCGTAACGGAGATTGAGGACAAAGCCTTCGACAACTGCAATAACCTGACGATACACTGCAATACGGGTTCTTATGCTGAAACGTATGCAAAGCAGAATCAAATACCCTTCCAAGCAACGGGCGGCGCTTCCACGGAAACAGACATCACGACATCGACGACCGCCGCAGCTACCACAACAACGCAACCGAATATAACGACTGTCACCACCACATCGCCTACTACTACATCAGTAACAACCGCTTCTAATCCGACGACTTCTACTACAACCACTTCTACCACGACTGCTGCTACAACCACTTCCACCACGACTGCTGCTACAACCACTTCCACCACGACTGCTGCTACAACGACTTCAACCTCGACTTCCACGACAACCACTTCTACCACAACTTCCACGACAACCACTTCCACCACGACTTCCACTACAACGACTTCCACCACGACTGCTGCTACAACCACTTCCACCACGACTGCTGCTACAACCA
>JAEDJD010000021.1 GCA_016296505.1 Oscillospiraceae bacterium
GGGCTATGCACTTTTTCGAGCCCCTTTTATGCACTTTCTACTTGACAAACACAATCCGCTTTTCTTCCAAATATTCTTCCAGACAGATGCCTCTCTCGTGGATTTCCGTAGCAGCCTCTACTCCTACGTAAAACACCTCCGTTTGTGTCGATGTAATTGTATTGATGTCGATTTCCGTCGAGTCGCTCGACAAATAATCATCGATTGCCTTGACATCGTCTGCTTTTTATGCTATGCTGTTATCGAGGTGAGAAACATATCTATCCCGATCAATATAGACGATCTGCTGAACAGACGGGTCGTAGAATCCACCAGAATCGAATTCAAGAGCGATTTCAACCCGCCCCCCATCATTCATTCTATCTGCGCTTTCGCAAATGACATTGACAATATGGGCGGCGGATATATTCTTGTCGGTGTGGAAGAACAGGACGGTGCGCCTGTATTCCCGGTCAAAGGAATTCCACAGGAGCGACTCGACGGCATTATGAAAGACCTGATAGGATATTGCCGGTGCATTGAACCGCTTTACAATCCAATCGTAGAGCCGATTCTTTTTCAAGGTGTCTACATCCTCGTGATCTGGGTACCGGGCGGATACGGCAGAGAAGCAAGCAAGTCCACGAAGTTTTACTACATCCGCAAATTCAGCAGTACGCTGAAGGCATCGCCGGAAGAGGAAAAGGAGCTGTTCTACATTTCCACAGACATTCCGTTTGATGACCGGCCGAATCTTGCAGCGGAGGTATCCGATCTTGACATTGGCTTGATGCGCAGCCACCTGAAGGAGAGCGGCAGCGCCTTATATGAACGCTCCATGCATATGGATGCATTGGATATTGCAAGGGACTTGCAGCTCATTTCCGAACCGTCCGAAAGATTGAAATCGCTGAATGTCGGCATCCTGATGTTTTCCGAGCAGCCGGAGCGGTATTTCCGGTATGCCAGAATCGAGGTCGTTGATATTCCGGATCCGACCGGTACAAACATGACGGAAAAGACGTTCACAGGTCCGATCCAGAGGCAGCTCCGGGATGCGCTTTCGTATCTGAAGAACTACATCATCAAGGAAGCCACGATCAAAGATCCGCAGAAAGCGGAGGCGAAAAAAATATACAACTACCCGTTTGCTGCGATCGAGGAGATCCTGTCCAATGCGGTCTACCACCGTTCTTATCAGGTGAACGAACCGATCACGGTACGCATTAACCCTGAATCAATCGAGATCACCAGCTTTCCTGGATTTGACAGGAGCATTTCAGATGAAAGTATTGCACAGCTCGTCATTCGCTCGAAGATCTATCGCAATAGAAGGATCGGCGATTTTCTGAAAGAGCTGAAGCTGATCGAGGGCAGAAACACCGGTTTTCCAACTGCGATGCAGGCTCTGAACGAAAACGGTTCTGAGATGCTGCGGTTTGAGATGAACCCGGAGCGGGATTATCTGACGGTCACGATTCCGGTGCATCCTTATTTTCTTCCAAAGAACAGCAGTTCCAAAAATGCTGCATACGAAAAGAAGATCCTGTCGCTGCTGACCGAGAAGCCACGCTCTTTGACGGAGCTTGCGCTTGCTATGGGATATAAGGGTATCACTGCCAAGCTCAGCCGGTCAGTCAATACCATGCTGAATCACGGTACGATCTACAAGATCATTGATACGGATAATGCTATAAAGCTGTCTGTGAAATAATGCTGAAAGCGCACTGCTCTTGGTGCGCTTTCTTTTTTATCATATTGGCTTGCCTCCCTTGAGCCTGATAATTTGCTGATTCCGACTTCCTCTGAATGCAAGTGAGATATCCTTCTGTTCTAACAGGAACGGACCGTCTACAAGTACATCAACATATCTGAGAATCTCAGCACCCTGCAGCATCTCGTAGGTGTATGCTGAATCGGGAACACCGCCATATGAAGTAACAGAAAGCCATTACAAAAAGGTACTGTCAGATACAGTATTTACTGATAAAGTCAATGAAAAGCTTGAAGCTACTCTGTTTACAGAAGAAAAGGGCCGTAGCAATTACCACATTATAGCCTTAATACTTGCGTATCTTTACTATGTAGAACCGAATGAGAAGGGGTATACTAATGCTGATTTGCTAAAGGTTGCCGAAGAATATCACATCAACCGTGTGCTTTCTCTAAAGCCGGAACAGCTCTCAGAAATGCTGAACGAGATGTGGGATCTGAATGTTATTACTGTCATGGATGACCATTATCGCTTCTCTACAGACGGATTCCGTAAACTGCTTGGCAGCAAAGAAACAGTTGAAAACAGCATGGGAGACTATTTTGAGGAAGGAGCTGCGGTATGACTGGCGGACTTTGGTGGAAACGGCTTGTCAACTCAGTACGATTTCTCGATGACATTCAGGATACGCTTGTTGATGACAAGTCTGCAGTGCTTTTGTTTGATGCAGATATTCCGTGGAAAGACATCATGATTGAGACCATAGAAGGACGAATGGCGGATAGAATTGATAATAAAACCTTTGACGTGCTGGATGTGTCAGCTGTAGATTCACCAGGAACATATCTTATGGAACGATACTGCAGTAATATAGGTGCGTCTTCTGTTCAACCTGGGTTATCTTCAACAGAAATCTCAAAACAGTTAATTTCTAAAGTTAAGGAGCATTTCATCGAAACACTAGGACGGCCAGAATTATTGAACCGTATAGGCGATAATATTGTTGCCTTTAAGCAATACGGATGCTGCACATATAGCAATTATGGTTGAAATCTTCTTTCTCATATTTGCCCACCCTTTCAAATCACATTACGAGCTTACGACTATGATGATAAGAATATAGATGGTAATATTATACCAATAACAACCAGATAAGTCAATACACCGTATGGCAGATCAGTCAGAATGAGATTTGCTTTGGTATCGTTCATACGTGTAGTGATTTCGATTTTCTGCGCGGCTATTGCTTTTTCTTTAGAAGTATGCTATACTAAAAATTCAGATAAGTTTTGGTTGTTCATCACATTTTTTTATTTTACGGGAGGGGTTCTTTATGAGATATTACATCAAATGCGCCGCCGGAGTTTTGTCGTTTATGATGGCGGCAGCGGCTTTGCCTGCAAGCTTTCGCAATGTAACCGCCGCTTCTGAAGCAGTTTTTATCAATGAGATCTGTACGCAGAATAAAAGCTGTCTTGCTGACAGCTACGGCAGCTATTCCGATTGGATTGAACTTTATAATCAAAGCGATGCCGAAATTGATATTTCCGGCTATGGACTATCCGATAAAGCAGATTATCCGCAGCAATGGGTATTTCCGGCAGGCACAACGATTGCGCCGAAAGGCTATTTGATTGTATTCGCGTCCAAGCAGACGTCTACTGCCAATGAAATGCATATTGGATTTTCGCTGAGCAAAAACGGCGAAACGCTTATCCTTAGCAATCCGCAAGGCGAAGCGATTCAAACTGTCACGACGCCGACGCTTGCAGAGGACGCAACCTATGGCAGAACGCAGTACAATACATTCGAGACGATGCAGGCAACTCCCGGTACAGTGAATGCAGTGGTGATTTCTGCGCCGACTTTTTCTGCGGATTCCGGCTTTTATCAGCGTGTTTTTGCATTGACGCTTTCGTCCGCGAATCAGGATATGATTTACTATACAACCGATGGCAGCGACCCAACTACGTCTTCGACGGCGCAGCAGTATACCGGTGCGATTACAGTACAAGATCGTACCAATCAGCCCAATCTATACAGCAATTATGCAGAAGATGAACAATCGGCGCAATCCATCTCTCGCGGTACGGGCTATCAGAAACCGCCGTTTTCAGTTGATAAGACAACTGTTGTGCGTGCAGCAGCCAAAAGCCGTGACGGTGTGTTCAGCGACGTTGTTGACCGCACTTATTTTATAACGAACGGTAAGCTTTCCAAGTATCAGGATATGATGGTCGTTTCCCTCGTGACCAATCCGGATAATCTGTTTGATCCGGATATCGGTATTTATGTCACGGGTACGCAGTATTTGAATTGGCGAAACAGCGGCGCGTATAATCCGCAAAAGAGCGTTTGGGATACGGATAATATCACGAATTATTTTTTAAAGGGCAGAGAATGGGAGCGCGAAGCGTCTATTACCATTTTTGAAAATGGTACGCCTGTTGTCGCACAGAATATGGGCATCCGTATCAAGGGCGCATCTACGCGAAATACTTCCCAGAAAAGCTTCAATCTTTATGCGCGCAGTGATTACGGCGCGTCAAAAATCGAGTATCCGCTGCTGCCGGATAACCTAGATACGGAAGGGAATCTGATCGACAAATACGATACAATCAGTCTGCGTTCTGTGAGCACGGAAGAACGTCTGCGCGACGGCTTTGCACAGGGAATGCTTGCTGACCGAAACGCGCTCACGACACAAAATATGAGACCCTGTGTGCTGTTTTTGGATGGCGAATACTGGGGACTCTATATGATGACTGAGAAGTTTTCGGATTATTTCATTGAGACCAATTACGGTATTCAAAAACAGGATGTCGCCATGATTAAAAACGGCGAACTGGAAGAAGGTCCGCAGTCTGAGTATGATCGCTTTTTTGCATTTGCCAAAGAATACGCGCAGAAAGATATGACCGATTCCGCAAATTATAAAGCAGTCTGTGATTATATTGATGTGGATAGCCTGATTGAACATTATGCGGCAGGATTATATCTTGGCACATACGATTGGCCGAACTATAATTATGGAATCTGGCGGAATATGGGTGAGGCGATTGCAGGAAATTCTTATAGCGATGGCAAGTGGCGTTTTATTACCCTTGATCTGGATTATTCGATGGGTGCGACTTATCAGGACTTTGGCGGCGTTGAGGGCTATGCCTATGACAGCTTCCGACATATGAATATCAAGCATCAGCCGACCGCGCTTTTCTGCAATCTGCTCAATAATACGACGTTTCGGGAACAGTTTGCCGCGGTCTACTGTGACTATGCAAACGAGGTTATGACCGCAAATAAAGCAAGCGATCGCGTTTCGTATTATCGTCAGAATTATACAGAATTGATTGCCGATTCTCTTGTGAGATGGTGGGGCTTTTACGGCGGCAGCGTAGATAGTAATCTGGAATATAATCGCAATGATTATTGGAAAAAGCTTGACAAAATACAGACCTTTTTCTCGCAGCGCGCAGGCTATACGCTGGATGATATGAAAGAATTTCTGCGCCTTTCCGGCAATCTGCAAAGCGTCACACTCAAAACCAATGGGAACGGTAGAATTCAGATCAATTCCATTACGCCTGATTGTACGAACGGCTGGACGGGTAAATATTATTCTGATTGTAATGTGACCGTGACTGCAATTCCGGATGCCGGCGCGTCTTTTGCGGGATGGGAGGGCGATTACGCCGGAAACGAAAAAACAGTGACGATGAAGCTTTCCAAAGCAATGCGTCTACAGGCAAATTTTGCAGATCGTCCCGCCATCGGCGATGTCAATGCGGATGGTCGGGTGAATATTGCGGATGCGGTGCTTCTGCAAAAATATCTGCTGACGATGCCGGACGCCAAGCTTACGGATTGGAAGGCTGCTGATCTGGATGAAAACGGTATCCTGAATACTACGGATCTGGTCTTGTTGAAACGCGAACTGCTTTCCGGCAGCTAATATCGAAATGTCTTGTACTGATTGGCGCGGAATTCCACAGTTTATCATGAAAATGGAGGATGGTTGCTGTGAAAAGAAAGCTTATCCTTAATATGTTATCCATTACAAGCGCTTTGGCGATGTTCCTTCCATCATTGAAAAGTATTGGCTATGCAGACGATTCAGAGCGTTCAGTATATACGATGGCAGATATCTGTGCATTGCAGGATTTTCTGCTTACGAAAGATACGGATGTGCTCATAGATCATGACTATGACTTGAATGATGATGGTATATGGAATGCTGTTGATCTCTGTTTTATGAAACGTCAATTTTCCGCTGCTGAACACCGTACCATATCTGTTTCCAATAGCCAAGAACTGCAAATGGCGCTTGCAGAGGTACAGCCAGGTGATACGATACTGCTCAGTCCCGGAACATATCAGACCGATCAATCGGGAAAAAGTGCATCGTTTTTTTGCGCACAGGTTTCCGGAACTGAAAAATTACCGATCACTTTAAAAAGTGCCGTTCCGGAAAATCCAGCAGTTTTATCAGGAAATGAAAGCTCTAAAAATATCGTATTGTATATTATTGGCGAATACTGGAATATTGAGAATCTGATTTGCTGCAATGCGAAAAAAGGAATTATGCTGGATCAGGCGAGCCATTCGGTCATCAGAAATGCGGTCGTATATCACATCGGCGAGGAGGGCATCCATCTGCGTGATGGAAGCAGTGAATGTCAGGTGCTGAATTGTCGCGTGTATGATACGGGATTATCGACGCCGCAGTATGGCGAGGCGATTTATATTGGCAGTGCGAAATCGACAACAGGATACAGCTATGAATGCCATAATAATCTTGTAAGCGGATGTATTCTCGGTCCGAATGTGGCAGCGGAGCACGTCGATGTGAAAGAATATACAACTGGAAATATTATCGAGAACTGTGTGATGTACGGCGGCGGTATGACGGCAACGGATAGCTTTGTGGATATCAAAGGCAATCATGTTGTTGTCAGAGGAAATACCTGCGACGCGCAGGGAAATACAAATATTACGGATGCGTTTCAGGTGCGTTCGCAGGTTGACGGCTGGGGAATTGACAATCTGGTTCATGGAAATACCGTCACGTTTGCGGGAGAGACAGAATATGTTGTGCGCAGTTGGCGAGGTTCTTCATGTACTGTTTATGATAATATACGACAGCCCGAAAATCCATCCATGATGTATCGCGCATACAGCGGCAGTACGATTACCGAACAATAATCGAACAGAAATCAGAATCCCCTTGGCTGTGACAAGACTTTGCCGCAATACCAAGGGGATTTCGCGCGTTTGCATGACGTCTGCTTTTGCGTTTCAAATCATAAGGTTGGCGGCGATGCAACACCGGATGAATATCCGTTTGGTATATAAACTTCTTTCACGGTACATCGTCCGTAGCTTCCGTCGGTCGGGCTTCTGAACAAGGGCAGTTTGGGCGTGAAGTATGTAAATATGCCGAATAAAATTGCAATCAGACAAAGAATACAGATTGCCATATGAGAAAACCTGTATGATGGCGTATCTTCTTTGAATTTGCGCGTCTCATACATAAAGGCTGCTATGACGGATGCAAAGAAAATTGCAATATTCATCCAGTCGGGGGTTGCGCCGAACATTCCGTTCAGCGTGTAAAATAAAACTGGAATCAGGAAAAGCCCCAGCAAAGTGCTTTTTAGTTTGACATACCAGTAATTCGGATAACGTTTCCCGAGTGCCATACGCTGCACAATTAGAAATAGGAGCGTCGGAAAGAAAAACAGCTTCATATGTTCCCATGTGGATTCATTGACTGCTGAAAACAGCGATATCACTGTGTTGTGCGTCCAGTCATACAAGAAATGCAGCAGAACGCCGAGCGCTGATACAATCACAATGCCGATTGTTTGCCAGAATATGAGATTTCGTTTCATATGCCACCCCGATTCAATTGAATGATACCATTCTATTGACGGACTGTGTGTTTTATGACATATGAACGCCCAATCTGCCCTGCATACATGAGAAAAAGCAATGCAGGGATTGACTTTCTATTTACCTCGTGCTATAATGACTAAAAGCATACAACTGTTTTTTATTTTTGTAAAGGAGGATGTCAGATGAAAAAATGCAGTATCATGTTATCGGTTCTGGCGATGCTCTGCAGCAGTATGACGCTGCAAATCATTTCTGTCAGCGCATTGGAAGCCGCAACTATGGAAGAAATGTATATGCAAAATCAAGAGACGCAAGAGTTTCCGGACTCCAGCGCGACTTATACGAAAGCGGTTGAAAACAATCTTGAATTTCGTCTTTATGCTGATTATGCAGTCCTTACAAAGTGCAATGACCGCGAAGTGACTGCGGTGGAGATTCCTGCTGAAATCAATGGTTTGCCGGTGGTTGGCGCAATTGATACGCCGTTTGGTTATTGCAGAAAATTGCAGAAGATTACGCTGCCGGATTCATTCGAGCATTTTGTGTGGTATGATCTGATATGTACAACCGTACAAAGTATAAACACAGGTTCGGTTGGCGCGCATAGTGGCGTAATTCAGATTGCTGCCGTTGACGCCGAGGATGAAACGCTGATACCGTCCGTTTCGGAAGTTGTTATATCGGAAACCAATCCGTTTTATACCACGGTTGATGGCGTGCTTTATACCAAAGACATGAAAACCTTGATAGGCTGTCCGCCTGCCAAAGAGATGCAGAGCCTGAATATACCGGAGCAGACGGAACGCATTGGAGATTATGCTTTTGTTGGATGCTATCATCTTGAAAACGCAGTGATTCCTTCCAATATCACGCATATCAATAATGGCGCATTTGCTGTCTGTATCAACCTGAAATCCATTGCATTTCCAAAGCATATAACATCTATTTCGGGTGATATGTGCTATAACTGTGAAAGCCTTTCTGATATCACGTTCAATGGCGATATTGATACAATCGGATACGGCGCGTTCAGAAAATGTTCCGCACTGGAAACATTTGAAATTCCGGATACTGTGATATATATTGGCAGTTCTGCTTTTGAAGAATCCGGCTGTTTTGAAAATATCAATGATATATATTATGTAGACAACTGGGTTGTCGGGAGTGCGGAGGAGATTGAAAATGCAGATATCAGAGAAGGTACAATCGGCATTGCGGAAGGTTCCTTCTTTACGAGAAATCAAATGCGCACAATCAATGTTCCGGCGTCTGTTCAATACTTGAATTATATTGTGTTCGCGCAGCTTACTTCTCAGCAAATTTCAAGAATGGATTATCATTGCCCGGTTATCACAGAAAAAGCCATTGCGGCTGCAAAGTCAACCAAGGATTTTTATATTTATGATCCGGAATGTGAAATATTCGACAGCGAGAAAACGATTCCTGCACAGTATAAATATATAGAATATGTTGAAAGCGACGAGGATTACGGCACGCTGATTGACGGTAAATTCTATAAAGAATCGAACGTATATAACGATGTGATTATTCATGGCTATGCCGGCTCTACGGCACAGGCATATGCGGAAAAGTATGATCGTCAGTTTGAAGTGATCGAGGACAACGTCATAAAGGGCGATGCGAATGCTGACGGTAAATTTGATGTATCCGATGTTGTAGCTGTTCAAAAGTGGCTTCTGAGCGTGCCGGACGCCGCGCTTCCGGATTGGAAGGCTGCGGATTTGTGTCAGGACGGTGTGCTGAATGCGCTGGACCTTTCCATCCTCAAGCGTCGGCTTCTCTATCCGGATGTGCCGGATATGCCTGTAGAAAAACTCGTTTGAAGTGCGGATTATGGACATAAGCGCCTGTGGCGAACAGATCGTTACATGGAAAACCAAATCATAATAATAAATCTCCTCACGCTGATAAGGTGTGAGGAGATTTTTGCGCGTTGCTTTCTGCCGGATCAACATAATATAGTTAAATATTTATAAAATATAAGAAAAGACTTGACATCTTATTCTTTTTGTGTTATTATCATATTGTAAATATCAAAAAGGAGCAATCATATGAATCATGAAAAAAAATTCCTTGCAGGGTATCGTATCGAAGATTATGAACGGCCTTCCGTGACGGCGGACGTTGCCGCATTCATGATTCGTACCGAGGACAAAAAAAATTACCGGAAGAATCCGGAAAATAAGCTTCTCCTGCTGCTAATCAAGCGAGGCAGCTATCCCTATAAGGATATGTGGGCATTGCCGGGCGGTTTTCTGCAAAAGGGTGAAACCGTTGAAGAATGCGCTTTGCGTGAAATTCAGGAGGAAACGACTGTCAGACCGGTCTCAATTCTGCCGGTTGGCGTATTCAGTGAACCGGAACGAGACCCGCGCGGCTGGATTATCTCCCATGCCTACGCGTCCATTATCAGCGAGGAATCCGTCCGGCAGACAGGCTGCGATGACGCTGCGGATGCGCAGTGGTTTGCCGTCAGCTTTACGGATTCCGAGGATGGTCATTATCACCTCGCGCTGACATATGCGGATATCCGGATGGAAGCTGTTCTCGTACCGGAAAAAACACGCTTCGGCAGAACATCGTTCCGCATTCTGGAAAGCGGCGGTCTTGCGTTCGATCATGCTGCCATCATCGCAGCAGCATTATCCGCGTTGCGTGAAGAAGCCAAGAATTATGACGCGATTTTCGATTTCCTACCCGAAACCTTTACACTGACCGCATTGCAAAAGGTACAGGAAACAATCATGAATGTATCCGTTCTTCCTGCAAATTTCCGGCGCATGGTCAGCGGATATGTCGAGGAGACAGAGGAATATACGCATGGCGAGGGACACCGTCCAGCCAAGCTCTACAGACGCAGACGCCTTGGATAAATTATGATACGTATGAGAATCAGCAATGTCATTTTGAATCGTTGCTGACAGTTTATATCAGAAAGGATGAATAGATGATGAAACTGGAACCGATTGTGGTATCTCTGCTGGATACCGATTTGTACAAATTTAATATGGATCAGGTCATCTTCCACAAGCATACCGATCTCTGCGGTCAGTATTATTTCAAATGCCGCAGCAAGGACGTTGTATTTACGCCGGAAATGGTAGAGGAAATCAACGAGCAGATCGACTACCTCTGCACACTCCGCTTTACTGCGGAAGAATTGGATTATCTGCGTTCGATCCGCTTCATCAAAAAAGATTACGTAGAGTTTCTGCGCCTGTGGCGTCCGATCCGGGATTATGTGACGGCTAAACTTGATGAAAATGGAGAACTGCAAATTATTGTAGACGGACCGCTGTTTTCCGCGATGCAGTTTGAAATTTATTTGCTAGAAATCGTGAACGAGGTTTATTTCCGGATGCAGTATGATTATGAGCAGCTTCGGCGTTCCGCAGAGGCGCGTCTGGATGCAAAGATCAAAGCGCTGAACGATGGCACCTATACGTTCAGATTTGCCGAATTCGGCTGCCGGCGGAGACTGTCGCGTGAATGGGAAGATGTTGTAGTCAGACGTCTTGTAACCGAAACCAAGAACTGCGTCGGCACCTCAAACGTCTATCTGGCGATGAAATATCATGTGACGCCGATCGGGACCTATGCACATGAATTTGTGCAGATGTATCAGGGTATTGACAACATTCCGCTTTCGTTTACGAATCACTATGCGATGCAGGATTGGTATGACGAATATCAGGGCGATAACGGTACTGCGCTGACGGATACGATTACCACGGATCTGTTTCTGCTCGATTTTAATCGCTCGATGGTCAACAACTATACCGGCGTCCGCCACGACAGCGGCGATCCCTATGCATGGGGCGATAAGATGATCGCGCACTATGAGAAATACGGTGTCGACCCGAAAACAAAGCTGCTGCTGTTCAGCGACAGCCTTGATTTTGACCGTGCGCAAAAGCTGTATGATTATTTTAAGGACAAAACAAAGGTATCGTTCGGCATCGGCACGTTTTGTACGAACGATACGGAAGAATCTGCGCTCAATATTGTCATCAAGCTGCAATATGTCAATGGCAGACCGGTTGCTAAGCTTTCTGATGATATGGGCAAGGCTATGTGTCGCGACGAGGAATATCTCGCATATCTCAAGCGTGCTGTTGCATTCCGTCTCAACCGTTAATCAATATATAGAAAGCGTATTGGCTTGATCACACTTCCGGCTTTGCAAGGGTTCTGTTTTATTATTCCACAATCTTTATGACATTGTTCTCGGCGAGACAGTTCAGAAATTCATAGCGTACAAGATCCTTGAATTCCGGTTTGACCATGTAGTATATATAGTGTTCAACGAGATTGAACATATCAAATGTACGTCCCTCGATTTTGAACTGCTCAAAGCCCATCGGAATATAGGTGTTCCAGATTTCATCGGGAGAGATATGGTTTTTCAAGCCGGTGACATCAAACAGACTTCTTCCTGAACACATACAGCGTGAAAAACGCTGGATTTCCGGATGCTCCGATATCAGTTTTTCCTCGTCAAACGGTGCGTTCCGAAACTTTTTGACGTGTGTTGCATAGGCGATTTGCTGTAAACCGATTGCTTTGTAATGCTCGGAGCGTGATTTGCAGCTTGGATTACAGCAGGCATTGACCAGTAATTCGCATTTCTTTTTGTTTGGGATTTTGCTGAGCGTTTCCATATCATGGTTGAGGTCATAGTCGATGACGACGATATGATAGTCCTTTTCGACCTCGCTATAGAGCTGATCGTGATCGGTGATGCGTTTGCAGGTAGAACTGGTGATTTTATAATTCGGATAGTTTTTCCGGATATATTCTTCCAGCAGCGGTGATAGTACGATCACTTCGTTCATACCGTTATCGGCGTAGTGCATCACCATATTGCAGAAATCATCGCTCAGATGCTTCTTTTCAATCATGGGATTGGTGAAAGTGAAGCGCAGCGGAATCCCTCTGTCATTAAACGCCTTGATCACGCCTTTGACATAACTTTTATCGCAGACGCCGCCTTCGGTTCTGCCGCCGTTCCAGAGCGATGGTGGAAATGCGCCATAAATGGAAGCGATTTCTACGCCTTCTCGAAAGTAATCCGGACATTGTGCCAGTAATTCTGCAAAACAAAGATTGAATTTAGAAAATCTTGAAAAACTTGGAAGATGAAATCGAGCTTTCATGCAGTAATACCTCCCCGAAAGTCGTTTGATTTCTTTTGAACTGTATCATTTAGATATCTGCATATCATTCTTGCAGATGCCATTCAATTAAGTATAACATTTCCGGATATCCCGTTATGTTAATAAAACGTAAACATAGTGTTTCTAAATTGTGTCTGTGATGGTGTCAGCAGCCTGATGAATAAACAGAAAAACACGGTTCCGCACGGGTTCCGTGTTTTTTGCAATTTGGGGAAACTGAATTATCACTTTATAATATGTACAGATATACATTTAAATGAAGCGTCTTTTTTGCAGAAGCTGTTCTGATGCGGCGATAGTTGCTAGGCGCATATTGGTTGGCAAAGAAAAATGCGTAATCATGCCATTGATGCTGTCCACGCCGTCCGTCACAGCAATGAACCGCACGTCGTAAGACGGGAATGTCAGCTCCATGAGTCTGTCCGTTTCCAAGTGATCTCGTCCCAGCCGGGACTGGTCTTTCACAATGACCGTGCCGATTTTCTCGTCCTCGATGTCTTTGAGCATCTGCACATAGGCAGGTCTGGTCAAATCCACGCCACTGTAACCATGGTCGTCGGCATACTGCTGCAGAATCATCTTCTGGTTTTCAATGGACTGCGACTCGCCCTCACGCATATCCTCCACGGAAAGTCGGCAGTATAACGCCGTAATCAAATTTCGGTTTGGTTTGTTATCCATTTTAACAATCCTCCTGTTCGTGTTGCCGTTTCGCACTCGCTTTCAGCGTGCCGACAAAGGAAACCTTGAGTTTTAGTTTGCTTTGTGTCGGCACAATCGGGTGTAGCGACTCGCTGTCCAAACCGAATAGGATACACCAACAGTATAAGCCCATTCGGTCGGGAAGTCCAGAAAATTTTCTGTTAACTTTTCGATTCCTGAATCAGATATTTCAGCTTATCCGCCGCTGTTTCCGGCGGATTTTCTGTATCCGTCAGCGGCAGGACGGACACGACCTCGTAAGTCTTTCCGTCGATGTGCATTTTCTTTTCCATATACAGATTTCTGCGTCTGTATGCTGTGGTGTTGATTTCGATTTCCTTTTCCATGACATCATCTCCTTTACATGTGCATCCCCAACGCTTCCTTGCGTCGGATCTCCTCTGCCAGCACCTTGCTGTCGCTGTGCCGTTCGATGTCCTCATCCTCTGTCGGCTCATCCATTATCGCAGCCACATCTGCAATGCCAGCGATAAGATCAAGAGCACCGACTGCGAAATCACAATCGCTCTGAGCATCCGCTGTCGCTCGTCCTCAGTGCAGCGAATTGTGATTGTTATGTTTCGTTTTCTCATGGCATCACTCCTCTCAATTTCATAAAAGGGGTTCGGGGTACGCCCCGACCAGCTGCGTTCGGCGGACTGCCGAATGCGATGCTGGCAAACCAAAGGTTTACTTTCGGTGAGTCCCGAATCCCTGTATTTCTATTGCGGGCATTATCCGCCCACAAATGCCCCATGTTCGCCTGTGCGGCGTTCTGTGCCGATTCCCGATAAACTGCCCCACGGTAATTCCGAGGGCACAAATCGCTTACAAAACGCTGATGGGCAATGCGGTCGTTTCGATAAAGCTACCGTCACCCGAAGCCGTTTTACCGTCACCCATTTGCGAGTTACCGGCACCCGTTTCGCTGCCATCAAAACACTGAAACAACGCAGATTCGACATTTTCAGAATCTCGGGTGCCGGTAGACTCTATGACCTCCACCCACAGGATTCTACCGTCACTACTGTCACCCGAGGCGACATAAATGCAGCATATAAAAATGCCGTGCCATGCACAACTGATAAATCAGAGGGAGGGCTGTGGCTTTCACCATTTCAACAGCCCATAAAAAATGAGTGCCCTCTACTATTAAGGACACTCGGAAACAGTTTGTAAACCACTTTTTTGAAAAAAATTCTAAAAAATAAAAAGAACTACCGCCCGATGACGGTAGCTCTCATCTTGTCCAGAATTTTCTGATGCCGCTTGGACACAGCCATTTTGCTGATTCCGAACACATCGGCGATCTCCTGCATGATCATTTCATCCCAATAATACATCTCAATCAGCCTGCGTTCCTCATCGTTCAGCTGCTGCATCGCTTCCCGCAGCTTCTGGCGGTCGAGTCGATGGAAAATCTGATTCTTAAACTTCCGACTGCTGTACTCCTGTTTGACCTCCACCGTTTCAAAACTACTTTTACTCAGATGTCGGCGGTCGGAGCGTTCTTCAGCAGCCTGCCGCTTGCGGTCGGATTCCATGAATTCGTACAGTTCGTCCGAAACTTCTACAACCTCATTCTGGACAGTAATCAGCTTGCTCATATGCACCTCTTTCCGCTGTGGAAAGGTACATATTCCCGACACAGCCGAAGCTGTGAACGCTCACGAATCCGACCTTAGTCGGCGTATGGTTGCCTAAGCGGATACCGTGATCACCTGAGGTTCATGCCCCAAACATATCCCTCACCGGTCAGCTGATTTTGTTGTATCTTTATTATAGTACATATGTTCTGGCTTGTCAAGAGAAACATACTAAAAAGTAATAGTTCTCCAATACGGCTTGAATCCCTTGCCTGTTTGTGCTATAATAAAAACAGACGAAAGTGAGGTGAGCGGATGATCATTGCAATTTGTGACGATGATGAAAATTTCTGCCGGACATTGTATCAGATGGTGCGGATATATCTGCAAAACGTGAATTTTGACGCACAGCTGAGGCTTTTTGCATCCGGTGAAGAACTGTGTCATGCAATGCAGCAGGAACGGATCACACTTGTGTTTCTGGATATTGAACTGACCGGCATGAACGGTGTCGATGTGGGACAGGTATTGCGGCATTCACAGTATTCCGATGTGCAGATCGTCTATGTATCTGCAAAAGAAGAATATGCCATGCAGCTCTTTCAGAACCGTCCGTTTGATTTTCTGGTCAAACCCATTTCGCAGCCCCGATTACATTCGCTCATGGATGAATACTTCCGGATTTTTCCACAGGAGGAACGTTATTTTTCCTACACCTCGGACAGAAAAAAAGCACAGATCGACACCTGCGAGATCCTCTATTTTGAAAGTGTCCGCAAACAACTTCGCATGGTGACAACGGACGGAACAACACTGATCTACAGTAAACTTTCAGAGATTCTGGAGCTGCGGTTCAGCCGACGGTTTCTGCGGATTCACCAGTCGTTCCTCGTCAACACCCAGCACATCGCACAGCTTCGCTATCAGGAAGTCATTTTGACGGACGGCACAACACTGCCCATCAGCCGCTCTTATCAGGATTCCGTCCGTGATTATATGATGCAGCATAGTCAGGAACGTGCAAAGAGGAGGAACGGGATATGAACACAGTATACCCCATGGAATTCTTGGTGTTTTCTATTGCACTTCTGCTGTATGTTTTTGCAGATTTCCGTCTGTCAAGGCTTTTGTATGGTGCTGCAAGAAAAGGACAGCTTGTGGAAATTCTTGCCCATATCGGATGTGCTGTTTTGGGTGAATGGATTTTATATTTCCAGCTTTGTCATCATCAATACCTGCTGTGGGTGCCTGCCGCTGTTTTGGTATATCAGTTCCCAATTCTCTTTCTGTACGAATGCTCGCTGCGAAAAAATCTCCTGACGCTGCTGAAATTATTCGGCGGCGACTGGCTATACATTGCAGTATGGATTCTGGCAAATGACTCTGCTGAACACATTGACCATGAACTTCTGTTTCTGACGCTGTGCGGTGCAAAGCTTGTACTGACACTTCTGGCAGAATCCCATTACCGCCGCCGTGAAAAGGAACGGATTTCCCATCAGATGGAGCTATACCGTCATCAGATGGAACTCATGGAACAATCACAGGCACAGATCCGGTTTCTGCGGCATGATATGAAAAATCATCTGCTGCATATGCACCGGCTTCTGCTGGAACATGATGATGAACGGCTCAAAAACTATTTACAGGAAACTGCCGCACACCTTTCCGTTTCCCATGAATTTGTCCGTTCAGGCAATCGGGATATTGACAGTCTGCTCAATTACAAACTTCTGACAGCAAAGCAGCTTGGGACGGAGATCACGACGGATATTGCGATTCCATCGGATTTGCAGATCACGTCCTTCGATGTGAACGTCATTCTCGGTAATCTTCTGGATAATGCCATGGAAGCACTGCAGGAATGCGAGGAACGGCGGCTGTTGCTCTCACTGCGTTATGATGCAGGACTCCTTTCCATCCTCCTGCAGAATACCTGTATGCAGAAACCACCTGCATTATCCGTCAAGGGGCAGGGACATGGAGTAGGACTGCACAGTGTCCGCCATGCACTGGAACATTATCATGGACAATTGCAAACCGATTATCAGAATCATGTTTTCACTGCTTCCGCCGTACTATATATTCCCTGACAGCGGATTGTACCCATCCAGCCGCTGATTGTACCAAGTCTATTGCATACGAATTCCCGGAATGCTATAATAAGCATACCCGGGAATTTCTTTTTTTTGGAGGCGGTCGGAATGAAAGAAAAAACTGTCAATGCAAAAAACATCATCATCCGTTTTCTGCTGGTGATCGCAGCATTATTTCTGCTCCTAAACGGCGTGTGGCTGTATTTCGGACAGCACTATTATGTAACCGTTGCAAACAATGCAGAGATGACGAAATCCCGAACTGGCGGGCCAACGCATTATGAACTGTCCATTCCCATTCCGGAGGAAAACAGCACAGCACGCTACAGCATCACCTGTCCGCAATATCTTCGATTCGGATTCGGCTATTTTGCGTCCGAAGAACCGGATTCGTATGTGGAACAGGATGGAAAATGGCTGTATCCATCCGATTTTCATATTTTTCTGACCATCCATCCTGAGCTGTTCGGAAAGCCACGCTATCAGCTGTCGATTTATGATTACAGAAATACAAATGCCGATCTTCTTGCCGGAAGAACCGAAAATCTCGAACCCGAAATCTATATGCTCAATGTGGACGAAAACATGGAGATCCTGCAGGAACTGACCTATGGCAGCAGAGCGGCCTATGATGCAGCGTATGAAGATGCCTATGCACTGTTCTGCCGTGCAAAGGCGGTGTTCGGTCTATGAGAATTGTCAAATATCTGACGCTTGCAGTACTGCTTGCGGCGGTGCTGATGCTATCAGCGGAGAGCAGACTTTTGTATTCGGTGAATTTTGCATTCAGCCCTTTGCAGGTCTATTATGATCTGGAATTATCGGAGGATGACCTGCCTTTGCTTTCAGAACTTGCAGATCAGCAGGATATGCTGCTTTGCATCACAGATCACAATATAGCGGATACGCAGACGCTGACCATCTATGCCAATGCAGATGAAGCAGCACTTCTCGAACGGCTCCATGTCCGCTGCGGTGAATTCTGCAGTCTTTTCTGGAAAACACCTGTGCAGATTCGTCTGCATCCGATTGCCTGTGCGGATACAGCGGACGAGGCAATCCGTGTCTATGTCTTTGGTGACAACCGGATGGCATTGGAACGTGAACTGGAGAAGCACTTCACCATTGTCTCCGGCAATGTGCTGACACAGGATAACGCTGTTTCCATCATTGCTGTCGGTTATCTTGCATGGGGGCTTCTGATTCTGTTTGCATTCTTTCTGTCTGCATTCGACGTACAGGCAAGGAAACGCAGCAGCTTTATCCGCATTCTGAACGGAGCATCGCCGATGAAGCTTGTCGGCTGGCATATTCTGACAGAAGTGCTGATCATGTTACCGCTGATCGGTGCTGTCATCTCTATCACAAACTGCTATTCGACCGTCATCACAGATGCACAGCTTTGGATCTGTATGGCGATTCTGCTTCTTGCTTGTGCCGTGCCCTATGCCGTACTTTCGGGCATCAGCTACAAAATCATCACACAGGAACGTATCGTAGCGGCGAAGCTTCTGAATTTCGGGTATGTTTACAAAACAATTCTTTTGTGCCTGACAATCATCGTATTTGGTTTGACAGCATCCGTCGGGACGGCGTTTTTCCAGAATCTGAAAGCACTGTACTATGCAGAGGATTATCGGGATTACAGCTTTGTCAGAATCGAGACCTCGGAAGTCAATTGGTTTGCCTCAAACGAGATCGAAGATTATGTGAATTATCAGGAACTGACGAATCTGCGGATCGAGGAAATTTATCGGCAGTACTATGACAGCCACGATGCACTGATTATTGAACCGGTTTTGCAGGATGCAGAAAATATCAGCATGATTTACTGCAGCGGAAATGCAGCGGACTATATCGGTAATTTATTTCGGGAGTATCGGGATGAACTGCATGGGAGGCAAGCGGTTCTGTTTTTACCGGAGAGTGCCGGGCAGGCGGAGCAGTATCTGCAATCCTCGGAACAGCTCCTGCGGCAATATGCTGGAGAACAGTGGCATCCCGAAATCCATATCATTCCCTATACAGGACGAAAAACAGGATTTTGCTTCATGCCCTCCGAGGATACAATGCTGAAAATCGTACCCGATCCTGTCGTACTATATTGTGCAGCCACACCGGAAGAAATCGGGGCATTGCTGACGGAAACCAAGAAAATCCCGATTCAGGGACTTGCATTCCGTGTCGATGAAACGATGCAGCAGGAACTGGAGTCACGGGAGGATATTCTGTTTGAGTTCACGCCGATCGGTACAGCGATACAGAATAATGTGAACGAATCAAAACGACTCTGCGGTGCATTGGCAATGGTATGTGCGGTATTCATTGCTCTGAATCTGTTTGTGAGCGGCTTTCTCATCCGCATGGAGTATCGGCTTCGTGCAAAAGAATATTGCATCAAGACCATTCTGGGCTATACAATGATGCAGAAATTCGGCAGCTTTCTGCTGCTTTCCGCATTGTCGATACTGCTCAGTGGTGCAGCGGCTGCACTTTTGCAAATACAGCTTGCAGTGAGTCCCGTGGTGATTTTCTGGATTTGCATCGGAATGTTTCTTGCAGATGCCACTGCCGTCCTGATCTATGCAGTGCGGACGGAACGGGGCAGCATCGTGCAATGCCTGAAAGGAGGGGCGTTATGATAGAACTGATTGGCGTAAGCAAAGCCTTTGGGGAACGTGTGCTGTATCGGGATCTGCACCTGACGATCCATGATGGGGAATTTGTAGTGCTGACCGGTGCAAGCGGATGCGGAAAAACCACTCTGCTTGACATGATCGGCGGAATTGAACCGCTTGATGCAGGAAGCATTCTGGTGGACGGCATGGATATTTCCAAACGTAAAAACAGGCTGATCTACTTCCAGACAAAGCTGGGAATGCTGTTTCAGAATTTTGCATTGATCGAAACGATAAACGTCCGGAAAAATCTGGAACTGATACAGAAACGGAGCCGCAGTGAGATTTCGATAGAGGAGGCACTTCACCGTGTCGGAATGGAAGAATACCTGGAAAAGCAGGTTTGTACACTATCCGGCGGTGAACAGCAGCGAATTGCACTTGCAAGGCTGATGGTCAAAAAATGCAGCATCATTCTTGCAGATGAACCAACCGGTTCATTGGATGCCGGAAATGCGGCGAAAGTAATGTCGATTCTTTCTGATTTGAACAAGATGGGGAAAACCGTGGTCATGGTCACACACGATACCCAGTATCAGACAATGGGCAGCAGAGAGATTGCGATTGACAGAATCAGAAATTGTAAGCAATAAGAAAACCCCGTACAGAATCGTAAGAATCTGCACGGGGTTTGGTGTCCTATTCGGTTATTTGTTGATTCTCCGTTAAGAGTATCTGCCATATTTCGGAGGGTGCATTTTTTGTTGGGGTAAAAGTTATCGTTTCTGATTGATAAGTGGTGAGGGTGCAAAAAGTTGATGGACGATAATGTATTGCATCTGATAAAAAGAGGGCTCCTGCCTAAAAAATCTTTCTTTTCAGTGGCGAACCACAGAGAGCGCATTTACCGTCTATAAATCTATTACTACCACATTTTTTGCATATTACACCTTCGTGAATTTCAATAGGTAATGGAAACGGGTGCGTTTTCCTGTTCGATTGATTGCACTCTATGCACGGATTATGTATGCACTTTATCTTTCCAAGATGATATGGACAGGTTTTACATTTATTCATAAATTCCTCACTTATTATTCATTATGGTAATTGCGAGTTTGAAAACTAATCAAGACTTTTGAAATATTCCAATAGCAAATGTAAATTCGCAAATGATAATCCATCTACTGCAGAAGTATGTGAAACCAAGATTGGTGTCAAGCCACTCTTCATTGCTCCGACATAGTCTTTTTCTATTGAATCTCCTATATGCAGGTGAGATTTTGGAATGCGAAAAGGTCACGCACTGGATGCCGCTGCCGGAACCGCCGGAGGGAGGTGTCACGAAATCATGACAGACAGCACCTGCATTTGCTGCGGCAAAATCATCCCGGAGGGCAGGCAGATATGCCTTGCTTGTGGGGATTATGATGATATGCAGACATTCAAGCCACGAATCCGGACGCACGGTGACCAGATCAGAGCAATGAGCAACAGCGACCTTGCGAATATGATTGCGCGTCTCGCAAAGCTAGACTGTCTCGATGAGGTTGCACTGTTCAACTGGTTTGAAATGGAAATCCTGAAAGAGAAGAAAGGATGACTGAATTTGAATCCGAAAGACTACCTCCAGCAATATCGCGACACGATCAGCCGCATCCAGTCGCTGGAAAATCACATGGAAGAGCTGCGAGCGGAAAGTGACTACCTGCGCCCGGCAGGCGGTGAGCGCATCCGGCTGGATGCTGCCGCCGCCGATCTTGTGGACACCGGCGAGCAGATCGGCAGGCAAACGAAGCGCATGAAGGAATTGCAGCAGGAAGTCAGCCGGATCATTTTCACGGTCACCGCTGCAGACCGGCGCATTCTTCTCACGCTGGTATACATCGAGGGCAAGACTCTGCGGCAGGCTGCATCGGTCATGAATTACAGCTATAGGCAGGTCAAGCGCATTCACCGCCACGCACTGCGCGATGTTGCCACTATTCTCGCTCAGAACGCGCACACGTGCGATTTTTTGGGGGCGGTCTGACGGTTTCGCCGCAAAGTTAGCCCTTGAAAGAGAAACCCCTCTCAAATCGTGTTCTGGCGCGCTCTGAGAGGGGTATGCGGTTATTCGGCTGCCTGATCGCGGCAGAGTTCATCAAGTGTCACGCCGAGCGCATCGGCGATCTTGATTGCATTCGATACAAGGCAGTCTCCACGGCGCTGAATGTCCTCAATCGTCCGCTTGGGGATGCCCGTGTCTTCACTTAACTGCGGAATTGTCACGCCGTGCTTTGTGCGCGCTTCTTTCAGGTTCACTATATCGCCCTCCATTCCAAATTGCAGGGAGAGAAGCCGGACTGGCTGTCCGGCTCGCTCTGTCTTAGTCTTCGATCATGCTCTGGATTTCCTTGGAGAGTTCGTTCAGTTTGTCCATGCGCTCCTTTTCATCCTTCGCCTTGATTGCCTCCGAGATGAATTTCAGGATCAGCTTCAGGAAACTGTTGAACTGTTTGTCTGTCATTCCCATGGTCTCACCTCCTTTCCATGATTCTATTATGCCACGTTTTAACGTGTTTGTCAAGTACTTTTCGCAAATTTCTCAAATAATTTTGTCAAGATTTCAAGGGAACATTCGGGGACATTTTTCCGGGACAATACTGACATGTCCCCATGAAATGTGCTACAATGTAAAATGAAAATGTTGTGTAGCTTGCGAGATGATACATACCCTTTTCGGGCTTCACGGCAGCTTTCATTCTTGTCCTCCTGTTGTAGCCTGCATAACCTTTACATGAGTCGGGAGAAGAAAATCAACAGCAAAATCATCAAGTTTAAGGCTCTCTCCCTTAGCTTTTGTAAAATGACCTGCAAGCTCTTTATCCTTATGGTGCGAGATTTTCTTATACACCGTCTGAAACTTCAAATCATAATTGCCGCACAATTCTTTCACCGTCATAACATCAACCTCCAATAAAATCCATGTCAATGTCATCATCGTCAAGGGTATCAGCCGTTTTTGCAGCAGAAGTATTGTTCTGCTCCTTTTTGTCATGATTACCTGAACTAAAAACAGACAACAGTTTAGAGATCACATCATCTTTTTTACTGCGAGTTCCATCCATTGTCGCACCTGCAATATTTTTATGCACAAAATCAATCACACCCAAAGGAGCTTCTATGTTTACAAACTCCTTCAATCTGCCCACAGGCTGCATTGACCCTTCTTTAAGATACCATACTGCCTGTGCAGGCTCCATACCGACATTTTTGGCAGCTGCAAGCTCATTGCTGCCGCCGTCACCGACATATAGGCACTCATTTGCATTAAGGCATATTTTTTCAAGGCATCTTTTGAATATTTCCAAATCGGGCTTTTTTATACCCTCATCATAAGAAAGACAGACCGCATCAAAATACGGATACAAAACGCTTTCCTTGATAACTGTTGATTCCTCCGAATGACAGTTGCTTATGAGTCCGATTTTTATCCCATGCTCTTTCAGCGCCCTCATCATCAGGATAATTTCGGGGTGCATATGCTCAAAGGCTTCTTTTTTATAGCGTATCTTTTTGTCCATAACAAGCCTGACCTTTTCCTCGGAATAGCAGTTGTTTTCCCGAAGAATACGCTCCACAACCTCATCAACGGTGACTTTTCCCGTAGTCCTGTCATCCTCGGTCATACGCCACATGGGAGTGAAAATATCCTCGGAAATACCCACGTCTTCCGCCATCTGTCTGCTGAAATAAACGGGACTTCCGTACAGCGTGATAAGCGTTTCATACATATCGAAAATAACAGCTTTTATCATTTTTATCTCCCCAATACAATTATTGTTCAGAGACCGACTCTTCCGAAATCTTACTCTGAAAGCTTTTCAGATCTGTGTTTATCTGCTTTGCCGTATTAAGATCAAGCAGCCACGCTATTACATATACAAGGACATAGATAATAAATACGGAGAGAGCGAAGCTTGCTGTAAGAGCAATGTTTTCTGGCTCAAGACTTTTCGCTCCAAGCCCAAGGAAAATCAGAATGATTTCGATAGATATGAGCTGCAACAGCTCTCTGAAAATATGCTGCTTAACTGTCAGCTCTTTTTTTGAATACATCAAAAGCATTGGCACAAGTGAGATTGCTGCGTAAATTATGGGAGCAAGAAATGCTTCATATCCGAATTTTTCATCGGGACGGAAGAGCTCTCCCAAAATAAGTATTGCTAAATTTATAAGCGTTGCAATTACAAAAAACTGCGACATTACCGCTTTAAGATGTTCCTTGAAGCTCATATTTCTTCTCCTTTCAAGGTTTTTTTCAGGTCGGCAACATACTTTCGGGAAATGATTATTTCCTCGCCGTTTGAAAGCACTGCGCTGAAACGTCCTCCCAGCGCAGGCTTTACGGAAGCAATCTTCATCAGATTTACAAGCGATGCTTTGGATATACGGAGAAAATGCCTCGGTTTGAGAATATCCTCCAATTCATATATCCTCTGCTTTGACTCATAGATCTTTGTTCCCGTGTAGATAAACGTCCTGTTGTCCACCGACTCTATGTACAGTATCTCCGAAACGGATATGCCATACTGCCTGCCCTCAAGCGTACCGTTCAGCTGTCCTTGTCTTGACCTTACAAAGTCTGCAATTTCACGGACACTGTCCGTTTCCTCGTGGCAGCGTATATCCACAAACTCGTTTTCGTTTTCGGGGATTTTGCTTATTTTAACGTCCATATTATGATATTTCGATTTGTTCGGGTACACTAAATTCACCCTTTCCTTTTAAGAAACTGTCGAAAAATTCAAGCGTTATTCTGTTGACGGTCAGCATACATTCTTCGGGGTCAATGCTGCCCGTTCCAAGCATTTTCGCAAGGGGAGGAGCAAACATAGGCAGGTCTGTGAAGTTCATGTGACCCGTTCCCACGATATATGTTCTGTAACCGCATACCGCATTGTCATGAACGATATTGTTTGCGTATGGCTTATCCATTTCTCTTGCTTCAAGAGAAGAGAGATGATGCTCCTCATTATCGAAGGATAACAGCGGTGTTGTGTAAGGCTCGTCATTGACTATCTGCTTGTCGTTTTCAACGCCCGTTACCTCGCTGAGCATTGTTCCGTCAAGGTCGATAACTGCGCTGATGTCGCTTCTTGTTCTGCCTACGGATACCGATGCAGCACCGCCGAGAGAATGTCCCATAACGCCGATTTTTTCGATATCTGTCATAGCAAGTGCTGTGATTATGTCCTCGCTCTGCTGTGAATACCAGTATTCGGGAAGTGCATTTGTGCCTGCTGCCAACTTTATTGAATCAATTGCAAAGTTGATATCCTCTGCACGGAGCCTGAACCATTCTGAGGAGTGTTCGTATGCAGTTTCCTCGGAAACGTCCTCGGCGTTTATTGACATAACGTCATTCATAAATGAGAAGTCAACAATTATGGTATTTCCGTTTGTATCCGTTGTATAAAGCGAATGATGAGGGTGCTCTGTGCTTACAACAACATAGCCGTTTGAAGCAAGCTCTGCGTATGTGGAATGGTTGCTCTGATAATATCCGAATGAGCCGTGTGAGAAAATCACAAGAGGAAATTTCTCGCCCTCTGCAGCATTTTCCGGATAGTAGAAATAAACGGGAACTTCACGGTTTGAACCGTCGGTTTCAAGCTCTTCCGTTCTGTT
This sequence comes from Oscillospiraceae bacterium, assembly GCA_016296505.1. GTDB lineage: Bacteria > Bacillota > Clostridia > Oscillospirales > Ruminococcaceae > Firm-04. Next base: position 25,459 of record JAEDJD010000021.1, read on the forward strand.
CATATCTATAAGAATGGAATTTGCCTCCGCAATTTCATATTCTCCCGAAACGGGCAGTCCGTCATAGTCGGAAATAATAAACGAGGGTATCAGGCTGCCCGAAATAAGAATGACCGAAAGCACTGCACTGATTATGATCTTTGCGATATGCTTGCTTGCAGACTCTTTTTTTCTTACTATCAAATAACCGATAAACGCAATGATAATACGGATTATAAGCAGCACAAACAGTCCCATAAAGCGGATACTCATATCAATTCCCGAAGCGATGAGCATTACAAGGAATAATCCCAGCTGACCTGCGTTACAGATAAGTCTGCCTGTCTGCCAGCCCTTTTTGTCTGCCTTTCGGCTGATGGCTGTAATAGCAAATGCTGCCTCAAAAATGCAAAGTAAAACAAGTAAAAAAGTGTTCATAACGATTCTCCTTTTATGTTGATATCTTGAGTATATCACATTATTTCGGAAAATCAAGCTTTTGATATGTGAAATGCATTTTTGCGCTGTGAAATGCAAATTGCAGTTGTCGGACGACATAATAATTTTACCATAGTTAGCTGCGGAAATCAACCTTAGCATTTTTTCACATTCCAAATAAACAATAAGGTCAGCCGGTGATATTTGGCGAACCATATTTTCTTGACTGTCACAATCTGCTGAACAATAAATAAATGCACAATAAAGCTAAATTGAAGTTTTTTATATCGAAAGAGACATTCCTGATGGTGCAGGAAGAAATGGCACGACGAGCGAGAACGCAGCTCCCGTTCGGCGGAAAGAAGGGCTATAGCGCCAACCACGCATTCTCGCAGATAATCTTCTGCGCTGGCTGCGGAGAGCAGTTCGCAGAATACACTGGAACAACCGTGGCAAGCGTTATACACAAGCAATTAAAGACCATGACAGAAGCATTTCGAGTTTTGTTGCAGATATAAAGACATCATCAATACGCTGGAATGCAAATTTTTCAAACTGCATTGAAAAACTTGAAAATGAAAATATAATAGAAGAAATAAAAGCCGTCATATCCTATCTTCAAAGAATGGAGAGGTTTTCGGAAGAGGACTTTGAGCTTTTATCTCCCGAGTATTTTTCCAAGATAAGGAAAGCGTATCTTAATGCAAAGAATAGTATTGATACGATCGCAAGTGAACTTGCCGCAGAATTAAAAAATCTTAATGAAAAGAAAAACGAACTTGAAAGTCATATAGAACAGCTTAAAAAAGGAATAATGCCTTATCCGCAGAAAGCTGAAAAACTGAAGCAGGTTATCCGTGATGAATTGAAGAAAACGTATGATTCTGATATTCCAGTGGATTTCCTTGCCGATATCACAGTATGTATTCAATGTATTCTCACTGACATTTTTTAGTTCTGGCAAATAGTGCCCCAGAAATTCTGTCATATAAGGACAGTGGTTGCGGTTGTTGTAATGGCACTTGCCGTCATGCTTGATGATCGAACCGATCCAGATTGCATGGATCAGGATAATTATCATCATGTATATCAGGCTCAGAATTGCTATCATCATTTTCGTTTCTCCTCTCACGGTAATATCGTGTTCTGCAGCGTCCGGAGCAGAATTTTCTCCTGCGCCCGGTCACCGGCTGTGTTATTTTTGTTCCGCATATAGGACAGCGGTTATTCTTTCGGCACCAGATCGGATAGTTCATCCTTGTCAGTTCAGCGGGGCCGGCAAGTCCGTGCGCCTTACCAAAAAGCTGGACCTGATTGACCTTCAAGCCCAGCGATTTTGCGATCGTTCTGTATCCGATTCCGTTCATCCTCATTGCCCTTATCTGCGCCTTTTGTGATTCTGTCATAGATAGTTACCTCATATATTCCGAACCTATGCGGATCATAGTATCCACACGGGATCCGCCAAAACCGCAGTTGTAAAATGCGGTAAAATGCTAAAATATTGCTGTTTTATATGCTTTTTGCGTGATAAACCGCCGTTTTACAATACGATTTGTGACGAAACACCAGTATGTACCGTGCCGCTGCGCTATTTTCAGCACCGATCCGATAAACACGATTTTTCAACAGTTTCTGTGATCTCACCGATAGATACGCTGCGGATATTGTCACTCTGTCAGGGGCCCGAATGACCGGGGACCCTGCAATTTCGCGTTTTTTCTCACGAGAGGGGCCGACGGTCTTGTGTTGCCAAAGCTGTAGAGATTCCGACCCGCCCCCAGACCCCGCCCCCTGTAAATACCGAATATTTCCTTTAAATCCTCATAAAACCGCACAAAAGCCCCTTGACTTCCCGCTGATAACGTGGTATAATTAAAATAGAAGAAGTGTGTAAGCTATTCCTGATTTTACATGGAGGGAGATGTCATGATGAATACAAGAGAATGCGCAGTCAGCGTCCTTGCATCGCTGTCTGAAGAAAAGATGCTGGAGTTCATCAAACTGTTTGCTGATGAAAACACGCTTGCACGAATGGAGAGCGAACTGATGGCAAACGATAAAAATGCACCTCGCTTCCAGAGTGTTGATGATTTGTTTGAGGAGTTAGACAGCGAATGAAATATGAGATACAAAGAACCTCCAGTTTCAAGCGCGACTATAAGCTCGCCAAGAAGCGCGGTTACGACATTAGCAAGCTGAAGACTGTCATAACGCTGCTGGCGGATGGCAATGACCTCCCGTCAACATACAATGACCATGAGCTGACTGGGAATTGAATTGGCTATCGAGAATTACACATTGCACCCGATTGGCTACTTGTGTATCGGATTTATGAGCAGCAATTGATCCTTTCTCTTACCCGAACCGGAACGCATAGTGATCTGTTTGGTAAATGATGATTGAATGAAAGAGAAGTTTCTCATCGGAGAGACTTCTCTTTTTTAATACTTGTACTCCGGAGTGTGGTCTTCCTTTCGGGTCTTAATGCTGTGGTGTCTGTGACAGAGACTCTGCCAGTTGCTCTGATCCCAGAAGAGAACGCTGTCTCCTCGGTGCGGCTTGATGTGATCGACATCGGTCGCTTTGACGTACCCGCACGGCAGTGAACGGATGCTGCCCGTGGTGCGCGAAGATTGCCGGACGCTATGTTTACGGTGATGAACCGCACGACGTTTTCCGCCGGCACGACAACTGCGACTGTACCGTGACCTTTGAGAACGGCAGAAAGCGGCAGGATGTGTGGAGTAAACGGGAATGGGAAGCGCCGGAAGCGGATGCCGGAGCCGTGGAGCGTATTGTGCTGACTGAGGAGCAGGCACGGAAATTGCAGGAGAAACATCAGCTGAAACGGTTGACAAATGGCGAAAAACATGATATCATGAACATAAGGCTGGATAATATTAAAACGGCAGTAACAGGTTCGCCTATTAGTGAAGAAGTTGCTGAGTATATATTCAGCGTTCTGGCTGAGCAAAGAGACCAGTTCAAATTTGACCGTGTCAGGGTTTTGTCTCTTGATCCTAAAATTGTGATACAGACTGATCCCGTTCAAAACGGAACTTTTTATGATATTGTAATGAATCTGAATTCTGCTTTTCTTGGTGGAAAGACTGTTGAACAGCTTGATAAAGAAATAGCAGATTCAGATGTATCAGTGATCAATTCTCTTCGTGAAGCTGTTATACATGAAATCTATCATGCAAGAACATTTGATGAAAAGAATATAGGGGAAATAAAAGCCCAACACGAAAATCTGGAAGGTCGTCAAATCCTTGGTATTAGTCCAACTGCTATGAAAAACGGATTTGAGTGCATTGCTGAATCTGGTGTTCTAATTGAACGAGGCAAGGTTGAAAAAATCCCAGAAGAAGCTAGAGAACTATTGCGTTTATATTTGGGGGTGTTGATATGATTAAACTCTCTGATTGTGATAAGTGCAAGAACTATTCCTGATGGTGCAGGAAGAAATGGCACGACGAGCGAGAATCCAGCTCCCGTTCGGTGGAAAGAAGGGCTATAGTGCCAACCACGCATTCTCGCAGAGAATCTTCTGCGCCGGCTGCGGAGAGCAGTTCCGGAGAATACACTGGAACAACCGTGGCAAGAAGTCGGTCGTCTGGCGCTGCGTCACACGATTGAAGGAGAAGGAAAAGTGCCGTGCCAGAACCGTCAGCGAGGAAACCTTAAAGGCAGCCTTCCTTGAAGCCCTCAATGAAATGGTCGATGACAGCGACAGCTACCTGAAAAGACTCAATGAGAATCTCGAAGCAGCGCTCAACATGACTAATCACATGACGGCGGAAGCCCTCAAAGCGAAAATGGCTGCTTTGCAGCAGGAACTGATCAACCGGACGGAGCGCCGGGAGAACTACGATGACGTGACCGAAAAAATCCTGCGCCTGCGTGAGCTTCAGGAGCAGAAAGGCATGGACGATGCAACGCAGAAGGAGCATACAAAGCGCATCCGGGAGCTTCAGAAATTCATCCGGTCTCAGCCGAGTGAGATCACGGAGTTTGATGAGTCTCTGGTGAAGAAGCTGCTGGAAAAGGTAACCGTCCACGCTGACTTCTTGGAATTCCGGTTCAAGTCGGGCGTGACGATAAGCATTGAGAAGTGAATAGATATGAGCAAGCCCCGCATCACTGTTGATTCAGTGGTGCGGGGATTTTTATTGTGGCAAATTTTGCAAAAGTGGCTGAAACTGTTTTATTATCTTGCTAACGTTTTCGCCAGGAATTATCTTACATAATTCACTATTGACTTGTTGCTTGGTAGTGGAGTTTACAAGGATGCTTATTATTTGTTCTCGCTTTTCTTTATAAACACCGTTTTTGAAATGTTTCCCATATTCGGATCTGAATTGCGCTTCACGTTTTTTATTATCAGTTTTAACTGATGTTTTAGATGGAGCGGACGGCAAATTCTTGATGAAATCTTTGAATGTTTTATATATCGCAGGAATGTTACTACTGGGTATTGTTTTAGTTAATTCGCTATTTAGAGATTGTTTGTCCTTTGATTTGAGTAAAGCCGAAATAATGGCTTCTTTCTTCTCTATATATGGTGACTTCTTAAACGTCTGACCGAATAGTGATCGAATTTGAGATTCTTTTGTTGATACCGCGCTTGATTGTGGCTGGCTTTGTTTTTGAGTGGTTTTAACTTGAATTTTATGTTTCCGAGAAACAGAAATGCCAAGTTCTTTTCGCCAGAATTTTATCACATTGTCAAAATCAGTATCATGACTGATAATTACTACGGAGCATTTTGATCTTCCTGCAAGATAACCAAGATAAGAACCGATATGTATATCTGCTGACTGTTTGCCAGCAGGAATTTCAATCATTTTGAGTTCAGCAGTACCGTGATTGGCGATATCTGCCATATCAATTTTTCGAGCATTTTGTGTGAAGAAGATTATGATATGGTCAGTAGATTTCATATTTTCACAACCAACCAATCCATTGCTTCCTACGTTCTCATAATCAATTAAATAATATGTATCTATTTTGTTCACCTTCTTTTTGACAGGCTATCTGTGATAGCTGTCTTGTATGCCAGCCATCAAAAAACGAGCGGCAAGGGGCTTATTTGTACATTTTGACGAATGACAACCAATCTACGAAGTACCGACCTCTCATTTATCCAATCTGCGCACTAACCTCACTGTGCAGATTGGTTGTCAGGCGGTTTTAGTTCGTAGATGTTTTTCCAAATACAGTAAAAAGTCAGTTCGGTTTGACTTCGCAGATTGACTGTATAGCCGGAAATCGCCGTAAATTCGGCACTTTTAAGCCTTATCCCTTGACATCAATACTACGCACTCGACGTGATGTCCGTTGTCCAAATAAATATTTATATCTTCCTCAATAATAGGAAGCTTGAATTTGATGGATTTTAACCACTGTCCGTTAGACTGGCGTTCTTCATAAATCTGCACTTCGGAAACAAGTGTTTCTATAAGCTGTCGTCTTTCAAATTCACTCATAACAGCATACAGCTTTTCAAAGTGTATCAGTACAGAAAATATATTATCGCTCGTAAGCTTTTCAGCTTGGATAGCCTGTTTCTTAGCTCTTGCTGAAATAAGCTGATTTTCAATTTTCTCTATATTATCATACATATTATAAAGGCGATTGTCAAGGTCTGCCTTGCGTTTGATATAATGTTTATCATCGGGGTCAAGTGTATCAATTTCCTCGATGATTTTTGCTTTAACAGCATAGGACTGTCTAAGCTTGCTTTCGTAGTTTTCAAGTTCCTGTTCGATAGCGGTTGTGTCAACCTGCATATTGATTTTTTTCTGCATCATAGCAGCAAATTTCGGATTGCTTACAAGCTTGGAAATAATCTCAGCGACGGAATCATCAAGCAATTCTTCGTTAATCTGTTTCTTATAATCGCATTTATACCCTCTGTCCATTTTACGATGTTTGCAACCGTAATAATAAAAATCCTTATATTTTGTACCATCTTTTTTATGCTTGATACTTTTATTACCGTACATTCCTGCACCACATATCGGACACTTTACAATACCCGAAAGCAAATGTGTTTTTGTATCCTTGCTTTTATTTATATGTTCATACTTCTTCGATTGAGCGAGAAGTTTTACCTGAGCCTCCTGCCAGAGTTCTTCTGATACAATTGGCTCGTGCAATCCATCAACAAGCAGATAATTATCCTGTTCAACAAGATGATAGTCGTTTCTTGTTCCATGTATCTTCTCCATTTTTCTGCGACCGTAAGCTATCTTGCCACAGTAAACAGGATTTTTCAAAATCATACGGATAAACGATGCATTGAACAAAGGAGTTTTTCCGTTCTGACGAATTATTTTATGAATGCCGTGATTTTCAAGGTATTTAGAAATGCCGTTAGCACCTGAGTCAGTATTTACATACTGATTATAAATCACACGGATAGCCTCTGCTTCTTCTTCGTTGATTTCAAGGTTTCCATTTACAAGTTTATAGCCATAGGGAGCAAAGCCACCATTCCATTTGCCCTCACGAGCTTTTTGAATACGTCCTTCCATAGTTTGAACACGGATGTTTTCTCGTTCAATTTCAGCAACAGCAGACAATACCGAAATCATAAGTTTGCCTGCATCCTTTGATGAATCTATACCGTCCTCAACACAAATAAGATTTACACCAAAATCCTGCATAACTTGTAGAGTGGACAGCACGTCCGCCGCATTTCTTCCGAAGCGGGAAAGCTTGAATACAAGCACGTAAGACACGCTGTCCTTACCCGACTTAATATCTTCCATCATCTGATTGAATTGCAATCTGCCTTCGATGGATTTTCCTGATTTACCTGCGTCTTCGTATTCGCCGACAATATCATAGTTATTATAGTCGGCAAACGCTTTCATTCGTGCTTTCTGAGCATCTAAAGAGTATCCGTCAATTTGCATTGCGGTTGAAACTCTTGTATATGTGTAAACTCGTTTTCTTAATTCGCTCATTGCAATTTCTCCTGTAATACGAATTTATTTCAAAGTGTATTTGCTTATATTCCAAAAAGTTTGGACACTCATATCACGATATTATTATATCATGCGGCGGATTCTTTGTCAACAGAATCGCCTATATTTACACTATTAACTATTTTATCATTTTCTATATGAAACGTAGGTAAACCATCAAGATTTATTTCACTTGCATGCTTTTCAATAAGTTCAGCCAATAAGTATGCAAGTCCGCTCCATATATCCGCCATCAACATACCCCCTTCCTATAAAAATAAACATTTTAGCATCTTCCTTTCTTTGTTTTACTCCAATTCAGCAGTACGCCTACGCTGAATTTCCTTATCCTTTTTCTCATAATTTGTAAGTCGCTGAACATTGTAAATCAGCGTTTCCATAACTGCAACATCATCGCCGAGTTTCTCCACTTTCGCACGGTCAACCTCGGCGGATTTTGTCAGCTCGTCCAATTCTCTTTGCCACGCTTTTGGAGTAATTTTTGCATCGCTGAGTTTGTTGTCATAAAAAGTTTTCGCAGTCTTAAAGAGCGCAATTTCTCCGTAGTGCTTGTCATAAAATTTTTCCTTTTTCTTCGGATTTGTAATGGACTGCCATTCCAGATAAACCGCCTTATTCTCCTTGTATCGAGGATAATTATTCAGTAATTCTTCAAGCTCCTTGATACGACTTTGTTTACCGATAAGCTCCCTCTTGTGAATTTTCAGAGCTTCCTTTGTCTGAGAACTTTTCTCTGAAAGTTCAGAGAGGGTTCCGATATTATGCCCCTGCACAAAAGCAATAAGGTGAGTCAAATCCTTGAACTTTGCAATCTTTTTCAGATTGGAAACGCTGACACCACGCACCTCTGAAAATTTAATTCCGTTATCGTGAAAGCGCATAAGCATTTCAAGAATGCTGTCCTTTTTCGGAATTTCCTTCATCTTGGCAAGCTCACCGTCAAGCATATCAATTCTTTTCAGCAGAGCGGAAATTTTTGCGTTTATGGACTTTATTTCACGGTTGGTATCGCCTTTGACGGTGCGTATGCCCTTACGCTCCATCTGCGTTGCGGCGACTCCCATATGGACTGTTGGTTTTTCCAATCTGCCCTGTCTTTCAAATGAACGGTGGTCTACTTTTTCGGAAATATTACGTTGCTCCAAAGCGTTATTCAGAAATTCTGACCACGCTTCACGCCACTCCTCAGCCTTTTCACGACTGTTCCAGTCAGTAGTCTGAACAGTGCGACACTTATAAGTCCGCTTGCGTTTGTCGTAAATTTTATTGCCATTCTTATCAAGCACATATTCTTTTTTCTGCTTGTCGCCCCAAGTCCCGTCCTCGTTGAACGGACGCATTGTCAGCATAATATGAGCGTGAATATTTTTCTGCTCACGGTTTGGATTGTGAATACAGACATCAGCACACATACCTTTATCAACAAAAGTCCGTTGTGCAAATTCTTTCGCAAGTGCAATGCATTCCGCTTCGGAAAGTTCATTCGGGAGAGCGATTTCAATTTCCCGTGAAAGCTGTGCATTCTTGGATTTCTCCACCGCTTCGACAGCGTTCCAGAGCATAGAACGGTCTGCATATTTTCTCGGTGCATTGTCGGGCAGGAGAATTTCCGTGTGAACAATGCCGCCTTTTCTTGTAAAGTCGTGAGTAGTTCCGTCATAGTCGTTCGTGAGCTTTTCGCCCGAACGATAAGCAGCGGCGGCAACGGCAGACTTGCCCTTGCCACGGCTGATAATTTTGATTGAGCAATGATAGATTGCGATTGTCAAAACCTCCTTTCGGCAGTAGTGCCGATTTTCTCCGTTTCCGCAGAAACCGCACATACCACTGCTGTGGTATATAAGTGCGCCCTTGTCCCAAGGGAGGCAGTATTGCCGAACCTGCAAAACAGCTTTTTCAAGAATTATCACGCAGACTTTCGGGGAAATGTATGCCCTGTAATCCGCCGGGAAGATTTCCGAAAGCTATCTTGATGATGTGTTTAATCTGCTCGTTAGTGTAGCTCTCGGCGTCGGGAATAAAGCTCTCCAGAATTGCGCCACGTTCGATAAGGCGGTGATTGCGGCTACGGCGTTTTTCTTCTTTGTAACGATTTTTCAGAGTATCAAGCTTATGCTTGTCCTGCGTTTCTTTTTTCGTCAGACGGTCAAGTTCTGCCTGAAGCTTATTGCGTTCGGCGAGAACTTTTTCGTATTCAGAGTCGATATGGGTAAGTGTTTTTTCTTCATTCATTGTGGTGTCCTCCATAAAAATAAATTTCAGCAGATTTCTGCCGACATACGCTTTTGCGTTATGTAAATACGGAGGAAATGTTGTATGACACCATTCCATTTTGGAAATGTGCAATGGGGTGGTAAATTACCACCTCATAGTTTTTCTAAAGTCGGATTTTACGACTTTTGGATTTCGGAGATGAAGGGACGTTTTATCCCATCATCGAAAGATTGGTTCAG
>JAEDJD010000022.1 GCA_016296505.1 Oscillospiraceae bacterium
TTTACCTCTCTTGTGTGATTCTAAATCAGAACAGAGGACTTTATCTACAAGCTGAAACGGAGTCTGTTTGAGGCTGACTCCGTTTCTTTATCATTCGTTCAGATTTGTCATCTCTACAAGTTCGACAAATTCTGCCTGATAGGGGTCGGCGGCTTCCGAAGCAGCGAGGTTCAGTACAAGTTCCTTGTTGGCATTGCCCAGATAGCTGCTGTCGCGCAGAAGCATACCAAATGCTGCAACTGCCGAGGCAAAGCGGAAGTCATCCGACATATTCTGCGAGATATGCGCTTCGGTGACAGGGTAGGCGAGCAGCTTGCTTTCGTCCTCATCCGGCTTCTTATAGCGAACGGAAACGGTGCAGTATTCGCCGTTTTGCGAGCCGGCATTGCCGTCGGAGTATTTGAGGTCGGCGGAGGAGAAGTCCATTGCGCTGTCGAGCATCGCGATTTCATAGAGCGCGGTCACAGTATGTCCTGCGCCGATCTCACCGGCGTCCTTGGTATCGTCCGCGAAATCCTCGGCGGCAAGCGTCCGGTTTTCGTAGCCGATCAGCCGATAGCCCTTGATATATGCAGGATTGAATTCGACCTGAAATTTGACGTCCTTTGCGACGGTTACAAGCGTACCGCCCATTTCTTCGACGAGAACGCGTTTGGCTTCTGTTTCGCTGTCGATGTAGGCATAGCAGCCGTTGCCGTTATCCGCGAGCGTTTCCATTTTATTATCCTTGATATTGCCGGTTCCGAAGCCGAGGACGGAAAGGAAAATATCCTTTTTACGATGTTTTTCGATCAACTTTTTCAAATCGGCTTCGCTGGAGATACCGACATTGAGATCGCCGTCTGTCGCGAGAATGACGCGGTTATTCCCGTTTTTGATGAAGTATTTTTTCGCAATATCGTAAGCGGTATTGATACCGTCGGCACCGGCGGTTGCGCCGCCTGCCTGAAGCCCCTCGATTGCAGTTCGGATTGCGATTTTGCCGTCACCGGAAACGCCTTCGAGTTCCACGCGGTCATTGCCGGCATAGGTCACGATGGAAACGCGGTCATTTTCGGTCAATTCATCGGTCAGCATGGAGAAGGCTTTCTGCACCAGCGGCAGTTTATCGGCGTCATACATCGAGCCGCTGACGTCAATCAGGAATACCAGATTCATGGGCTTACGCTGCTGCATATCAATATCCTGCGCTTTCATGCCAACCATCATGAGCTTGGTATCGGAATTCCAAGGGCAATCTGCGATTTCGGCTGTGACGGAGAACGGCTCATTCGGCTGCGGTTCCGGATAGTCATAATGAAAATAGTTTATCATTTCCTCAATGCGAACGGCGTCTGAGGGGATTGTCGTGCCGTCACGAATCATCCGGCGCAGATTGGAGTATGAGGCGGTATCCACATCCGCAGAGAACGTAGAAAGCGGCTCGGCAGCGGTACTTTTGAAGCTGTTTTCGGTAATGGCGCTGTATTCCTCGGTATTGAATTCGATAGTGGGATTGGCGCCATTGTCAAACATCTGCGCAGGCGCTTGATTCACGGCTTCTTCGGCTTCAAACATAAATTGCGCGTCATCGTTGATCGTTTCCATCATATCAGCATGATTGCCGCAGCCGGTGCATAGGAGCATAGCGGCGAGTGCAAGCGGCATTGTTTTTGTAATTTTTTTCATAATTTCCTCCGTATGGGCAACGCCCACGATTTGATTTTGTTGTGGAACGAACGTGTGATTTTGTGACCCTTTGATTATATTACGTCCGTCAAGAGAGGAATCCTTATTATTTTTTGGAAAAATTTTTGAAGTCGGGGCGTCATGTCACGGGAACGGAAAAGGTCACCATGAAGCAGCAGCTCCACAGTGACCATAGGGATTCCATATAAAACAGATTGATATTATGAGACAGAATTTGTCGCAGTGGGTGTTTGCTCGAAATGATTGGAGGACGGTTCTTCTTTTGCGATGCACTTGACCCACTGATACTTCATGTAATGCTTATAGACAGTGGGAATCTTGACGAATTCATCGAGCGTGAGGATGAACGCGACCGCAAGTACCGGAAGCTTGAGCAGAAATGCAGCGATCCATCCGAGTGGAACGACGACGACCCAGAGCGTAATGAGATCACACCACATACCGAATTTTGTATCGCCGCCGGAGGGAAATACGCCGGAAATGATGGTAGAATTGAGCGAATTGCCGATGATGTAGTATGCCGCCATAAACATCATATATTTGAGATAATGCTGCGCCATGGGATTGAGATGGATAAAATGGAGCACAATCGGCGTGACGGCAAGAATGACAAGTCCCGAAACCACGCCGATGACAATGGAAAAGCGAACAAAGCTGCCGCCGGCTTTTTTTGCTTTGTCAAGCTCGTTTCTGCCGAGCATCCCGCCGAGAATGATACCCACGCCGGAGGCGATGCCCCAGCATAGGCTTGCGATCAGGCTTCTGACGATGCTGGCGATTGAGTTGGCGGCAACGGCGTCAGTGCCGAGATGCCCCATGATCACCGAATACATCGTGACGCCGCCGCCCCAGCCCAACTGATTGACGAAAAGCGGAATTGTATATTTCCAGTAATCCTTGTGAAGCGATTTGTTACTGGAACGCAGCATCAGCCCGAACCGAAGCGGCAAGCATTGTTTCCGTGCGACTGCGACGAGCACCATGACCGTTTCAAATACTCTCGCCAGAACGGTTGCAAGCGCGGCGCCCTCGATGCCCATTTGCGGGAAAAATCCGACGCCGAATATCAGCAGCGCATTGAGAATGATATTCAGCAGAACCGCCAGCGAACCGATGACGGAACTGAGCTTTGCCCGATCGCAGATTTTCATGATGCCGAAATACGCCTGCGTGAAACCGGTCAGCAGATAGGAAGCCGAGATGGTTCGCAAGTAGTTTGCGCCTGCGGTAATCAAAGGCGCTTCATCGGTGAACAGCATCATAATTTTATCTGGTATCCAAGCGGCAGCGAGCGTGAAAATGAATCCCACAAGCAGGCTGTAGCGCATGGTGATGGCGAGGACTTCCTCCGCAGATTGCCGGTCGCCCTTGCCCCAATACTGCGCTGCAAGGACGTTCAGACCAAAGATGAACGCGCCGTAAAACAGGCTGAATACAAAGGCGATCTGTCCGGCAAGCGATACGGCGGAAAGTGCGTCCTGTTCGAGAAAGCCGAGCATCAGGGCGTCGCTTGCCGAGACAAGCGCAGAGGTCAGATATTGAAACGCGATCGGCGTGACGACCACGAACAGTTGTTTATAAAGCTTCCGATCAAAGGTCATCTTTTTTCAGCTCCTATGTAGATTTCATTGTATATCCGCTGATGCGGCAGCATGAATTTTATACTATTATATTATAGCATGATTTGGAAGCAGTGTCAAGCAAATTCGATTCTGTTTCACAGAAATACAGACGCGTGAACCGTATCAAAAAAATAGAATACGCGAGAAATCCGGCGATAGAATCAAGCTCATATTTTCTTGCAGCATCGGAGCAAATTTATCATAAAAATCAAGCGGCAGACCTTGACAGCGAATGGATTTTGTGCTATAATTTACACAGTAAAAATTTAAGGGAAAGCTTGTGAGAAGCGGTTTTTCCCGACCGAAAGGGAGCTTTAGTATGGATAAGGATACTCTGCGAAAACTTGAGCTGCTCAATCAGCTCAGTCTGAACGAAACGCAAAAGGAGCACGTACTCGCATTCTTTCAGAGTCGCGAGCAGGAGCTTGCAGTTTTGAATACATTCAATACCGATGATGTTGCACGGATGGTTCACGTGATGCCGATTATGACGGTTGTACGCGATGATGTGGCTGCGCAGCCGTTCTCCCGTGACGATCTGCAAAAGGGCGCGCCGGAAACCAATCAGGGCTATTGGTGCGTACCGAGAGTTGTTGAATAACGGAAAGGGAGATACTATGAAGCTTTATACTGCAAAATCGGATACGTCTGCTGCAAAGAAAATCGTTGCAGACGATATGCTGCTGACAAAGGATATGCCGACCGCAGCCGGCTCGAAGATGCTCGATGGTTACATGAGTCTGTTTGAAGCCGAGGCGATTACGAAGCTATGCGCCGCCGGATACGGAATCTGCGGCAAAGCGAGCGTCGGTGAATTTGCGATTGACCTGCTTGGCGAAACCTCGTATTACGGCGCGCCGAGCGTTGACGGTAAGCTGACAAACGCCGCCGTTGAAATCCTGAAAACGGATGACGCGATGGCGGCTGTCGGACTGGATATCAACGGTTCCATCCGCCGTGCGGCAGCGCAGAGTGGATTCGTGAGCGTGAAGCCGACCTATGGTACGGTATCGCGCTATGGTACGATTCCGGTAGCCTGTTCCGGCGAAACGGTCTGCGTGACTGCGAAAAATATTGCCGATTGCCGCGAGGTACTGGATGTGCTTGTCGGTCATGACGATAAGGATGGCACGAGCCTTTCCGAGTCAGAATGCAGCCGTCTGAACAGCGCGTCCGGCGCAGAGGCGATCCGCAGCGTTGCGGTGATTTCAGAATTATCCGCGGATATTGACGATGAAACAAAGGCAAAATTGAACGCCGCAAAGGAAACACTCCAAGCAAACGGCGTCAGCGTCGAGGAGATCAGCGAACCGCTGTTTGCCGCCGCAAGAATTGCATGGAATATTCTGATGTGCGCCGAGCTGTGCAATAATGTTTCCCGTTATGACGGCGTGAAGTACGGCTACCGCACGGAAAATTATACTTGTATGGACGATCTGTATACGAATACGCGTACAGAAGCGTTCGGCGATCTGCTGAAAACGGCGATTCTGTTCGGTTCGGATACGCTCTCGACCGAAAACTATATGCGAGAATACGACAAGGCGCTGCGCGTCCGCCGACTTGTTTCGGAACGCTTTGCAAAGCTGTTCGAGCAGTATGACGCGGTGCTGATTCCAGCCTGTTCCAAGGCAGCTTATACCGAGGAAACCGTCAAGGCAGATCCGTATATTGCGTTTTCTGAGAATCTCTATACTGCGCCAGCCTCGCTGACCGGTCTGCCGACTGTGACCGCTGGCGGCGTTCAGCTGATTGGAAAAGCGTTCTCCGAAAACGCGCTGTTTGAAGCGGCGAAGCGCTACGAATAAGGAGGGAGAATCAAAATGAGATACGAAACAGTTATTGGTCTTGAGGTTCATGTAGAGCTTGCAACGCAGTCCAAGATTTTCTGCTCCTGCCATGCAAAATACGGCGCAGAACCGAATGCGCACGTATGCCCTGCCTGCTGCGGTATGCCCGGAATGCTGCCTGTCGTCAACAAGCGCGTCGTAGATTTCGGTATGAAAGCCGGCATGATGCTCAACTGCACGATCAACCGCACGACCACGTTCGATAAGAAAAGCTATTACTATCCGGATCTGCCCTGCGCATATCAGACGACGCAGTGGTTTGCACCGGTTGCCGTCAACGGTCTGGTGGAAATCGAGACCTCAAAGGGCAAGAAAAATATCCGCATCAAGCAGATTCATATGGAGGAAGACGCAGGTAAACTTGTCCATGATATCGGCGCGGATGTCACCTGCGTAGACTTCAACCGCACCAGCGTGCCGCTGATCGAGATTGTCAGCCAGCCGGATCTGTCCAGCGCGGAGGAGGTCGAGGCATATCTGGAGCGCCTGAAGAATCTGCTGCGCTATGCAAAGGTTGCAGAATGCGCAATGGAGCATGGTACGATGCGCTGCGACGTCAACCTTTCGGTACGTCCAGAAGGCAGCGATCAGCTCGGTGTCCGGACGGAAATGAAGAATATGAACTCGATTGACGCAATCAAGCGTGCAATCAGCTATGAGGTTGCGAGACATATCGACGCAATCGAGAACGGTACCGAGGTGCTGATTCAGGAAACGCGCCGCTGGGACGATATCAAAGGCAAGAGCTATTCGATGCGTTCCAAGGAGACCGCCGGCGATTACCGGTATTTTCCGGATCCGAACATCATGCCTGTCGTGATCGACGACGCATGGTACAATGCGATTCAGGCTTCGCTGCCGGAGTTTCCGGAGGTCAAGCGCGCGCGTTATATCAGCGAGCTGGGACTGAGCGAATACGACGCAGCGCAGCTGACCAAGAGTATTGCGGTCTGCGAGTGCTTTGAGGAGGCGTATGCCGTCTGCAAGAGTGCAAAGGACGCCGCAAACTGGCTGCTGTCCGAGGCGATGAGCATTCTGAGCAGCCGGAAGATGACGCCGGATCGTCTGAGCGTGAACGGAAAGTCCTTGGGCGAACTGATTCAGCTTGTCACAGGCGGCAAGGTCGGACGCGCAAACGGTAAAAAGATACTCGACGCGATGTTTGACGACGCGAACCTGAATCCGGCAGAATACGCAGAGCAGAATGGCTTGATCGTATCGAACGATACGGGCTTGATGGAACAGGTCGCAAAGGAAGTGCTTGCAGGAGAAGAAAAGGCTGTTGCAGATTTCCGTGCCGGCAAGGAGAAAGCGCTTGCGGCAATCCTTGGAAAATGTATGAAGCAGCTCAAGGGTAACTGTAATCCGCAGGTTCTGCGTGAATTCCTGATTTCCGAAATCGGGAAGATGTAATCGCAGAATCGTCAAATGAAGATCAGAAATGCTCCGGCTGGAAAAACGGAGCATTTTCATATCTACACGAATATCAGCCCGATCATAGGCGTATCGGGCAAAGAAAAAGCCTCGCAGAGATTGAATCTGCGAGGCTTTTGGGACGCATAGGGGAATTAGCCGAGCGCCGTTGTATTCATGGAGATAACCTGAATCTGCGGCGTACCGTTTGTTGAGCCGACAAACTGAATTGCAATACTGCTGTGCGCTGCAATGGTAACGGAGCTGGTCAGGGTGTAGGAGCCGTCGGCATTGGTGACGATGCTGCTGCCGCACGGATCGGTGATCGAAAAACCTTCGGTGGTGAAGGTCAGCTCGAAGCCGTTGATTGCTGCGTCGGAGTTGTTCTGAATGGTGATGTAACCGACAAAGCCGCCATCCCAAGCGTTTGCGATGTCAACGAGAACTGTGCAGTCGGAAACTGCTGCGTTCTGCTGGAGCTGAGTGAAGCTCGGAACAGAGCCGTTCGGATTTGCGAGCTGATAACCGAAGGTTACCTCGCCGCCAGCCGGAATCGTTGCATTATAGGAAGCGCACTGAACGACATTGCCGCTGAGCAGATTTGCATTCCAGATGCTGACGATCTCACCGCCGAGGGTATCGCAGGTGAATGCCCAGCCGTTAACCGGAGTATTGCCGGTGTTCTTGACGGTTACCGTCATAATCTTGCCGCCGTCCCATTCAGTTACAACAGAAGCGGTTGCAATCAGAGTTGCCGGAGTTTCCGGAACATCAGGGGTCTCAGGGGTTTCAGGAGTTTCCGGAACATCGGGGGTCTCAGGGGTTTCAGGAGTTTCCGGAACATCAGGGGTTTCAGGAGTTTCCGGAACGTCAGGGGTTTCAGGAGTTTCCGGAACATCAGGGGTTTCAGGAGTTTCCGGAACATCAGGGGTTTCAGGAGTTTCCGGAACGTCAGGAGTCTCCGGGTTCTCAGGGGTTTCCGGAGTCTCAGGCATATCAGAAGCCAGATACTGCTGGAGCGTGGAAAGCTCTGCGCCGCTGTTCTTGATTTCGATATCAGCCTGTGTGAACTGACCATCGTAGTTGAGGTCGCCCATGACCAGATTGATCGGCTGCTCAACGTATCTATCGGTGATTTCGCCGAGATCGACAATCGTATTGGAAAGGTTATCGGTGATGCGAGCGGCTGCGGTGGTATACTTGGTGTTCAGTCTGACAGACCAGTTGTAGCCGGAGATCGCATCGCTGATCGGGGAGCAGAGATCTGCATAATCAAATGCGAGCGTACCATCGAACGGAACCTTTTTTGAGCCGCTGGTATTGCTCAGAACGGTTCTGCTGTAGTTGTTGGAACCATTCTCATTCTGACCGAGAGAAACGGTCAGACCAACGCCATCCGTTGTATCGACATCGACCTGTGCGACATAGTAGACATCCTTGTTGTCGACTTCGATGAAATAGAAACCGTTGACATTATACTTACCATTGACGTAAACGCCGCGGTCAAAGATTGCGATACGGCTGCCGCTGAGATTGGATTCCCAGTTGCCGGAAACGGAGCTGACCTTGTTCAGTGCGTCGTAAGCAACCCATGTGTAGCCATCGTTACGATAGCTTGTGCCCCAGGAGTTTGCGATCTTGAATGCACCGTATTCGCCCTGTTCAGGGGTACCGTTGCCGTTGATGTCGGTCCATACGGTGTCATCATAACCAACAACAGTCAGAGCGTGACCGCTGTTGCCGGCGATTGCACGATAGCAAACGCTCTCGGAGCGACCTTTTTCGTTGAGATAGTTGGAAGCAGTACCGGTCGTCTCGTCATACTGTTTTCTGTTCGCGTAGCGCCAATACTCGAAGCCCTGAACGCGGACGCTGAAAATCTTGCCGTCAGCGAGCATACCTTTCAGCTCGTTGAGGGAAGCGTCATCCGGACTTGTAATCGGTGTACCGGTACCCGGAATGGTAATTGCGTCGTGACCGACGATTCTGGTTTCCAGAGCGTCAATCATAGCGTCGGTATCGGTAGAGAGGCTGGTATCGTAGTTGCTTTTCTCAATATAGCTTGCGCCGTTTGTAGACTGATAGGGCATTGTACCCATACGGAGGCAGCCATGCTCCATCATGAAGTTATAGGCGTCCATGCAGGTACCGCCGGAGAAGGTGGTGCTGCTGCGGTAATTGTAAACAAAAGCAGGGGAATAAGCATTATCCTTTGTTGTAGGAATATTGTTCAGCTTATTTGCCTCATAGGTATACTGATAATAAGCGCTGGACCATGCGTAGCAGCTTCCGATACCCATCTGGTTGCCGATTTCCGGGAAGTAGGGGGTAGCGCTGAGGTCAACGCTGGATGGCAGAGATTCACTCTTATCCGAAGCGCTGAACAGCATCGGCTTGTTATCGGAGAGATTGCCGAAATAAGGTGTTATAGAATCGTCATCGCCCATTGCCTGAATATTTGTCTCAAATGCAGGAACATCTTCCGCAGTATTCGCAGCGGAGGCTGTCATGCCGTTCATAAGCGGCAATGCAAGGAGCGCTGCGAAAGCAGGCATTGCCATCAAAGTGGATGCCTTCAATAATTTCTTTCCCATAGTAATAGATTCTCCCATTTATATTATTGGCTTGCTTGATGATTCAGCCACCAAAGGCGTCCTGAAGCACTTGAATCTTTTTGATTTCCTTCAGATTCAAGCTCTCAATGTTATGGATCATCTGCAGAACGCTCTCTTTCGACGGTTCCATCAATGCGATATCAACAATCTGACGATATGGTTCCTGCTGATCGTACATGGAGACTATTTTAATATTCTCAATGCCTTTGAAGTCATCGGCTGTCCAAACGCGCTCCGGCACGCTGTACTGATGTTTGATGATGACATGGAAATGCCAATCGGAAAAAGCGTCAGACAGCGAGGCTGTGGAGGGAGTGAAGCTATCAATCACAAGCGGATTTTTCACCGGAAAATGATTGAGCTGACCGAGCAGCAGCCGTTTCATCCAAGTAAGGTCGGCAGCATTCAGCGTCGAACTGCCATCAAGATCAGCAGCCTGTGTGCAGGGGAGATCCGTTTCGGCAGAAACGAGATACTTTGTAAGCAGAACCATATCCGCAGCAGAGCATTTACCGTCCGCATTGCAGTCGCCGAGGAGATAGGGTGCAGAGTTCGGCGCGGCGGCGGAGGTCGTTTTGCTGGATGCGGATGTTGTTGACTGTGCAGAGAGCGCAGTCGTCACAGTGGTTGGAACCGTGCTTTGCGAGGTGTTCGCTTGCGTAGTAGACGTTGAGAGTCTGGGAGTCGTAGTGGTGACTGTCGTTGTGCTTTGCGGAGCAGCTGCAAACGGAATTTGCAATGTATCGGAAACCGCTTGCTGAGTTTGCGCGGCAGAGAACGTGAGCGTACACAATAATCCGTTCGGATCCATTGGTTCGGTTGACATTTCCACCTGTAGATGCTTCTTGACTGTTTCGAGTGGAGCCTCGCTCACGATCACATACTCCTTGTTATTCTGATTCAGCGCAGCGATCGTAAAGAGGATACCAGAGAAATCCGGCGAGCCGTCCGCAGCAAGAACGAGATGATCCGGCTGGCTGACGATTTCTGCGAATAGCATTTTCGGCACATTCGGGGTCTCGTTTTGATTGGTGGAAACGGTATAGGCGTCCATCGGAACAGCTCCTTTTGCAGAACACTGTAAAACGGCACAGGTCAAGGCACCGAAAACTGTGAGGGCAATCAGCAGTGAACGGTTTCGTTTCATGGTTCATTCCTCCTGAATATCGGGAAAATCATGCCGCCTCATGAAAAATGACGGAAGCACGATTGACCCGCTTTGTTACGTAACAGAAATAATTATACCATAAAAATGCAAAAATGAACGGGAAAGGGTATCAGCTGCTGAGATTTGGGTATAAACTGAGTGGAATCAGCAAAATATACAAATATTGTCTTTTTTGTTAATTAAATATATAACACAAATCGGAAATGTACATATGTTAACATTTGCACAGTATAAGCGACAATCAGACATAATCGCAAAAATCTACCAGATGATGAAAAAAGACAATTTTTTGTGGATAAAATAGGATTATGTTGACAATAAAGTGGGCGTGAATTGACAATATTGCGCAAGTGTGCTATAATATATATAGTCCTTATGTGTGCAAAGATGTACGGACGAAAAACAAGAAAAAACAATTTGATACAAAGATATAACTATAAACATATGTTTTTTTGCATGGAACGAGAACAACAGCTTACGGAGTAACGATACAACATAGGAGAACATAAGTATGAACATCGCGGTAGTGATCAATGACGTAACACTGCACCATGCCATAAAGGAATATTGCGAACGGTTTCAGATGGTATTTGACCATGATTTTACCGTTCATTCCTACGCTTCATGCGAAGCCCTTTACCATGAATTGCAAACAGGAGCAGCATATGATCTGCTGTTTCTGGAGATTGAAATGCCGACAATGCGCGGTACAGAGCTTGGAAAGCGGATTCGGAAAGAGCTGCATGACTATGCCGTGCAGATTGTATTTATCTCTGCGTCGACGGACTATGCAGTAGAGCTGTTTCCGCTGCGTCCGCTGGACTATCTGCTGAAACCGGTCTCATACGAACGGTTTTGCGCCTGTCTGAACATATTTTTGAACGATTCGGCGATGGGGAACAGCTTTATGACCTATACGCTGGAGAATACACAGCGAAAAATCCGCGTCAGTGAGCTGCTGTATCTGAAAACCTTCGGAAAAAAGGTTGAGATGCATTCACGGGATGCGTGTTTTTCGGTTTATGGAAAGATTTCGGAGCTGATTGCGGGCTGCGAAACACAATTTCTCTGCGTTTCGCGCGGTGAATACGCAAATATTCAGCATATCATTGCTGCAACGCCAAAGGAAGTGCGCCTGACCGGAAATCATGTGCTGCACATCAGCCGCGGCAGACAGCACGCAGTCTACGACCGTTTGGCACAGTTCTGAGTCGGTCGCAGAACAGAAAGGATGAATCTGATGCAGAAAATGCGGTGGCTTTCGTTTGGAACAGCGATTGTACTGTCGAGCATTGTGATATATGCGCCGTTACAGACCGCAGCCGCGCAGCGCGTCGGATATCGCGGCGACTGCAATCAGGATGAAACGGTAGATTCTTCGGATGTTCTGGTATTATTGGAGCATTTGACTGGCGCGTTGCCATATACAGAGGCGTATGCTGCGCAATTCGGCGATATGAACGGCGATCATATCCTGAACGCAGTCGATCTGACGCTGCTGAAACGAATCGTGCGGACGGGCGCTGCGCCGGAACCGATTTTGCAGTCGGAGCTTCCGCCGATTGCCGCGGTCAATCCGTCGATGCCAACGCGCGGCACTGTGCGTGTGCCGATGTTTCTTGTCAGCTTTCCGGATTGTCCGCAGACAACCAAGCTCACGGCTGCGGAAATTCAGGAACGTGCTTTTCGTGCAGAGGATCTGAGCGATCTTGCGTATCCGATGGAAAGTATGTCTGCATATTTTGACCGCGCCTCATATGGCAGATTGCAGCTTTCGGGAGATGTCTATACATATACGGCAAAAAAAACGAGTTCGGAATATTTGCAGGCAAAGGACGAGCTGCTTGCAGAGATGCTTCATGCGTGGAACGATCAAATTGACTATCGGAACTATGACGCAAATCGTGACGGCGTGATGGACGCGCTGATTGCAGTATTGCCGAAGGACGCCGATGAAGCATGGCGCGCGGCGACGGGCGTGAGCAAGCTGACAGAAACCTTTGACGGCGTGAAGCTCGGAAGACGCTGTATCGGCAGAAGCGACGTCGATACGTATACGCGGTTTCACAGTACATGGCTGCATGAATTGACGCATACGATGGGACTGCCGGATTACTACAAATATACGGACGACGGAAGCGGCATATACGGGATGTACGGCGACGCAGGCTGGGAGCTGATGGATGATGGTTATGGCGATTTGTCAGCGTTTTCCAAGCTGATGCTCGGATGGTATGAGGCAGACGAGGTTTCTGTATATACGGGCGGCAGGCAGACATTCCGGCTGAAATCCGGACAAGCCGCGCCGCAATGTATTCTGATTCCGCGCGGAGACCTGAACGGTTATATGAGCGAATACTTTGTATTGGAATATCATACCGCTGCCGGAAACAATACGCGCTACTTTGCGAATAATCATATCTATCCGATGTTTTCGCAGGGTGGACTGCGTGTGCTGCATTGCAACGCGGAGCTGTGGGACGGCATATGGGGACCGGAGCTGAAATGGAATAATTTCGGTCAGATGTATGATACGAGTAATCAGAAGCAGCGCGTATTGCGTCTGGCAAATGCGGCTGAAGGCGGTGCATTTTTCCAGACGGGCGCGGTCGTTGACGGGAAAATCAGCGGCTTCCATTGGTATGACGAAGAAGGCGCGCAGACGGTTGAAACGGGCGTAAAGATTGCCGTAGAAAGCATTGCAGACGGAATCTGTACGGTTACGATATCGCCGGACTGACGCTCCTGTTATGAATATATAAAATGAGCCTGCGGAGAGGATGCAATATCACCTCCGCAGGCTCATTATAATTTGGCGACATGATACGTCAGATCAAGGGCTGCTCGTTAATAATCAGCTTAAATTGCAGACCGAGCTTTTCCGCAGCCTTACGGCATAGAATCATACGCTGGAGGAAGATTTCAAAATAATCCATAACGGAGCCGTATCGGGTATCGACGGAAAGCTTGAGCTTAATAATTGTTTTCGCCTCATTGATTTTCAGCTCTGACTTTTTGACGGAATAATTGACGCGGTCATGGATATCGAAAGTTGAAACATCCTGATTCCGGACGCGATTCCGGCGCACATCGCTTTTGTCGGCGAGGATCAGCGCAGCGGCGAGCGCACTGACCGGAACGCCGGTACCCTCGTCGTGATTGCCGATTGCGGAGGCGATCATGCCGATTTCTTCGGGCGGGAAATTCAGGTGATCGAGAATGCGGAATGCCATAATTGCGCCGGATTGGCTATGCTCGACGCGATTGACCATATTCCCGATATCGTGCAGATAACCGGCGATCTTGACAAGCTCGACGGTACGTTCGGGGTAGCCGAGCGTCTGGAGAATATAGCCGGCATTTTCGGCGACCAGCGTAACATGAGCAAAGCTATGCTCAGTATAACCGAGCGCGCAAAGGGATTGATCCGCCTGCGCGATGTAGACATTGATTTCCTCTATTTTTTTAACTTCCTCGTAGGTCATATTGACACCTCAAGTTTTATACTTTCCGGGAGGGATTGAGCAGAAGATAAATCCGGTTATGAATATTGACTTCCGGCAGGCTGGCGTCAAAATCAAGGCTGACGATTCTGCCGTGATACTTCCGCATCATACTTGCATACTGTCCTCTGCCGTAGATATGGCTGGGGATACATCGGAACGCCTGTACGCCGAGTATATCCATGATCCCGCGCTGAAAGCATCCGAAAATATCCATACTGATGAGCCAGCCATCACCGACGCTGTCAAGCTCCATTTTCTCTTTACTGAATTTATGTTTGAGCGTTTCATAGTCATAGAACGCGAAAAAGCCGGCTTGCTGCAATGATTTCGTCATTATTTTCTGAAATGTGACGATCATACGAAAGATTGCATGATATCCGAGTCGCAAAGCGCCTTTGGCTTCCTTTTTATGATTGTCGATATAGTAGAGGAAATAGGAGGAAAGTCCGTTCATAAAAGTCTCACAGTTTTCCTGTTCGAGATATTTTACGATATCCCGATTGCCCAGATGGCAGTATCGGGTGAACAATTCTCCGACGATACCGACACGTTGTTTTTTCACGCTGGAGCGTTCGATTTTAGAAAAATCGGCAATGATTTCTCTGAAATGGGATTTCAGCAGCAGCGGATTCAGCTTTGTACCGGTACGGATATGATGCGAAAGAATCTGAATCCATTTCTGCATACATCTGTCGGTCGCGCCTGATTCGATTTCATAGGGACGGATCTGCTGCGACAGATAGAGCAAAAGATCGCCGTACTGCATGGAGAAAAAGGCGCGCAGGAACATAAAATACTGCATATGGATTTTGTTATCCTCGCCGGGTCGGACGCTGAAAGTAATGACCTTGACATCCTGAATACCGGCGTTCTGGAGGGCCTTTTTGAGAATTTCGGTATAATTCGCGCCAAGGCAGCGTTCGCCGAAGGTCGGCATCAGGAGCAGGGTGTTTTTGAGATCATACTTTCCGCTTTGCAGGGCGCTGATGATCTGACCGATGTTGACGACGCATGGATAGCAGACGTCAGGATTGACGTATTTCAAGCCTGTCTGAACAATATTCTCTGCGTGATCGAGGATAACAGGGTAATATTCCTCTGAGCAGAAGGCGTATTTCATAAGTGGAAAATGGTGATCGAACATGGAAGGGATGATGAGTGTTTTCTGTCCTGGAACTTGCTCTGCGTTGATTTTGTACATACAGCCTCCAAAGAAAATGGACTACAAGAATAGTATATATCATTTTCGCAGCGGTGTCAAGACGCGGCATAAAAAATACGGATGAATGGAATATGATGCGTAGAATCTTGCGCATGATTTCGGAAACAAATAAATATTTTCACAGAGCATTGACAAAATAATATATTTGTGATATCATTATGGTATCAAATGGATTGGGCTGTTATCATTCATTTGACCGCTGTATCACAGAAAACAATTATGAAATCAACAGAAAGAGGTATGACCATGGCAAATCAGACGGCAATGCTTGCAATCAAAGGATACTCCAAGACCTACGGCGAAAACAAAAAGGCGGCAGACAATATCAGTCTTACGGTTGAACGAGGCGATATATACGGCTTTATCGGTCATAACGGCGCAGGAAAATCCACCACCATCCGCGCGATCGTCGGCGTACTGGATTTTACCGAGGGCGAAATCTATATCGACGGTCATTCTGTGAAAGACGAGCCGCTGACCTGCAAACAAATGACCGCATATATTCCGGATAATCCTGATTTGTATGAGAATCTGACGGGGATTCAGTATCTGGATTTCATCGCGGATGTATTTGGAATCGGCGCAAAGGAGCGTCAGCAAAGCATTCGGCATTACGCAGAGCGTTTTGAAATCATAGATTCGCTGGGCGATCTGATCAGCGCATATTCTCATGGTATGAAGCAGAAGCTGGCGATTATATCGGCGTTGATTCACGCGCCGAAGCTGCTTGTACTGGACGAACCGTTTGTCGGACTCGATCCGAAGGCGGCGTATACATTAAAGCAGATCATGCATGAGATGTGTGAAAAGGGGACTGCGATTTTCTTTTCCACGCACGTACTGGATGTAGCGGAAAAGCTCTGCAACAAGGTCGCCATTATTAAGCAGGGAAGAATCATTGCTTCCGGAACCATGGAGGAATTGACGCATGGCGCGTCTTTAGAGGCTGTATTTCTGGAGGGCGTCAATGAATAAGAATTCTGTTTTGCTGCGCACTCTGATGCTTTCTACCAGCTCGCGCAACTGTTTCCGATACTGCAAGGATTCCCAAAAACGGAAAAAAATAATCGGGAATACGGTTGGCATGACAGTGCTGTATATCATGCTCATCGCTTATTGTATCCTGAACTGCGTGGGCTACAGTCAGTACGGATTGGAGGAAGCGATTCCGGCATTATGCGCGGCGACGATCTCCGTATTATCCTTTTTCCTGACATTTTTCAAGACAAACGGATATCTGTTTCATTTTAAGGAATACGATATGCTGATGTCGCTGCCGTTTGCGCCAAAGGATATTGCCGCCTGCAAATTTCTCTATATGTATCTCAAGAGTCTGCCGTGGTATATGAGCGTATCGGCAGCCATGCTGACGGGATACGGCATCAGCGTCAGACCGTCGATCGCAGTATATCCGGTTTGGGTGATACTCTCACTGTTTCTGCCGGTGATCCCGATGCTGATCGGATCGTTTATCGGTTTTTTGATTGCAAAAATCGGCTCTGGTTTCCGGAATAAGAATATCGTCATGACGGCGCTTTCGGTTCTGATTGTCGCAGCGAGCTTCGGACTGCGATTCTTTTTGGAGGATATGTTTCGGGAAAACAAGACTGAGGCAGTTCTGACCTCGACGACGGATATGCTCAACGCAGTCGGCAGCGGCTATCTGCCAATCAGATGGTTTGGAGAAGCCGTCACAGCGTTTGGAATATCGGGAATGCTGCTGCTCGTCGGGAGTTCGGCATTGCTGTTTGAGATTGTGTTTATTCTAGTTGGCAAGTCCTACCGCAAGATCAATACGGCGCTGAAATCGCATACTGCATCCGGCAAATTTGAGATGAAAGCGAAAAAAAACAAGAGCCTGCTGAATACCCTCGCATTCAAGGAATACAAGCGCATGACAGGCTCTGCTGTATATATGACCAATGCTTGTATCGGAGAGATCATGTGCGTCATGGCAGGCATTGGAGTCATGTTTGTAGATATGGAAAGCGTACTGAAAACTGTAATGCAGGACGCGCCCGTTACAATCGAAATGCTGCTGCCTGCGATTCCGCTTATTGTATATTTCTTTATTGGCATGGTAGCCACAACCGCATTTACGCCTTCGCTGGAGGGCAGGAATTACTGGATTGTGCAGACCCTGCCCATCCGGAAGCTTACGCTGTATCAGGGGAAAATGCTGTTCAATCTGTATCTGACGGTACCGTTTGCGCTGTTTGCGACAATTATGATCTGCATTGCAGTCAAAGCGCCGATTCTCAGCGCGGTGCTTTATTGCGTGCTTGTCGTCTGCCTGTGTGCATTTTCGACCGTATGGGGCTGTGTATGCGGCGTCAAGCATATCCGACTGGATTGGGAGAATGAAGTCGAGGTCATTAAACAAGGCACGGCGATTGCGGTTTATCTGTTTCCGAATATGTTTGCGACAATGATACTGGTTGGACTGGCTGTTTTTCTCGGTACGATCATCAGCCCGAATCTGATCACAATCATTTTGATTTTTCTGAGTTCGGCGCTTACGGCACTCTCATATCGGAAGGTAGTGAAGCTGTCGAAATGAGAGAAGCGCTAGCCTTTCCGTTTTTCTCTTATTATTTGATATGCAAACAACTGCGGCTATTACAGGGGGATTCCAGATCCTTCATCTATTTCCTGCTTTCTCACATTCCGATACCCGATTTGGCAAAGCACATTATCATATGGCGATTTCGAGATATAGCGCTGATAGTCGAGATAATATTTCATAGGAGCGTACCTTTCATGAACGCAGCAACTCCAGCTTCATCCGATTCAAGTCAACAGCATTGAGGATGCCATCGGCGTTCCAGTCGGCATTTTTCCAATTTTTCAGTTCTGTATTGGGTACAGTCAGTAGCCATTTATGCAGCAGAACCGCGTCGGCAGTGTTGCACGCGCCATCGAGATTCACATCGCCCTTGACGGCGCTGCTCTCGATGCGCGACATGATTGCGGCTGTCAGGAAAATCATTGCGGCATTGCCGTAAATGGTATTTTCATTTGTAGTCCATTCGGCGTCGCTGTCCATGTAGCATTTTCCGTCATACTTAGAAAGCTGCCGGTTATTATTGGGGTTTGTACCCTCGGTGACATATCCAGCCGGACATCTGTAGGGGTCGAGCTTTGCGTCCTTGGAATAGATTGCGCTATAGATATTCCGCACGCAGTTTTCTCCGTATCCGGAGACATAGCTAAAGGAGATCGGGTTGACGCCGAGCAGATAGTTGAACGCGCTTTCGTTGGAAAGGATGACGTCGTCGGGGATATCATTCTCGCCTTCGGTGAGAATACTGCCCATGAGCGTACTCATGGTGCTCTGCGCAATGACCATATTGGAGCCCCACCAATAGCCCCAGTCGGGATAATCGGTGCCCCAGTTATCATAATTGAGCGTGCGCTTGCGCCATGGAACAAATTTCCGGAAAATTTCCGTCATTTTCGGGTCGGCGTCGGCGTTATGGTAGAGGTAGTGGAAGAATCCGAGGAAAGAGCGTCCATGCGAGTGATAGCCGAGCGACGCGCCCGTGAAGCATTTGGAGACATTTTCCGTTTCGCAGTTTTGCAGCAGATAAGCCTCATACGACTTCGTATCCTTGCCGGCAGCCGTCATTGCACGGTAGAGCGCGCCAGCCGCCCAGTACATACTGCGGTCAAGTTCCTCCTGCGTATAGGTATAGGTACGGTTCGCGGCGCCGATGGACGGATTCTGCGGATTCGACGGATCATTGACCCAATTCCATGCCCGAAGCGCGGTTGCAAGACAGACCTCGGCAAAATCCGCATACGCCGGCACATCCCTGTAGATCAGGTACGCATGAGCCAGCATTGCCGCCATATCGGAGGTTGCAAGATGAGAACGAAGATCGGTTTCATCCGCGCCCGATTGATAATCAGAGGTTTGATATCGCGTATCTTCCAGATAAATGGTTCCGTCCTTATAGTTTGCAGCAACATAGAACGAGCCGTCCTTGTCGGCGTGTTCGAGCTTTAAGAGCATATCAATTTCCCATTTGATCTCGCTGAGATAGCCCGGCGCGTCAATATATGCGGAATTTGCTTTGTCGGTTTCCGGAATATTCAGCGTCATATCCTGAAAGACCTGCGGAAACAGATCATATGCCAGCAGTAGATTTTCGACCGATGTTGCGGCAGCGGAGGTATATTTTCCGTAATCGCCGGCGTCGTACCAGCCCTGTGTAATGTCGAAGGTTTCGGCTTCCGGATTCTCGCGATCGGACCATTTTACCACGTTTGCGTCATTCGGATGCAGATTCTTCCGCGCAAAATCGCCGGCATACTTCGCGTCCAGATCTATGCCCTGCCGCTGGAGGTAGTAGTATTTTGTCATATCGGTAAGCAGGTTATCATAGATATGGTCGCCGATCTGAAAAGAAAACGACGTCAGGGTATCGGTGACCAATTCATTTTCGATATCCCGCGGAGCGCGCACAGACGCAGATAATCCGGCGTCTGGTATGCGAATAAAATAAGTACCCGGCGTTTGCAATTCATCGAAATGTATGATATGAACGGATTCGCCGGAGAGATGTTCATTCAGCTCTGCGGCGGACAGCTTTCCCGTCAGAACGGTTTTGCCGGATGTTTTGTCAACGATCTCGTATGTTTTTCCATCAAGCGAACCGAATTTTGCAAAATAGCTGATACGCGCAGATTTTCTGCCTTGGGTGCTGTAGCCGACCTGATTCACCTTGATAAACGGATACTGACGTTCATCGTCCGGCGAGGAGATTTTCACATTCCGAAAAGAGACTGACTCTCCCTTTTTCACGGCAGACACGACGATTTTCCAGAGATTTCCGAGGTCAAAACCGCTGTCTGGATACGCGTCGAGGAGGACTTTGATTGGCAGTGAATAGCTTGTCCAGTCAGTACCGGCGATCATTTTTCCCTTATACTGCTCCAGATCGGTCCAGTACAAGGTGACGGTATCCGCATGGTCATGCGAACTTAACCCGATCCAGAAACTGAGGGCTTCTGCCGCATTGCTTTTCACCTCGAAGGACAGCTCGCCGTTGTAGTAGTAATCGTAGGCGTCGGTGGTTGCCCAGCTTGTATTCGGCAGGATATTTGCGCCGCCCCAGCTTTCGGTCGTCCAGAGATTAGTTCCGTCGTTGTCAATCAGCATGGTTTGCAGCTGATAACCGGGCGTTTCTTCTGCATTTCCGGCAGAGACAGGGGAAGCGGCAGACAGCGCCGATACGGCAAGTATCGCGCTGATCCAGCACGTAACGATTTTTTTCATCATCATCATTCAGCTCCTTTGCATGAAAGAAATCCGGCAGCGCCGCTGAGTATTGAAATGAGAATCCTGTTTCACTATCGCGTATGATCGGAAAGTGCAATGCGAGAAATACGAAAAAATACGCGCGATCGGTCATGCGGATTCAGATGGAATAAAGCATGAAAACATCAATCCCCATACACACAGATACGAACTGATTGCCGGTAACGGTGCTTTTTTGCGATATGTATGAAAGGGGAAGTTCGGATTGACAAAGAGCTGGGAGACATCTCCTAGATTGGCGGTACGATTTGCACTGGCGTGAGGGTCCGTATGCAGATCGCAGTAATCGAGATAGGAATACGCCCAATCAGCGAAATAGCGCAGTGAGGCGCCGCTGTGTTGTTGGTTCGGATGTTTCGCCGCACGGATTCTAATACATTTTGCTTCAACGATTTCCGTGCACTGTATCCGTTTGAGCAATCTGTAATAAAGGGGATAGAACAGCAGCAATCCGGCTGGGAGTAAGAAAATGATACGGAACCAGAAGTCGTAATCGGGGATAATGAAAGAAGCCAGCCGGTATGCAGCAATCAGGAACACACGGATGCTGAATAATAGCATGGTACTCTCTTCGTTGCGATATCCGCTTATTTTGCAGAACAGATAGAGAAGAATGGTACCCGTAAAGCTTGCGGCGGCAGAAATTCCGCATCCGGTCAAAGCTTGCAGCTGCGTAGCGCCGATACCGAACATCAACATAGCTACGCCGAGTAAGCCCATAATGATAGAGAGGTTATGCCGTCGTTTGATGAAATCGGGCGTAACCTGACGCGCTCTGGAAACATTCGTGCCATATGCGCTCTTGACGCTATAGATGGACGGAGGACCAAAAATCAGAAAGCCTGCTAAAAAAAGAATCCAAATATTTGTGGAGGATCCGGAGACCGAATAAAATGTAATTGCTATGATGAATAACACCAGACCAAGAATGAGAGAAATCACAGGCAGTTTCGGGATCGAGGGATGCGAACGGCTGTACATTTTCCGTTTCGTTTCTATATATGATTAAAATGATCGCGCAGACTATATGATATGTGAGATGAGAACTGACGCGTATATACTCTAATTATAGCACAATTTGCTTGTATTTGCAAGTGACAGATCAATCAAAATAAATGGCAGAATAACCGTTCCGCAACCATATCTGGCGTAAGGCGTAACCGCAGCGGCGAAGCGGAGCGCTTCTTGTGACAAATGATCCGACGGGGAGGCGGCGCACGCTGTCTTCCCGTATTTATATATAGCGTCAAAATACAGAAGCTCTGTGCTTTCAGGATGGAAACGGTACTGTAACTGGACAGAAGCGAAAATATATGATATACTGGAACATGGATGAAATTCTGACAAAGGAGCTTGAAATGAAGAAGATCAGGTCAAGGTATATCAAGGATATTGCCATCACAGTTGCGATACTGTGCTTATCGTTTATGTTCAGTCTGTTATTCCAGTATGTATTTGATGTTCGGGAGCATATCACGACAGTATTTGTATTTGCAGTATTTCTGATATCTTTTTTCACGAGGGGATATATATATGGGATAATCGCGTCCCTGATCGGCGTGCTTGCCACGAATTATGCGTTCACCTTTCCCTATTTCGCTTTTAATTTCATGATTTCCGCCAATCTGATTTCGGCAATCGTGATGATCGTGATCTCGATATTTACCAGCGCGCTGGTCACAAGATTAAAGCGGCAGGAAGCGATCAAGGCAGAGAGCAATCAGGAAAGTATGCGAGCAAATCTGCTGCGGGCAGTGTCGCATGATCTGCGGACGCCGCTGACTACGATCTATGCTTCCAGCACGACATTGCTCGAAAACAGTACATCGCTTACCGAAAGCCGTAAATGCCGGATTATTGAGGGGATCAAGGAGGATTCGGAATGGCTGATACGCATGGTGGAAAATCTGCTCTCCATTACCAGAATCGACAACGGCAGAGTCAGAATCATCAAAACGCCGACCGTACTTGAAGAACTTGTCGATTCCGTCATACTGAAATTCAAAAAGCGCTATCCTGCGCAGGAAGTTGACATTGTGATACCGGAGGAAATGGTGCTCGTCCCCATGGACGCCATTCTGATTGAACAGGTTCTGGTCAATCTTCTTGAAAACGCCGTGCAGCACGCACATGATATGACGAAGCTCTGGCTTCGGGTGCTGGCTTCAGAGGACGCGGTGGTATTTGAAGTAGAGGACAATGGCTGGGGGATCGAGCCGAAACATCTGAAGCATATCTTCAATGGCTATCTTGTACAGAAAGAAACGTCTGCGGACAGTCAACGGAAAAATGCCGGCATCGGCTTGTCCGTATGCGCAGCGATCATAAAGGCGCACGGCGGAGAGATTACTGCGGAAAATGTCAAAACAGGCGGTGCGCTGTTTCGTTTTACACTGAATATGGAGGACGCGGATCATGATGAATAATAAATACAAAATCCTGCTCGTTGAGGATGACGCGAATATCAGCAATCTGATTGCGGCGATGCTGGAAGCAACGGGCTATCAGGTGCTTCTGGCGGAATCCTGCTCGATGGCAAAGCTCCTGTATTCCTCGTATCTGCCGGATCTGATTATTCTCGATCTCGGTCTTCCGGATAAGGATGGTATGGAGCTGCTGCATTTTGTACGGAAAAGCGCTCTGACGCCTGTGATCGTCTTATCCGCACGCACGAAAGAGGAGGACAAGGTTGCCGCGCTCGACAGCGGTGCAAATGATTATGTCACAAAGCCTTTTGGTTCTGCGGAACTGCTCGCGCGCGTCAGAACGGCGCTGCGCAATCACCGTTTCAGCTCTGAGGAGGGGCGGCTGCCGGGCGGCAGATTCACGCTGCGGGATCTTGAGATTCATTACGAAGCCCGTCAGGTGTTCATTCAGGGACAGGAGATCCGGCTGACGCAGACTGAATATAACATTGTCGCGTTTCTCTCGGAAAACGCCGGAAAAATGATGACCTATTCAGCCATCATCAAAGCGATCTGGGGCAGCGGCGCATATGATGGCAGCATTAAAAAGCTGCAGGTCAACATGGCAAATATCCGCAAGAAATTCGGTGCGAAACCCGGTGAAGAAAACTACATTACCAACGAGCTTGGGGTTGGATATCGTATGAATGGGTAATGGGGTGGAGCAAAAAGAGCGTGTTCGTCAAAAACGGACGCGCTTTTTTGATTCTTTACCCCGTCTTAACCGGTATCATGCTATAATGAACGAGGAAAAGGTCGAGAACCAAAATAATAATCTGCATTCTGGTTCTGCGGCTTGTTCAGCCTATACCGGAGAGTATTGACAATCTGGATATGGGCATACTGCTCCCGACGGAGCGTTCGCCTGTGTTTGTGATAGAATCAAACCTGACGTTCAGGAAAAGGACGAAAGCGAATGAAGGGTTGAAGTTCCATCTTCCGCCATGCTTTTGCACGGAACGAAAACGAGAACATAACGATAGAAAGGGTTTTTTATGAATTCGATTTTAGATTTCTGGTCCCAGATGACAGCCAATCCGTTGTTGTTCATTGCCGTCATGCTGACGCTCGGCGTCATTCTGGTAAACGGCTGGACGGACGCGCCCAATGCGATCGCCACCTGTGTTGTCACGAGATGTATGCCGCCAAAAGCTGCGATTCTGATGGCAGCAGCGTTCAATTTCCTTGGCGTATTCATCATGACCAAGATCAACAACGAGGTTGCGGTCACGATCACAACCATGGTAAATTTCGGAGAAAATTCCGGTAAAACTGTTATTATCGTACTCTGTGCCGCGATGCTCGCGATTGTGAGCTGGGCAACGCTTGCGTGGGTATTCGGCATCCCGACGAGTGAAAGTCACGCCCTGATCGCAGGTCTGACCGGTGGCGCTATGGCGCTCTGCGGCATGGATGCGATCGTCTGGGGTCAATGGCTGAAAGTGGTCTACGGCATTGCAATTTCCGTGGTACTTGGTTTCGGTCTGGCATGGGTGATCTGCAAGCTTGTGACAAAGATTTTCTATCATGCCGACCGACCGAAAACGGAACCGTTTTTCAAAGGCGCACAGATTCTGGGCGCAGCTTCCATGGCGTTCATGCACGGCGCGCAGGACGGTCAGAAGTTCATGGGCATCATCCTGCTCTGCGTTTTCACCTTACAGGGGGCGGGAACGACAGGATCAACATTTGAGATTCCGACATGGCTGATGATTCTTTGCTCGATCATTATGGGCGCAGGTACTGCGATGGGCGGTAAAAAGATCATCAAATCCGTCGGCATGGACATGGTAAAGATTGAAAAATATCAGGGATTTTCCGCTGATATTGCCTCCTCGCTTTCGCTGGTATTCTGCTCCGTATTCGGACTGCCCGTTTCGACCACGCACGTCAAGACCACGGCGATCATGGGCGTCGGCGCTGTCAGACGGGTTTCCGCGATAAACTTCGGCGTTGTAAAGGAGATGGTTCTGACATGGATTCTGACATTTCCCGGCTGCGGACTTCTCGCGTTTCTGGTCACAAAACTGTTTTTATCTGTATTTAATTGATGGAAAGGAAATCACGAAATGGCTAAAAGTGATAAATTCTATTTTGACAACTTTGCGATGTGTACAGCCCTTGCAAAGAAAGCGGCATCCTATCTTGTAGAATGTCTTGAAAACTACGATCCGGCGCAGATTCAGCAGATGCTTGAAAAGATGCACAGCATCGAACACAGCGCGGACGAGAAAAAACATGAGATGGCAGAAGTGCTTGCAAAAGCGTTTGTCACGCCGGTGGATCGTGAAGATATGGATATGCTCAGCCACAAGATCGACGATGTGACGGACACGGTGGAGGAGGTTTTACAGAAGTTCTATATTTTCGATATTCGTACAATCGAGCCTTCCGCGGTTGCATTTGCCAGAAAGATTGTCCAGTCCTGCGAGCTGCTCTGCGAGATCATGGGATCGTTTGAGAACTTCAAGAAATCCAAGAAAATTCGCGAGCTGATTATTGCGCTGAATGATGTCGAAGAAGAGTGCGACCAGCTCTATCTGACCTCTATGCGCGAGCTGACGCAGAAGTCTACGGATTTGCTTGCAGTGATTTCATGGCGTGAAATCTACGAGTGTCTGGAAGCCTGTGCCGACGCCTGCGAAGACGCAAGCGAATGCGTGGGATCGGTCATCATGAAGAATACCTGATGCGGTACGACAAAGAAAGGTTGCGTAATCGTTCTGATTACGCAGCCTTTTTTTAATTTTGATTCCTGAATGCGGATTATGTATTGACAAAAAATTAGCGTAATGTCTTAATAATTAAGAATGGAGTGATATCATGCAAGAGAAAAAAATCAAACACGTTATGCAATGGCAAATCACCCATAGGTGCAATCTGAGATGCAGTCATTGTTAAGTCTGCAAGAGCAGGCATTTCAATCCACACCCCCTGAGAAGGGGGTGACGACGGTTTACTGGGTTTACTCAGTTTACTTTGATAGACATTTCAATCCACACCCCCTGAGAAGGGGGTGACCTGCATTCCGGATTAACAGATAGTATAATTTTGATATTTCAATCCACACCCCCTGAGAAGGGGGTGACTCCCTCGCATCATTTGTCAACCAGCCATAAAGTAACCCGATCTGTTAATCATCGGACTTACCAGTATAGCCCTTATCAATAAACTTGTAGTAGATATGAATATCACGCTCCTGCTTGCCCTTCTCGAAGCTGTCAACTGTAACGGAGTCAATCAGTTCAAGGCACATCTGCCGAGTGAGATATTCCGCATTTCTGAACTTTTTCAGGCGAGAGATGTATTCGTCCACATCATGTTCATCCTGTTTCTGCATGAACTGTCTTGCTTCAATCTCCTGTACCTCAACTGAGAGTGCGTTCTGCTCCGTTTCGTATTTAGTCAGGAGCTTCGCACACATACTCGCAGGAATCTCGCCCGATACCTTATCCTCATACACCGACTGCATCAAGCCGTCAAGCTCTGCAATGCGCTCCTTTGCCTTGCGGAGCTTTTCTTTGTCCGAGGAAATCTGCTGGCTCTCCTGTTTCTGCTTTCTTGCAAGGAACTGTTTTCTCGCCTTTGCTTCATCTTCCTCAACAAGCTGCATCATCGAGCGAATATCATTCAGCACGATTTCCTCTATTGTTCTCTGGCTGATGTAGTGTGTGGGGCAGACTGTCTTGCCGTACAGCGAATATGTACCGCAGTTGTAAGAGCCGACAACGATCTGATGCGGATTGCCTGTTGTAGTGCCACGCATTTTCTGGTTGCGAGAAAACTTCATTCGGAAACCGCAGTCAGCACAGTACATCAAAGCACACAACGGCTTTGTATCACCGGTCTTTGTGCGTCTGCCGATTGCTCGTTCCTCGTCGATCTCCCTGCACCGATCCCATATCTCCTGCGTGATGATCGCTTCATGTGTGTTCGGAACAACGACCCATTCCGCTTCATCCTTTTTGACCAGCTTGTGATTCTTGTGCGAGACGGTTGTCGTTTTGAGCTGAACCAAGTTTCCGAGATACATAGGATTATGAAGAATACGATCGACAACAGGTCTGCTCCACAGTTTGCGGCTGTTTACCGGATTCTCCTTGCCCTGTCTCTGATAGTAATATTCGGACGGACAAAGTATTTGCTCCTCGTTGAGCCTGTCAGAGATTTTCCTTTGGCTAAGTCCCTGCAACCGCAGCTCAAAGATGTGTTTCACCACAGGTGCAGTTTCGGGATTGATAACAGGTAAATGATTCGGATCATCACTACGGTCATATCCGTAAGGGACACGACCGCCGAGATACTTGCCTGCCTTTGCACTTGCTTCAAATACAGCCTTGATTTTTTTGCTTGTGGAACTGCTGTGCCATTCATTGAACAGGTTGATGATCGGCATCATGTCAAGCGCCGCACTGCTGCGGTCAGCGGTATCCACATTGTCGTTCAGAGCAATAAAACGGATATTGTTCATCGGAAAAATATAGTCGATGTAGCGGCCCACTTCAATGTAATTACGACCAAATCTTGAAAGGTCTTTCACCACCACAATATTGATCTTGCCGAGCTGTGCGTCCGCAAGCAAACGCTGTATGCCTGGTCTATCGAAGTCAGTACCACTATACCCATCGTCCACATACTCAGAAACGAGATTCCAACCCTTGTCATGCACGAATTTTGTCAGGATCATTTTCTGATTTTCGATAGAGAGCGATTCGCCCTCCAACATATCTTCCTTTGAAAGGCGAAGATAAATTCCCACATTGTTTTCGGTCTGCTTTGCCATCAATAAACTCCTTTCCGTGCAAGCAGAACCAAATTCGATATATCTATTATAGCGCGATATACCGAATTTGGCAATACCTTTCCGCACATAATTTTACACGTTTGCCGTTTTCTCCAAAGCGGCATCCACGGCGAGTCTATTCATGACTTCATCGAGGTCTTTCTCCCCGATAAAATGACTATGCACAATGTATCGGCAACCGTCAACGACCTGTACCGTTGTGCGTGTCGGGCAGTCCTTGAACTGCTCCAGTTTGCTGTTCTTGTTGACTGCCTTCTTTCTCCCTGCGGCAGTTGCGTTTGTATTCATAGCGAATTTTACTCCTTAGCTTCTCTTTCTCTACGCTTTTAGAGCGGAGGGCATCGCATTCTATCTCTTACCCTCATAACAGCCGTAAGATCGGCTCGGTATTTTGAGCCGACTGCGTATTTTACGGCTGCACTGTTTTGTTCTCCCTTGTTATGGGGAATTGCCTACACCGTTGTAAGCAAAATCAATCATCGTCACGGTCAGGATCATCATAGAACCTGATCTCGTCACTGTCAATGTTGCTGTCAGCAGCGACATTACTGTCCGTGCTGTCGGAAGTTTTCACTCCGCAGAGTTCAAGCAGTTCTGCATCAGACATACCGCTTGCTCTCAGTTTCTGCAAAAGCAGATGCTCCGAGCTGATAATTTCATCAAGCTCCCTAGGCTTGCAGTTGTATTCCTCTGCCATCGCAAGACGGGACACTTCTTTGAGCCTGTCCTCAAGTGACTTCTTCTTTGCAGTATCATTAGCGATACGCTTTTCCAAAACCTTGATCTTCTCAATGAGCTGATCTCTCTTTTCTGTATAAAAGCCCATTCAAAAAAACACAACCTTTCTTTTTTTGTTCTAAGCAGTTTTTGAAATTCTTACTGCTATGATTCAATTATAGCGCGCACTTCTATGAAAAAACAATCCGCATTGCGCACAATCTTTTGTTCACAGTTTGTTAATAAAAGACCGGGGAATTTTGTATTTTCAAAAATCGAAATCACGCTATTTCGCAGAAAAATGAATGTAGTCATTTTGACGGAGACTGAAAATTGCCTGTCTTGACTATTTGGGATTTTTCCAGTATGATGTTTTCAGGGATCGGCGGAGAGCCTATTGAGCAAAAAGTGATACAGAGAAATATAGTCGCTGATGCTCCAATTCCTCACACGGAAGTGAGGAAAACAGCAGAGCCGACAGGCTCATATATAAATCAGCCCCGCAGGGGCTATGTCAAATCGCAAGCTCGGCAAATCGTGGGCGCACTTTACGGCAACCCACAATTCGCACCGCTTGCAAGAGGGACACCCCTTGAACCCCGATTCTGAAAAAATAAAAAGAAAGGAAACAATGATTATGGAGAACAGCAAAAGGCGTGATCTTTACCTGAAGATCAGAGTGAATCAGGAAGAACTTGACTACATCGACCGCAAGTTTCGGGAAAGCGGAATGAAATCCCGAAGCGATTTTGTCAGGGCGATGATCTATCAGGGCTACATTGTGAAGTTCAGCGAATTTGAGCTGAAAGAGCTTATCCGGCTGGCGAGAAATATCTCAAGCAATATCAATCAGATCGCAGTCCGTGCAAACAGCGGCGGCAAGATTTATGATAATGACATTGCTGACATTAAGAAAGGGGTGGATCAGCTCTGGCAACCACTAAGATATTTTCAATCTCAGTTGATGAGCTTGCATCGCTGAAATATATCGCCAATCCTGAAAAGACAGATAACGGCAGGCTGATCATCACGGACGGGTGCAGCTCCGATCCCGAACAGGCACACCATGATTTTCAGGAGATCAGGAAATGCGGAACGGGGAAAAGCTCTGTTCTCGCACAGCACTTCATTGTCAGTTTCAAGCCTGGGGAGATTCTCCCTGAGCGAGCATTGCAAGTCGGGCAGGAGATATGTGAGCAGTTTCTTAAAGGCGAGTATCAGTATTTCATGGCTTGCCATATCGACAAGGAGCATACGCACTTGCATTGTGTTTTCAATAATACCAACTGCATTGACGGCAGAACTTTTGAAACGCATGAAAACCGCAGAACAACGAAAGAAGACCGTTCATTCAAGAAACTCATGAACATCACAGACAGCGTATGCAAGCGGCATCATCTTTTTGTGATTCAACACCCCGAACAGACCAAAGGCAAGAGCTATTGGGAATGGGATATGAACCGTCAGGGACTTTCGTGGAAAGCAAAACTGAAATATGCGATAGATCAGGTAGTCAAGGTCAGCGAGGACTTCGATGATTTTCTTGCAAAATGTGCTGAATACGGCATACTCGTTGAGTACAATTCCGACCACAAGATTGATTTGAAATTTATGCTTGCCGAGCAGAAAGAAAATAACTCCCGTGCAAAATTCACGAGGGCGAAAACGCTGGGCTGGTATTATGAGACTGAGCAGATAAAAGGACGCATCGCACAGTACATCGGCGGTATCCCAGCGGTCATACTCCGACTGCTGAAAAGATAGAACAGCATATTGGTGAACTTACTGCAAAGCGAGAACAGAATAATGCAGAATACAATGCCGCCAAGCTGAAAGCAGAAGAACTATCGCAGGCTGCGAGAGAAATCGAGCAGTATCTCCGTCAGGAGCAGAGCCGAGATCAGCAGCAGAAAAGAAAGAGGAATGACCTTGAATAATACAGCGCATTGCACTGAGAAAATCTGCGATATTGCTGCGCCCTGCACAAAGATTATTACAATTCTTCCGATATGCTGGACTATGGAAATGATGCGGAGTATAATATAGCTACAATACATTTTTGGAGGTGCTGTTATGTTGAAAATACCTGAATTGGCTATGCCGAGAACACGCAAGGTCACGACCGTCTGCAACGGCAAACGTGAGGTCTGGACCGATTACGAAGATGCAAAGGCATATTTCCTTGAAATGATGATGACCGCCGAGGGCGAAGAACGTGACCGAGCAGAATGCGTTTACATTCAGCTCATACATGGGCTATCGGAGTGTTCGGACGAGGACGAATAATCAGCATAGAGGCTTTGCAGAAATGCAGAGCCTTTTGCTTTGCCCTCAGACGAACGGAAATGTCCCTCAGAGCAGTCTGTGACGGTTATGGGGAAAACTATCCTCTTAAAACAAACAAGGCACGGAGAGCGTTCTCCGTGCCTGTTGCCTGTGTATTCATTTGCTTAGAGTATCAAAACAGTAGTAGATTGCCTGAAAACTGACATTATAGCTTAATTCCATACCTGAATGTCCTCATAAGGTACATCTTCAGTATGCGGTCTATATACAACGCCATCTAAGAAAGCTGGATTTGTCATTGCTATTACAGAACCATAGAACGGGAAAGGCTCAGCCTTCACAACAAGTAGAACATAAGGATTTTCTTTTGTTGTATAAACGCTGTCGTCGGGATGGATAAGGTAATTGATCGAATCCTTGTATTCACCCTTAAAATCACTGACTTTACCGATATACTTATCCTGTGTGTATGCGGACGCATTAATCTCGGTATTATCATTATATGTTACACCATTCCATTCAATAGTGCAACGAAACAAACACCACATATTGCCGCCACCATTTGAAGGATTTTCAGAATTTTCAGGAACGCTCTGTGTTGCAGGCTCAGTTTGCTGAACAGGTGGAGTAGTCTGCTGAACAGGAGCTTCGGTCTGCACCGCAGGGGCTTCTGTTGCACTCTGTGACTCAGTATTAGTGTTTGCGTTATTATTACTTTTGTCAAGTTCAGATGAACGACTATCGACTATCGATCGTAAGGGTATCTGACGCTTACTTTTCAAATATCGAAAAATAAAAACACAGCAAGTCAATAACAGAAAAGCGAAATGCCCGTCAAAAAGCCAAGCGCCTGCTGTATTCCGAAGGGGAGGAATGCAGCAGGTGCTTTTGATTCTGTTGATTTAGCTGAGTTTCCAGCTATCCATAGAAATATTGCTGTTGAATACAAAATTGAGGTTTGTTTTGCCGGAGAGACCGGAAACAGCCGTCGTGATCTCCTGCATCGAGCCGCCTGCCGGGATCTCAATGTATGCGACCGGTGTGCCGGATGCACTGCCGGTGCAGACCTTGATGATGCCGCCGCTCTGTGCGGAAGCCTTGACAGTGATCGCAGATGCGGATTTGCAGTCAACGCCGGTCACGCGGAACCAGTCGCCTTTTTCTGCGGAAACGGTCGAGTTTCCGCTGCCTTCGATCTGAATGCCGCCCTCATGCGAGAAGGTCGCTGCACGGACTGTCGTAAACGGATCGAGCGATCTGATCTGGGAAACACCGGTCTTGGTGCCCTTGACCTGCTGCATCGTACCGTCGGAATTCATGGTGATCTTGTCGATATGCGTGCTTCTGTAGCCCATATCTTTCAGATTCATCACATCCTGAAGATACTGTGCATGATAGAACAGGTACCACTGTCCGTTGAATTCCATGATGGTGTGGTGATTGTTGCCGGTCGTGCCGAAGAAGTTGCCGATATTCTTGAACACCTCGCCCTTATAGGTGAACGGGCCGAGGGGACTGTCACTGACCATGTAGTCGATTGCGGCTGTGGAAAGACCGTACTGGTTGCCGCCGGTGTTCCAGTTGGTGCAGTAGCTGTAGTAATACTTGCCGTTGTACTTGTGAATGCCGCTGTCCTCGAACATATACGGCGCATCAATGACCTGCGGCGTTCCGACGATCGAGGTCATGCTGTCGCTGAGCTGGACGCAGCGGGCAGACTTCGGATGATCGGAGGGCTTGCCGTCTGTGCCGCCGCCGAAATACAGATAGCCTGTTCCGTCGTCGTCGACAAGCACTGCCGGGTCAAAGACCCACGGGACATCGGTGCAGTTTGCGGTCTTGCGGTCGATCATCGCATGGCCGTTCGGATCAGACCACGGTCCGGTCGGGCTGTCAGAGGTCAGCACGCCGATGCCGTTTGCGTTATTTGCAAAGTAGAGGAAGAATTTTTCCTTGCCGTCGATCTTTTTGTGGCAGGCGGTCGGTGCCCAGGAGTTGCCTGCCCATTTTGCGATGCCGTTCTGACCGGCTGCATTGATGAGACCGTGATCCGTCCAGTTGACGAGATCGTCGGAGGAGATGCAGCGCAGGCAGTTGATCGTGCTGTAGGTCTCTTTTGTGACCTGTCCGTTACTGTACAGCAAATGGTCATCTGTCATATAGATGTATACTCTGCCGTCATATTCCATTACGCCGGGGTCGGCGCCGAAATAGTTGGAGATCAGCGGATTAAATTCGTTTTCGTTCTTATAGCTTTTTGCAAG
The DNA here is from genome assembly GCA_016296505.1 of Oscillospiraceae bacterium. Classification (GTDB taxonomy): domain Bacteria; phylum Bacillota; class Clostridia; order Oscillospirales; family Ruminococcaceae; genus Firm-04. Next base: position 32,945 of record JAEDJD010000022.1, read on the forward strand.
GCTGACGCTGCCGAATTTCTTTTCCATTTCCGTGAAGTCCACCTGCTGGATCTGCCGCTCCGGGTATGTATCGGTCTGGCCGGTGAGGAACTGCACGAACCAGTTGATGTCATCCTTGTCAACGGTGCCGCTGAAATCGACATCGGCTGCCTTTTCGGCGGCCTTTACTGCGAAGCCCTTGCGGATGCCGTACTTTGCGAGGGTCAGGTCGATCGCAGTGATCTTGCCGTCGCCGTTGACATCGCCGAGGATACCGGCGACCGGTTCATCCGGATCCACGGAAGATGTATCGCCGGTCTCCTTGAACTGCCACCAGTCCACATTAAAGAGGTAGCTGGCGCCGCCGGAGAACTTGAGGAACAGATCATGCTGACCGGTCGCGCCTGCGCACTTGCCGCTGACCGTTGTCCATTCCTGCCAGCCGCCGGTGACGGGAACATCAACCGTGCCGATCACCGGACCGTCGATCTTGTCAAGATGCAGTTCGATCTTGCCGCCGGAGCCGTTCGAGGAAACGGATGCATAGAATTCCGCAGCACCCTTTTCGCCGAAGTCCACGCCGGAAACCTTTGTATAATCGCCGTTCTCGATGAAGCCGATTGCGAGCGTACCTGCGTCGATCTTCTCAGTCTTGATGCCGGAAGCAAAGTTGATGGTCTCCGCCTCAACGCGCTGATACGGATTGAGAGCTTCGAGCTGCTTCGGACCTTCATCGGTGAAGTTGATCATCGGAATGGAGCCGTCCGGATTGAACGTGAACTCCTCACAGCTTGCGCTTCTGTTGAAGGTACCGCCGCCCTTGAGGCCGTTCTTGTGATAGAAGAAGTAGGAGTGATCCTTATAGTCGATGATGCCGCCGTGCGTGGTAAAGCAGTTCGACTGCTTCTGGATCTGGTTTCCGAATTTCCACGGACCGGTAACGGTCGGCGCCGTCGCATAAGCCTGGCTCTCGCCGCCGTCTGAGCCGTAGAAGCAGGCATAGACGAGATAATAGAGATCCTTATGCTTGTAGATCCACGGACCTTCGCCGTAGCCGCAGCCGTTCTTCTGGCCGGGACCGAAAGCCTCCGTGGTCATCGGGAACTCCTTAATCTGCCCGTCGAGCGTGACCATATCCTCTTTCAGCTTGACATAGTAGCAGGTCGGGTTGCCGAACATGAGCCATGCCTGCCCGTCGTCGTCGATGATGACAGTCGGATCAATGTACCACCAGTTCGGGCCGCAGAGCGGCTTGCCGAGCACATCCTTGTAGGGACCTTCGGGATTGTCTGCAACCGCAACGCCGATGGCTCTTCCGCCGCCGCCCTTGTTTGTGGTGGTAAAGTAGAAGTAGTACTTACCGTTGCGCTCGATGCACTGCGAAGCCCACGCGTCATTTGCACTGCACCATGAGAAGTCGGTATCCTTGAGGATCATGCCGTGGTCGGTCCAGTTCTGCATGTCCTTTGTGGAGAACGCCTGCCAGCCGGTCATCGTGTAGTAGCTGGAACCTTCCTTGTCGCATCCGGTGAAGACCCAGAGCTCATCACCGAATACAACCGGTGCAGGATCAGGCGTAAAGCTTGTCTGCACAATCGGGTTGTGGGCGGAGGCATCGAGGACGCTTGTCTGCCCAACTGCACCGAGACAGATCATCGCGCCGGCAGCAATGCCTATACGGATTGTCTTTTTGATTGATTTCATGGATATTCCCCTTTACATAAAATTATTCAGCTCCGCCGCACATGGATTACCACAGCAGTTACATGATGTTATTTGCCGAGTGCCTGCCGTTTCAGAACGGTCAGATCACGCGAATCAAGCGTCAGATCCTGCTGAACATCGGCTGCATATGCCTGCTCCCATGTCATAGTTTTCTTTGTCAGCAGATAATCGAGCAGTGCAGCTGCATCTGCTGCGGTTACCTTGCCGTCGAGAGTGACGTCGCCGCGCTTGCCGACAACGGAATAGCGCTCGCCGTCACCGAAGCGGATCAGGATGTAGTTGAGGTTGATCGCCTTATCCTCCGAGCGGAAATTCAGCGTCAGCTTGCCGTTTGTGACCTTGACTGTACCCTTAACGGTTGTACCGTCGGTCGCGCACTTCTCAGCAACGGTCGCCTGATCCTTCTCGCCGTAATTTGCATATACGGTCGGATTGGTCGAGCAGTTCCACGGGTTGCTGAAGCTCATCTCAACGGTATAGGTGCCGTTCGGCAGCGTAAAGCCGTAGTCGAGGTGACGTGCGATGTTGTTCTCATACTGGTTCTTGGTATAGCGGAAGGAAGATGTTTTGGACTGACCGTCCATCGTTGCGTATTCATTCGGCCATGTATTTGCCGTATAGATGCCGCCGCTCTTGGATGCACCGTTG
>JAEDJD010000023.1 GCA_016296505.1 Oscillospiraceae bacterium
CAGATAGCCGATACCGTCAACGGCAATGACTGAGCCATGAAACAGGATAGTATCATAATCAATCATTTTATCCGCTATTTTCCGGTAAACAGCCAGTGTTTCAAGGTAATCATCACTGAAATTTCTTATCGGAATGCCTTCCTTTATATCTTCATTTCGTGATTTGTTACCTTCGTATTCTATATCTTTTCGTGTTGTTCTTATAGAAAAATCAGCAGTTCCGCTATATCTGTAGTCAGCACAAAGCTCATGCACCTTTGAATATACAGACTCCATGGCAATTATCCTGCCGGCTATCTTATATGTACCTTTCATAACCTATTTCACCGGAATTATAGGCAGTTCAATTACACCGCCGGTGTTTTTTTCTGTTTCTGCACTTGTCGTCTGTTCCTCTGTATCAGTTAAGGCGGTAGTTGTTTTCACTGTTGCAGTGTTTTTTTCTGTATTTGATGTCTGTGTTTTCGTTTCGGTTGAAGCGTCAGTATTTTTTTCCTGTGCAGTGTTTTTTTCGGCTTTATTCGATTCAAGGCCTGTTTCTTCCTTAATAATCGGCAACTCGCCCTCATTATCGTTTGTTCCTTTTATGCCAGCTTCGATTTCATTCACTTCTTTATCTGTATCATTGCTTTCATTTTTATCATCAACGAAAGCAGAAGTCTCATTTGAATATTCGGCTGTTTTATCAGAAATCTCTGATGCTGACGTTTCGGAAGAGGTTTGTGTTACCGCACATTCTCCCTTTTCTGTCACTGATGTATCTGATTCATCTTCAGAACAGCCCGCAAATAAAAGTGATGCTGCAATCAGAACAAATATAATTCTTTTCAATTACAAAATCTCCTTTTTTCAAAACAAGCACTGCGGTTTAATGCAGTGCTTGCTCTGTATTTTTTAGTTGTGCTTAAACAATTGGCAGTTCGTTTTCGTCAGAGATAATATCGCTTGTAGTAATAACGTCCTCGCATTCAAATTCCACTACCTCAATTTCAGGTGAAATGTATTTTTCTTTCACGGTAAGACCTCCTTTTTATGCTGGATTATATGCAAGTGCATTCTGGTTGTAGATATAAAGTGCTTTCACAAGATTTTTCAGGTTATCATCTGTTGAATCACTGTCCAGAACCTTATTCACATAGCTGAGAGCAGAGTAATTTGTGATTACTTCTTCGCCATTTACACTTACACTAAATGATGTTCCAAGCTTTTTTGCGCTGATGTTCTGAATGTCAATGTAGTAATATCCCTGCTTTGCATCAGGTTCTACTGATTCGCCGTCAACAGTGAATGCAAAGTTTGCAATATTCTGTCCCTCTGCAAGCTTGAAATAATGTCTGATAGTGGTTTCAGATTCAAGAATAAGGCTTGAACCGTAATAGCTTATGCCTTCGGGCATTGCAACTGTAAAGTCATAAACACTCAGATCGTCTGCAATAGTCTGCTCTGCAACAGTTCCATTGCTGAAGAATGCCTTAGCTGCATTACCGTAAGCACTCATGGAATCTGCAAGATTTTTGAGGGATTCGTTATCAGTTTCACTGAGTTCATCAAGATATTTTGAAACGGAAACTGTAACATCAATTTTATCGTTCACAGTAAAATTAATACTTTTGTCCATATCCTTGGCAGCTACATTGTAGGTAAAAACATACAGTCCATCTTTATTTTTAACGCCTGTAACACCGCCGATAGTTGTATTCCACTCATAAGAATCATCAGCCGAAACGTAAATGTTAAAGCCTATCGTTCCGTCAAGAGAAGCACTCTGACCATAAACAATAATATCATTTGCAAAGGCTGACTGGTCAACATTTGCAAGAACCTTTTTGCTGCCTAAAACAGGGTAATCCTCTGCGCCTATTGTCTGTCCCCAAACTGAGCCGTCATAAATGGTTTCGCCTACTGTACAGCCCTGTGAAAGAAGATACGCTACTTCGCCGCTGTTGAACTGTACTGTAGTTTTACCAAGGACATTTTCAGAAACAGTATCATTATTATAGCCGACAGCATTTCCACTGTATTTATTGCTGTCAAAATAGCAGTTTGTGATTGTGCCGCCATTCCTTCCGCACACACCGCCGACTACAAATGAACCGTCTACTTTTCCTGTGTTGTAGCAGTTTATGATTTTGCCACCACTCTCTCCGCACACGCCGCCGACATAAGCAGCGGCGCCAGTTGCAGTGACCTCGCCTGTGTTATAGCAATTTGTGATTGTGCTGCCATTACCAAATCCGCACACGCCTCCAACTTTGTCTGAACCGCTGACTGTGCCTGTGTTATAGCAGTTTGTGATTTTATCAACAAAAGATTCTCCGCACACACCACCAACTCGATTCGAACCGCTTACATTGCCTGTGTTATAGCAATTTGTGATTGGGTCGTATGTTTGTCCGCACACGCCGCCGACATAATCTTTACCTTTGAAATAGGAATTCACAACGCCAACATTGGAAATCTCGCCGCCGCTTCCTACAAAGCCGAACAAGCCGACATAATCTATACTGGTATTATTGAAATACAATCCGCTTATGGTGTAGTTCTGTCCGTCAAAAGTGCCAGTGTATTTGTTTGAACTGTTACCGATTATCGTCCAGTCAATCCAGCCGTCAGCCTTTGTGCCGCCACAGTTTGCAACATTACCTGTGTTCACGGTGATATCCGCTGTAAGAACTGCGTTTGCAGAAGTGTTTCCGCTGTTTACATAGTTCGCAAACCAGTAAAGCTGACCTGCATTTCCGATTTCGTAATATCCGTCTGCATTCTGTTCTGCAGGCTCATATTTGCCGCAGACAGTACAGATACCGTTTGGATAGTGATGATCAGGTCTTGAATCAGTTAACGCTGTATTGGAGTAAATCTTTTCTTTGCTCTCATCACAGTTTACATAACCATAGTAAACTTTATAAGCACTGTCAAGAATGGGATAGGAATCAGATACGCTTAAAGGCTGACCCCATACATAACCTTCTTTTCCCTGTGAAAGAAGATACGCTACTTCGCCGCTGTTGAACTGTACTGTAGTTTTACCAAGGACATTTTCAGAAACAGTATCATTATTATAGCCGACAGCATTTCCACTGTATTTATTGCTGTCAAAATAGCAGTTTGTGATTGTGCCGCCATTCCTTCCGCACACACCGCCGACTACAAATGAACCGTCTACTTTTCCTGTGTTGTAGCAGTTTATGATTTTGCCACCACTCTCTCCGCACACGCCGCCGACATAAGCAGCGGCGCCAGTTGCAGTGACCTCGCCTGTGTTATAGCAATTTGTGATTGTGCTGCCATTACCAAATCCGCACACGCCTCCAACTTTGTCTGAACCGCTGACTGTGCCTGTGTTATAGCAGTTTGTGATTTTATCAACAAAAGATTCTCCGCACACACCACCAACTCGATTCGAACCGCTTACATTGCCTGTGTTATAGCAATTTGTGATTGGGTCGTATGTTTGTCCGCACACGCCGCCGACATAATCTTTACCTTTGAAATAGGAATTCACAACGCCAACATTGGAAATCTCGCCGCCGCTTCCTACAAAGCCGAACAAGCCGACATAATCTATACTGGTATTATTGAAATACAATCCGCTTATGGTGTAGTTCTGTCCGTCAAAAGTGCCAGTGTATTTGTTTGAACTGTTACCGATTATCGTCCAGTCAATCCAGCCGTCAGCCTTTGTGCCGCCACAGTTTGCAACATTACCTGTGTTCACGGTGATATCCGCTGTAAGAACTGCGTTTGCAGAAGTGTTTCCGCTGTTTACATAGTTCGCAAACCAGTAAAGCTGACCTGCATTTCCGATTTCGTAATATCCGTCTGCATTCTGTTCTGCAGGCTCATATTTGCCGCAGACAGTACAGATACCGTTTGGATAGTGATGATCAGGTCTTGAATCAGTTAACGCTGTATTGGAGTAAATCTTTTCTTTGCTCTCATCACAGTTTACATAACCATAGTAAACTTTATAAGCACTGTCAAGAATGGGATAGGAATCAGATACGCTTAAAGGCTGACCCCATACATAACCTTCTTTTCCCTGTGAAAGTAGATATGCAACTTCGCCGCTGCTGAACTGTGCTGCAGTTTTGCCGCCGTTTTCGTCTTCTGTTTCTGCAAGGTAATAGCAGTTTGTGATTGTGCCGCTAACGGCATATCCGCAAATACTGCCGACTTTGCTTGTTCCGCTGACAGAGCCTGTGCTATAGCAGTTTGTGATTTCGCCATAAGACTGATATCCGCATATACCGCCGATATTATTTGAACCTTTGATCACACCTTTATTATAGCAGTTTGTAATCGTGCCGCTTGCATTATATCCGCATATACCGCCTGTTTGATCACCGCCATAAATATATGAATCAACAATACCAACATTTGAAATCTTGCCTCCGCTCATGAATCCAATCAATCCCGCATTATGTGTTGTATTGTTTTTCAGATACAGTCCGCTTACGGTGTGATTCTGTCCGTCGAATGTACCCTTGTATGAGATGCTTATGTTTTTGCCAATAGGCGTCCAGCTTCTGAAGTTGCCGCCGTTCAGCTCGCCGTTTTTATTAAGTACATTTCCATTTACTGTAATATCAGATGTGAGAATTGCATTTGCACTTCCATAGTTTGCATTGTCATTGTTTACCTTATCTGCAAACCAGTAAAGCTGACCTGCGTTACTGATTTCGTATTCGCCTATGATGTACTGTGCTGCCGGCTGATATACGCCGCAGCCTTTACAGAAACCGTTGTCATAGTTATGCACCTTTGATTCGCTGAGTTTATTGTTGGAGTAAATCTTTTCTTCGCTCTCATTACAGTTTGCAAAGCCATAATAAACCTTTTCGCCGCCTAAAACAGGGTAATTCTCTGTGCCGATTGTCTGACCCCAGACTGAGCCGTCATAAGTGGTATCGCCAACTGTACAGCCCTGTGAAAGGAGGAAAGCCACCTCGCCGCTGCTGAACTGTGCTGTGGTTCTGCCCTCGGTATTTGTTACTGCAGCGCCATTAGCACCAATAGCTATTCCGTTAAATATTGTGCTGTCAAAATAGCAGTTTATGACTGTGCCGCCTTCATAATTATATCCGCACACGCCGCCGCCTTCATTATAAGTTTTATTTTCAATAACTGTCCCTGTTTTGTAGCAGTTTGCTATTGTGCCGCCTTTATTTACTCCGCACACGCCGCCGATAATTGCAGAAGTTCTTTTTGCAATGACTTTGCTCATGGTATAGCAGTTTTTGATAATGTTATAATTATACGCACACACGCCGCCTACATAATTATTGGCTTTGAAATAGGAATCAACAACACCTACATTATAAACACTGCCACTCTGACCTACATAACCAAACAAGCCGCTAAGGAGTGCATTTGAATCATCGAAAAACAATCCGCTTATAATATGACAATTTCCATTAAATGTGCCCATGTATCTGTTATTATAGACTTTGCCAATAGACGTCCAGCTTGTGAAATCTCCGCTGTTTAATTCGCCATTTTCATTCAGAACATTCTGATTTACAGTAATATCCGCTGTGAGAACTGCGTTTGCACTTCCGTAGTTTGCATTGTCGTTGTTTACCTTATCTGCAAACCAGTAAAGCTCGCCGGCTGTTCCTATCTGATACACACCATTTACGTCTGTTGACGGCTCTTTTGGTGTTGTGTCTGCCAACCCGCAGCGAGTGCATATTTCGTCCACAAAATCGTGCCCTAAAGCATCTTCTGCTGGTACGTTTCTTGTTCCCTGACATAAGGGGCAATATTCAACATTATAGCCGTACTCTGTACAGGTTGAAGCGATTGTTTCGCCTGTAGCTTCCCACTGATGCTCACACAGTGTATAATCCTTCAGTGCAATCTCGCTGATCTGCAAAACGCCACCACCTGAAAGCTCTGTGACTTCCAGCTTGAAATACTGATAAAACGGAGTGGTTTCTGCTAATGTGAAATCAGTATACGTTTCATTTGCAGCCGGCAAGCCGCCGTCTGTAACAGTATCGATGACTGTCCATGAAGTGGTATCGCCCGTATAATTCATACAAGCAGAAAGTGTCCATTTCACCGGGTTTCTTCCGGAGTTATCGGCTGTATCATTACCGGTTGCGATTGAATATGTGCTGAACTTAGCCGGTTCCGATGCCTTGAATATCACATAGGCAGAGCCGTTGAAATTAAAGCACCATTTTGTGCCTGTATTGCCGTCGAATAAATTAGTGTATTCTTCATTGCTGTTGCCTTTGGGAGCGCCGGTTATCGCAGAAAGGGTGAAGTCATTTGTGGTGCCCTCTGCACTTGCTTTCAGTCCGAAGCTGATATTGCTGAATATTCCGCTGGGAAAATACAGCAGCATGGATAAAACCATAAGCAGACTTAGCATGATACTAAAAATTCGCTTTGAAAAACTTGTTCGTCTTTCCATAAGTGTTCCTCCTTTTAAGTATAATCAGGATATTTAATATACGCAGCTCTCGGCATTGCTGCTGTATATTATGTTTCGGCTTATCGCCAATATAAACATATTTCAGCCGAAAAATTCCTCCTCTCAGTAATGTATTGACGGCATCTTATTTATCAGCGCCTGTTTCCGCTAACTGAACCCTGGAATTATACTTTTCCGTCAATAATTCAATGCTCTCTTTCAGCACTGTATTCTCTGTATTTCGGATGAGTATATATCTGATACATCAGTCGGTATTTCTTTCCGTGCTTTTCGGCTGTCCAGTAGGGAATCTCATCTATAAAACGCCATAATTCCGACGCGTTGGCAGGAGCTTTTTCCATGAATTCTTCTTCTACCTTGCTCATACAATATTCAGTGGATTGAATAATCAGATCGTCGAGGTTTCCAAAATAGAAATACAAATTTCCCGAAGAAATCCCGCACGCCTCTGCAAGTCCTTTGATCCCGACGCTGCCTAATCCATGTTCCGCATAACATTCAAAGCATTTTATCATGATATGCGTTCTCTTGGCTTCATGTACTTTCACATTCATTGCACCCATACAGTTACCTCACGCATCAGAATTAATTGCTTAATCCAATTATATCACAAAAGAATGAATCTGTCAATATGTTTGCAAAAGAATCTGATAATATTGTACATCACGCCCAGTGATCAAGGTCTAAAGAGAATGCAGCTCCTCCTGATGATGGTGATAATGCATAGTTTTTTCATAAATTATCCTTGATTATGAAAGCGAACGCCGCTTTCACGACGTCCGCTTTACCTTTTATCTGATTCTTTTAAATTATCGGCAGTTCGTTTTCGTCAGAGATAATACTGCTTGTGGTAATAACGTCCTCACATTCAAACTCCACGATTTCTATTTCCGGTGCTGTATATGCTTCTTTCATCAAAATCACCTACTCAGTTCATGTATGCAATTGCTGCATTGTTGTAAAGATAAAGTGCCTTTACAAGATTTTTCAGGTTATCGCTTGTGGAATCGCTGTTCAGCGCGGCATAAGCGTAGCTCAGAGGGCTGTATGAAATAGTATATTCACCAACTGAGATATTCTGCGCTGTACCAAGACTTCCTGCGGGAATGTCGCCGTGCTGGATAAAGTAATAACCATCCTTTTCAGTCATGCCGTAAGCTGAAACGTTTGTTTCCTCTGTAACCTTGAAATAATGTCTGATTGTCGTTTTTGATTTCAGAAGCAGGGTTGAACCGTAATATTTGATTCCCTCAGGAAGCATTCCGCTTGCTGTCATTGCATATTCTGCAAGCATATCAGCTGTTACTGCTTCGATTTCGCTTGTTGCAGTCAGTTCTTCACCGCTGAAATATGCCTTTGCATAGTCACCGTAGCTGAGCATAGCCGATACCATAGCCTTTGTGGTATCATCATAGCCATTGGCTTCATCAAGGATATAATCTGCGTAGTCCCTTACGGTATATTTGTAAACCACGCCCTCGCCGTCTGATGTGATTATCTGTGAAGTGATTGTACCGTCCATTTCCTTTGCGGCAACCTGACAGGAGAAGACATAATATCTCTTGTCGCCAACATAAGCAATTTCCGCTTTGCTTACCATTACCTGCGGAGTATCACCGTTGGGGAGCGTAAACTGCATATATGCCTTGCCATCTGCAACAACTTCATCAGAAAGCTTCATGAAGAAATTTACACCAATATTGCCGGAAAGGCTCAGACTACAACCTGCAAGCCTGGAGCCGATTTCGTCAGCTTCGATACGGGCAATCACTTTTGTACCCTGATCAGCATATGCTGTAACAGAAGTCGAAAAGAACACAGCAATTATCGAACATATTGTTATAAGCAGCAGGCTAATACGCCTGTTTGTTCCGATCTTTTTCATTTTATAATATCAAATCTCAGTTATTATTATGAAACTTCAATAAGTGCGCTGTGGAAATTGAGTGTTCCGCTGTAATCGCCTGCAATATCGGAAAGGGTTTGATCGTACAGAGCGTTCTGATTCAAAGCGAGCGTAATATTCTGTGTGCTTCCCGTAGAACCTGATAAAAATGTACCGAGATGATAGCCGTATGTGTTGAGCGTTCCGGTTGAATTTATCGGATCTGAACTGCCGATATTTTTTTCGTCAACCACAGTGTCATAAACGTCATAAGCTATTTTGAACGGATCGGATACGTCCTTCTGTGAAATGTAGAACTGATTATCGTCCGAAGCGCTGTCCATCATATAAACAGATACTCCCTGATTGCTTTTTATATTGAGCTCAGTTGCCACAACTGATAATGAGCTGAAGGTATAGTGATCGGTATCAATATTATCAGGCACGGAAAGCGTTCCGAAATCAGCAGTTTCAGGAATCGTAATAGTGTAGCTTACATATCCGGGGTCTACGATATTAGCTGTTACTTCTGTTGAATTGCTAGGGTTGACATCGTTGAGAGTTGCAGCAGATACTGACATAACAGGAGTTGCTGAACATAAAACAGCAGTCAGTATTGCTCTGATTTTTGTTTTTTTCATAGAAAAACTCCTTTCATATATAAAATTTATTGATAAGAAAACCGTTTTCAGTGGCTTTCCTAATCACTTAACAATGAGTTTGAATTCCGATTCTGCGGAATTTAAGGAAGTCTCATCCTCATCAAGAGTGACGCATTTATAATAAACTATAGCTGTGTATTCTCCGGTTTCAAGAGTCTGCAAAAGCGGTAAATCAGTAAGTCCATAGCCGGGTTTGAGCAGTTCGGACTCATAAAGCACCGTTCCGTCCTCAAGTTTGAGCGTAGCATAAAAGCCACACTCGTTCGTTTCCGGATTGCCGATACTAAGATGAAGACTCATATCGCCTTCCTTCATCTCGGCGGTTGCATAGCCGGGTATCTGAATACCCTTGCTCTGGAGCTTACTTTCTTCTTCCTCAAGCCCTGTATCCCAGTCGTCGTACACCTTTCCGACAACACCATTGGATTCCTTTGGCTTTTCTTTTGAAAATATTTTATATCCCGCAAATCCGCCTGCAGCAGCCGCCATGACAAATAATATTATGATCAAAATTATGATCAGCCATTTTTTCTTTGAATTATCTTTTGCTTTTTCCAAATTAATACCCTCTTAAAAATTAATTTCTGATTATAACGTCCATTTCTTTATTCACCAAGCGGCATTTCTATTTAATATTATACATATTATTCACATATTCATCAATAGCGTTATAAAAAATATTTAAATTGTAGGAAACAACATCAGGGGCATGGATTTCATATTACCGCAATTTACATATACATATTATACCATATCCGCACTGGAATTGTCAATGTTTTGGCAACAAAAATAGAGAATCTTCAAAAACATGGAACAAAACGACATCAAACATGGAACAAAACGGCATTTCGCAGTCTGAGCATTCAATTCGTATCAGGTTTCAACGACTTTTCCTCTTCGGAGGACTGCAATTCTTCTTCGTCGCAGCCTTTCCCATGAAGCTTTATTTCATCAGCATGAAGGAGAATACAGCCGCAGTGACCTCTGAATGTGGGAAAGCATATCACTTTCAGATCGGCATCTATCTCCGGACTGTAATCGTTTATCTCCATGACTTCACCGTAAAGGACGGCTTTTTCATAAAACCTCAGCCATTTGCTGTCCATATTCTCAAACAGACTGCCGAACGTACTGCCGATAAGCCTCTCAAGGGGAAACATTTCAAGCTTTGCCAGAGCTTCATTGCCATAGCGGAAGATCCAGTCCAGAGCGTGGCTTTCCTCGTCAAATATCATCTCAATGTCTGCAAATGCGAAAGGGGCATTTTCATAGCAGATGTAATGCTGACGGTATTCCTGTTGCGTTCTGGGCGCATCATCAGCAAACCAGTCTAAGATGTCCTGCTGTTTCCGGTAAATTTCATTGCGTAATTTCGTTTTTTTGCTTAACGTGTACCTGAGAGATTCACCGTTCATGAGATTAACTGTATCCGTGATGCTGCGTATTGCCATTGCTGATACGATACACCCACGGCGTATCTCAATGAAGCTGTCGCCGAGCTTTTTCTTTAGTTCTTCGCAGGTGATACGGGCTTTGTATGTTTTATCTCCGTAAACGTGTATCTCTGCGTCCTGACGGTGCATGAGAACGTAAATAATTTTGTCGATTTCGATTTCAACCTTTTTCCATTGATGACGTATGGTTATAGTTCCGCTTCCGTACAAATCAGACAATCCTCCTACTCTTTTTTATGATTATAAACCATATTTCAGTAATTGTCAATAAGCGCTATACATATACCATCACCTTATATATAGCTTCTCTTGCATCCTCCTTATGCATATTGGCTATGTCAAGGTGTTCGCTTATCATCGGTTTGTACCATTCCACGCTGTCTCCCTGAGTCTTGTGCCAGGCTGACAGCTTCACCAATGGCAGATTAGGGTAGTTGTGTCCGTCCACATCCATCAAACCTACCTTCATTCGTCCTCTTTCATACTTGCATCCTTGTATAGCTTAGTTGCTCTGTGTAGCGGTGACAAATCCTTCGCTTGTTTTTTCGTGTTTTTGGCGATACGTTCTGACTGTCTATCGAGTATCCTTATTGTAAGAACGTATCAACGCTATTTGTTTTCTTTTTCTTCTCCCTGAAAGGAAGGTTTGTATGAACAATTCGTCAAAAAACGCATACCGTACAATGTTTAAGCAATATCCCGATGTGGTAGATGTCAAACAGGTATGTGAGATGCTTAACCTAAGCCGTACAAAAGTTTATGAGCTGATTAAAAACGGAGAGATAAAGCGTATCCCATGTGGTCGTATTATCAAAATCGCAAAGGTAACTGTAATAGATTTTGTTCTGCAAAGCGCACAATAAATGGGAAATTCCCCAGTGAAAAATGCCGAAAAAAGTTAAAGCGGCTCGGTAGTCTTGCATTATATGTGGTTGCGCGCTATAATATTGTTGTCAACAGCAGACTTCTACCGCTTTCAATTCAAGGAGGATATTAAAATGAAAGCAAGTCTGCCTTTTAAGTACATAACTGCCGTAAAGAACGGCAAATACTATGTTATTTTCGACTTCAAGGACGAAAACGGCAAGCGTAAGCGTAAGTGGGTGAAAACTGACCTGCCGGAGAAATGCGCAAAAAAAGCTCTGAATGCAAAGGTTGATGAAATTGCAGAGGAGTTCAGAAAGGCTTTCGGTGGAAACACAGACACCAGTTCCAATACTTCAGCGAACAATTCAGCAGATGCAAGTATTGCAAATCGTGAACTTGATAACTTCTTTTCTGTATGGCTGATTGCAATCAAGCCTAATGTGGCTCGTACAACACATCAGTGTTACAGCAGGATTTCAAAGAGATTTCTTAACTACATCAACGAGAAGTATCCGCATATCACGCTTGGGGAGATCACCTATACTCACATACAGAAATTTCTCAATTACAAGCTTGACCAGGGTATTAAAGGAAGTTCAGCGAAACAATATTATCTTGCATTGCACTCAGCATTTGCGTATGCAGTGAAGATGGATATGCTTCTTATTCACTCTATGGATAAACTGACGGTACCGAGAGCTGAACGCCACGAAGCAACTTTTTACAATGTAGATGAGCTGAACAGTCTTTTCAAGGTGTTTGAAAATGACAAGCTGGAGCTTATTGTTCACATTGCTGCTTAAGGTTACATCGGCTGAAACGATTGCAAGAGTTCTCGGCGGTGAAAACGGTAAGAAGTCGGATAACATTAAAATGAAAAATGATCCGTCTGTGGACACTGGTGAATCATTTGTATCAAGATTATAAAGTATAATGCACAAAAAAACGGAAGCAAGAAAAAAAAATGAAAAATGAATGGTTTTGGTAGAAATTTTGGTAGAAAATCAGGCATTGCCTTAATTATATTGTCTACCAAAGACTTTATAAACCTTCGGATTTACCGTGAATAGCACAAATTCTAATGCAGTGAGTTAATATAATGTAATTGACCTTTTCAGTATTATTTGCTATAATTTATCATCAGAAAATGTTTCTATGCGCAAATAACCGGCTTTTCAAATTGCTGAAAAGCCGGTTCCTTTTTTGTATGAATTTGGATTATTCGGCGCACGCTGCACCCGACGCTTCATCGACATAAAAATCCGTCAGACTGTCAGGCGATTCTACATAAAGCTGTAGTTTTTCCGCGCCGTCAGGTATGACGTATGCAGAATTTTCCAGCGTAATCCATTCGCCGCTTTTTGCTGGCGACAGCGCGATCTCATCATATTTCTCCTCGCCGTCCAGATTGTACTGCAAGGTCATTTTCATGGTGCAGTCTTCGCCGCTGTTCTGCATGACTTTCGCCCGAAAATGATAGGCTTCACCCGCTTTATACGTATCGCTGCTGAGCAGTATCGCTGCGCCGTTCCAGTTATCGGTTCTGCCGCAGACCGAAATCGACTGCGTTCCCTCGGCAGCGTGCTCCTTATCTACGCTGATTAACGGTCCGCCGCGCGTCACCCAGCCCTCTGTTCCGGTTTCAAAATTCGTCTCGAAGAAGCCGGCTTCCTCCGGTGTTCCGGTATCTGCCTCTGCAAGCTTTTGAAGCGCTTCTTCATCTACCGTTACTGTTATGTCAGTCGCTTCGCTATATGTTCCGCCGATGTTCAGTTCGTTCTGATAGACGGTCGCTTTGCCCTGCGATTGATAGCCCTCAATCGTCAGCGCAACTTCATACATCTTGCCAAGCTCCAGTCCGCATTTTTTCCATGCGTCAAAATGCTTCGATACGGAGATCGTACCTTCAATTTTTGTGCCTTCCGTTTGGGGTTTCGTCCGGCGTACGCTCCAGTATTGATCGAATGTCTGGATATCGTCAATCGAGGGCTGTTCTACTCTTGTCGTCTTGTAGATGTCGTATTCAGCACCGTCTACGGTCACGGAACCTACAGGGAACGGTGCGCCTGGCGGTCTCCATGAACCCCATGATTCTACGATATAGTATTCGATCAGCGGCTGTCTTGTCCAACCGTATACGCACATATAAGAGTTGCCCACCGGCTGATAATCTACGCCGTATTCTACTGTGATATTGCCAAGCTCCGGATAGGTCTTTGTGCAGTCAAACTTCTGACCGCGCCGGAATAACGCATTGTTGATATTGCTCCATTCGCAGGAGAATGTGCCGCCTGCTTCAATATGCATTTCGGTATCTCCGGAATCCTTCCAAAGTTCATAGTCGTATCCGTCTGCCGTATCGGTGACATTTTCAGTGAATACAAGCGGTTCGGCAGGCTGCGTTTCCTGCGACGTCGTTTCCGTTGCGGCGGAACTGCTCTCGGTTGCCGGATCGCTGCCGCAGCCGGATATCACAGTCAGCACGCAAGCCGCAGCTGTCATGAGCGTCAGCTTGCGGATTGTACCTTTTTTCATATGGATCAATGCCTCGCTTTCATTTATCATGATCGGCAGAAATACTGCCGGTCTGCAATTTGTATTGTACCATAAATGAAAAATAATACAAGTTGTATTTTGCGATTGCATGACCGTTTATTGCGTTTTTGCGGACGGCTTTTTTGTATCCGGCAAAATTGACGCTGAATAGGCGCGTTTACAAAAAATACCCGACTGCATGGAAGTCAGTCGGGCTGGATGAAAGAGAATGGAACGAGAAAGTTATAATAGCAGATCGGATTGCTGAATGTCCTTGAAACACTCGTCCATCCGGTCTGATACCATCATTTTATAGATCAAGAATTGTTCTGTATCGGTTTACGACCATGGCAATAACCATTTCAGCCAATCAAAGCTCCATGCGAAAAGCTCCATATTGATTCCCTCCATATTCATCAGATTTGAATTGCAGGAGCATTTTTTACTCCAATTTTATTATAGCATAGAGATTTGCCAAATGCAATACATTTCCGCTGAACGGTCAGTTTTTGACGGTAAACGGCGTGAGTTTATTCATGAAATACATATTCAGCGTATATACGCCGTCCAGAAATGTCGTATCATACTGCACTTGATTTTTATTCAGGCATTCAGTCATATTGGATATGCCGTAGCCATGTCCGGCGCCTTCCTTTGCGGAGACATATCGGTTATGCCGCATTTGCGGCGCTGCGTCCGCTGAATTGGAAACCGTAAATAGCAAATGCGATTCCATTGTACGCACCGAGATCGTTACCTGCTTTGCTTCGGTCTTTGCCGCCGCTTCAAAAGCGTTGCTCAAAGCATTGAAAAAGATCGTGCAGAAATCTACATCCGATAAAACGCTTTGATTGGGATATGCCCCATACAGCTCCAAATGTACATCGCTGTACTTGCTGACAAGCTCGCCAAGAATTGCATCGAGCAGCTTGTTTCCGCTTTGTACGCCGTTTCCAATCGCGTGAATCATAACATCCATAGAATCCATATAGCTTTTTAATTCCTGTAAATTTCCCTCGTCGAGCAGTACGCGCATACAGTAAATATGATTTCGGATGTCGTGCCGGAAGCTCCGAAGCTCCTCGGATTTCTCCATAATTCGCATATAATACTGCTGCTCCAGCTCCATTTGCTTCTGCATGATCTGGCGTTCCTGCGTCAGAAGCAGATTGTTTGAATCGCTGCGCATCAGCATCGCACAGAGCAAAAGGCATAGGATATTCGCAGTAATCAGGCTGAACAGAACATAAATGCGAAACGTAGATGAAAATTCTGTCATGATTTGAAAGGCAACCGTTTCCAGTGCGCCGATTGCAACCAATACCAGAATCACAGGGAGAATCAGTTTGCCGCGTATCTGTATCTGCTTGTATTTGCTCGCAGCGATCCGGACGATCAGATCGAATAAAAGCAATATCGGTATGGACAGCATATTGGCAAAGAGCGTCAGGTGCGCATTTGCTGACAGACTATCCATAGAATATCCGTATAAAACCAGAAACGGCAGCACCGCTGTCATATCCAATACCGAAATCACCGGAAATACAAACAACGATAAGCTTCTTGAAAGCTTGGTTTCTGAAATCAGAAGGCAGCAGAGCGATACAATGATCCAGACGATCAGGCTGTGCTGCGCCTGAAAGCGCATCGCAAGCACAGCGTAAATCAGATGCGCTGCCGCAGCGATCGGAATTGTATACTTTGCTGGCTTCGCACGCTGCTGAAATATCAGGATGCAGAACAAATACATTTTTATGAATTCTATGCCGAAATAACAAAGTTCATAGAAAAAGTTTGTCCATTTCAATGCCGATCACCTCGCATTTTCCTTTATATACGCAAGAAACGCTTCCTTAATGCCGGAACGGCTGCGGCGTGAAATCGGAATCTCCTGCTGCATTCCGCGCATGATAATCGCATTGGTGTTGATGCTCTGAATATGCCGAAGCGATACGGCATAGGAACGATGTACCTGATAAAAACAATATGTTCCGATCTGCGCAAGCCATGACTTCAACGGACGGGATGAGGTATAAACGGTTTCAGTTGTATAAATATATGTACCGTCGCCATACGCCTCAAAGCAGATGACGTCATTCAGCAGAATCGAACAGGTGATGTGATCCTGCCGCACGGTAATCCGGACGCGCTCGCATAGCTCCTGCTTTGCCGAGAGAAATGCCTCATGAAAATCCGCAGGGTTGATCGGCTTGCAGATATAGCGAAATGCCCGAACTTTAAATGCGTCATGAATATGATCGCGGCTGGCTGTCAGAAAGATAATCAGCGTATCCCGTTGGCATTTGCAGAGAGCAGCGGCAGTCTCCATGCCGCCAAGCTCCGGCATATCAATATCTAGAAAAACCAAGTCGAAGGAAATACCGCTGTCAAGCAGTTCCTGACCATTGTGATACGTAAACACTTCGTCGTCCGATGAAAGCATTCGGATTTGTCGTATGACTTCCTTACAGATCAACGGTTCATCATCGCAAACAGCTATTCTCATTTCAACCTCCTAAAATGCAGCGCTGTATTCTGAATCTCTGGATCACAGGCATGAAAAGACGCATCCTGACTGCGCTGCTCCCCTTTGAACAGCACAGATCAAGCAGAGCAGGCTATCGGTACTATGCGCTTGGTTCAATATTGCATTTGTTTTCATTTGGAGTATTTATTTAATATTTTTCTGATTTACGAATCTATTGGTATTATTATAACATATCTCCGCAGATTTTTCAATCAATACGACAAAAAAGGATATTTTTCGCCCTATTTTGAAAATAGTTGTTGATATAAAAAGACTGCGTATGATACCAATGCAGTGTTGCGCTTATGGTATCCGCAGTCTCTTTTTTGCATATTTGCTGCCGCGTTGACGTATCATGATCTGTTGCTGCGTTGTCGTAATCGGTTCAAAAATCTCTGCGAATTGCTGCGGCGTCCATAGAACGGACGCACTTCGTCAGCAAACGCGTCAGCGGCAGATACAGCAGATAAACAGGCAGTGCCGCCGCAAGCGTCAGCAGCGCAGAGGGAAGCAGGATGCTGTTCCAGAACATCTCTTTCCCCTCAGCGCGGAATATTCCGACCGTCAGCAGGTAGCGCAGGGCGCTGTGCAGAAAAACGCCGGCAGCCGTCAGTATAAAATAATGCACAAAGCTGCGCCGGAGAATTTGCGCGAATAGCAGACAAACCGCTGTACAGAGTATTACCATATACATTGCATTGACGCCCAGAATGCTGTCGCACGCAAGATCGATCCCGAAACCGGCGATCACTCCGGCTGCCATACAAAAATATAAATCCTCGTTCATGCAAATGCAGATTGCCGCCGGAATCACCCAGATCGGCTGCAAGCCGCCGCCCAGCATCGGTATTGTGCAGAGAATCAGTAGCATCATACTGAATGTTTTTCGGAGCAGATTGCGGCGCTGCGTTCGCTGCTCGGAGCTTGTCCGGCGCTGACGCCGCGGCTTTTGCTGCTTAGTTTTCACCGACGGTCTCACCCTTTCCTTCAAAATCGAGCAGTACCGTAACGGATTCCAATGCGGAAAAATCAACCGATGGCACAAGCAGCGCCGTTTGGGCAAGTCCGCTTTCTTCCAGTCTGATTTCCGTGATATTGCCAACCGGCAAGCCATATGGAAACAGTCCCGTTGTTCCGGCTGTGATGATGAGATCACCAGCTTTTGCTGTGCTGTGCTCGTCAATGTACATCATAACAGCACGGTCGTCGATTGCATGGCGCAGATCGCCCTCTACAATGCCGCTGTCTCCGGTTTGCAGGATGACGGCGCCAATCGAAAGCTCCGGCGAAAGCATGGTCGTGACAGTTGCATAATGCGGACTGACCTCTGTAATGACGCCGATCAGACCGTCGGCACAGAGTACAGGCGCATTCAGCGTAATGCCATCGTCCTCGCCCTGATCAATCAGAAAGCTGTGCGCAAGATCGTTTGCAACCGGCATCAGCACCTTGCATGGTTCCGAAAGTACGAAATCACGGTGCTTTTGCTTGATGCCAAGCTGGTCGCGCAGCGCTTCCAGTTCTTCGATTGCATCATCATAACCGATGAGCTGCTCATTCAGCAAGGCGATCTGGCGACGCAGACGCGAATTTTCATCACGATATGCTTTGGATTGAAAATAGGTATCCAGATGCGTGTTGACTTCTCCTGAAATTGCGGAAGCCGCCTTGCGCACAGGTGCGCTGATACTCTGCATGATGCGCGTCAGATAGTCTGTCCGAGCGCCGGATTTCAGAGAATAAAGCATGATACCTGTCAGCAGCGCAAGGATACACAGCAGAACGCGGAATTTTGCACTGCGAAAAAAAGCATTGAGGTTCATGTTGCTGCTCCTTTAAGCGTTTCTCTCTTTGTTTGCGGGATTCTGAGTTTCTGTTATTTTATGCTGATATTCGGGTGCGCAGTGCGCAGATGCTCCTTGAGCGCCCGAAAAGATTCGGCACTGATATCATGTTCCATTTTGCAGGCGTCCTCAGCTGCCGTTTCCGGCGATACGCCGAGATCTATCAGCCATTGCGATAATATCTGATGGCGTTCATATATTCGCTCGGCAATTTCACTGCCGCTTTCCGTCAGCGTAATATTGCCGTCTTCTGCGATCGAGATAAAGCCGCCGTCTCTTAAAATGCCCATCGCACGACTGACGCTTGGCTTTGATACGTCCATTTCCCTTGCAATGTCAACCGCACGTACAAAGTTGTCATGCAGATGCAGCAGCAATATTGTTTCCAGATAATTTTCTCCGGATTCATATAGCTTTTCCATGACGATTACTCCTTTTCTTCCGCAGGAACGACTTCACAGACGGTCAGCAGCTGTCCGCTTACTCGAAAACGAATATCTTTGCCGGCATAGCAGATGCCATACTGACGTTCGGGGTCATCGGAATATCCCGGACGCGGATCAAGCCGCAGAACTTCGATTGCTGCTTGCTGCTTGTCTTTTGGCAGTTTTGCAAGCAGCGCCGGCGGAAAATCAACCGCAAGCATATGCTGTCTGGTTTCCGCTGTATAGCCTTCTGCTGCGTCTGGTTTGCAGTCTGCAAACGGGATGTATGGCTTGATATCATAAATCGGGGTGCCATCCAGCAAGTCTATGCCGGATACCAGCAGGCGAATGGGCTGTGTGTCCGTATAGACCGCTTCCAGCCGGACGCAGGAAAGCCCCAATGGATTCGGACGGTAGGGCGCGCGCGTCGCAAAAACGCCGATCCGGGTATTTCCGCCGAGACGCGGCGGCCGGACAGTCGCCGACCATCCTTTGTCCGCCTGCTTTTGTGCGGCATGAAATCCCCAGATCAGCCATAGATACGTGAATTCTGTAATGCCTCTGACTGCTTCCGGCTGACTGTATGCCGGATGAAATACGATTTCTCCACGCAGTTCCGAAACCAGTCCGCTTTGTCGCGGCAGTCCGAACTTGTCCTGAAAATCCGTCCGGATTTCTGCAATCGGTTCCAGACGCAGGACGCCGTTATCAATCATATATGACTTCGCTCTTTTGGTAGTAGGCGCCCAGCTTATCGCTTGTGGACATGACAAATACAACGACAATGCTGCAAATGATCGAAATTACATAGCCAATGCATACCATGACGCCGCCCGGTGCGTTCTTCTTTTCGGAAAGTAAAGACACGATGCCCGGTATCAGCATGATAATCGCATTCAGCGTGAATACAAATGACGCAAATCCCTTGAGCTGTCTGACGCGCAGTACAATCGTGATTGCAAGTCCGATCATCGCCAGACCGATGATCAAATAACAACTGTCAAAGAATTTGAATACGCCCGGAATGCTATTCGGATCCGGATATGCGCCCGATGAGAAAAGAAGCGTACAAGCGCCTGCAATGGCTCCGATAATCGTCATAATGATTGAAACGGAAAAGCCTTTTGCAGCAAGTTCTTCCTGCTGCTGCCTACGGAGTCTTGCCATTTCTTCTCGCGCACGCTTCTGCTGCTCTGGCGTTTGCTGCGGAAGCTCCTTGAGGCTGTCGCTTGCGCGCTTGGCTGCCGACATCTTCGCCGCCTGCAGATCCTCCTCGTTGAACACGACTCTGCGTTCAGGCTCCGGTGCAGCTTCCTCCAGCAATGCGCTTGCATCAACCTGCGGCAATGCCTCATGCTGCGGCTTGCGTTCTGGCTGCGTGTAATCCTCCGGTTCAGATAGCAATGCAGCTGCTGCGGCTTTCTGCGCTTCTGCCTGCGCTGCAAACGCCGCTTCCATGGCTTGTGTGCGCTGTCGCTCTATAAATTCAGCCTTCAGCTCTGCGATTTCTTCTTCCGTATACGGCGGCTGTCCTTTTGCTGCGCGCTGCTGCTGTAATATTGCAATCTGTTCATCGCTTAGCTCCTGATACTGCGGCTGTACTGCCTTGCGCGTATCCTCATATCCCATATCACCGAGGAGCTGTGCTTCTAAACTTTTCTGGTCATCCATTTCAATCTGACTCCTTAATATCTATGTTTTATGGTTATTTCTGATTTCTGCGGCAGGATATACAACCGCATATTACTATTATATCAGAATTATCCTGAAATTGCAAGAGGTTTTGGAAAATCAGACCTGCTTTTTTGTGCTGGATCCGGTTGCACGCTGCTTCCGTAATTTGCCTGTATATTGTTTTATGTTTTATGATTATATGGATTATATTTTGCGCATTTCTAATTAAATAAAAATAATATTGATCCATGGTTGTACGAAAGCGTGCAACTTTTTTGTGTTTCGTACCCCTTTATAGGTGCCGGCTGCTCCCTCACCGTGCATCGAACCATATTTTTATCAGAAAGGTGGTCCTGTATCTGGAACAGCTCAAATCTCGCCGCGCTGCCTTTTGCCGATGGTATCTCGCGCTCGGAAATGTTCGCGAAGCTGCTCTGCACGCCGGTTGTCCGCCCGAAACTGCCGCCGATGACGGGCTGCAAATGCTCCATTCGCCGTTTTGCAGACGTTATCTTGCACAGCTTGCCGCGCAGCCTGCTCTGCCTTTGCAGCAGCTTGTTACTGCCGGTTTTGCCCGTCTTGCGTTTGGCGACGCGAATGACGCCGCCAAACTCGTGCTCTCTGAGAACCTCTCAGAGTCCGATTTGCAGGCGCTCGATCTCTTTCATGTCACGTCTATCAAATACGACAAAAACGGCTTTGAGGTTAAGCTCGCTGATCGGCTCGGCGCGATGAGCAAGCTGCTTGAATGCGCCGGCGCTGCCGATTCTGCGGCGACCGCTGCCGCACTCATGCAGGCGCTTCGCGGCGGTCAGACAGAGGAGGTGGATGTCGATGAATCCGACTCTGCCGGCAATGCCGGTACCGTTTTCTCCGAAGCAACGTAAGGCGATTAACTGGTGGAATGCTCCTCGTACACGGCATCTGGACGCTTTGATCTGTGACGGCGCTGTGCGCTCCGGCAAAACAACCGCGCTTTCGCTCGGATTTGTTCTCTGGGCAACCGCGTCATTCCAACAGCAGAGCTTCGCGATTTGCGGTAAAACAAAAACTTCACTCCGGCGTAATCTCGTTCTGCCGCTTCTTTCGCTTCTCAAAGCTGTCGGCTTTCAGGTCTCCGAAAATATCGGCAGCGGTTATATCGAGATTGGTCTTGGCAACAGACAGAATCGTTTCTATTATTTCGGCGGTAAGGATGAAGGCTCTGCTGCGCTCATTCAGGGTATGACGCTCGCCGGCGTGCTGTTCGACGAGGTCGTTCTGATGCCGCGCTCTTTCGTCGAGCAGGCGCTCGCCAGATGCTCTGTCCCAAAATCAAAATTCTGGTTCTGCTGTAATCCGGCGCAGCCTTCGCATTGGTTCTATCAGGAATGGATCCTGAAAGCCCATGAGAAACAGGCGCTTTATCTGCATTTTACGATGCGGGATAACGCTTCTCTGACGCCAAATATCCGTAAACGCTATGAACGACTCTATACCGGTGTGTTCTATGACCGCTATGTTAAGGGTATCTGGACGGCGGCGCAAGGGCTGATCTATCCGATGTTTTCTCCGGCTGTGCATCTCGCTGAACTGCCCGATCATGCGGAACGGTATATTATCTCCTGTGACTACGGTACAATCAATCCTGCGTCTTTCGGGCTATGGTGCTGTTGTGAACAGAAGTGGTATCGCATTGCCGAAAGCTATTACGACGCCCGGAAAACCGGTCTGCCGCGTACCGATGAGGAACACTATGCCGCGCTTGTAAAGCTTGCAGGAAACCGAAACATCGAACAAATTATTGTTGACCCTTCTGCGGCAAGCTTTATCGCGTGTATTCGCAGACACGGCGTTTATACCGTTGTGCCCGCGAAAAACGATGTGCTCTCCGGTATCCATAGAACCGCTGACGCTCTGCGTAACCGCGAAATCCTCTTTTCACCGGCTTGTACCGATACAATCCGTGAGTTTTCGCTCTATATCTGGGACGAGCAGGCTGTTCGCGATATGCCTGTGAAAATGAATGATCATGCTATGGACGATATCCGATATTTTGTCGCAACTGTGCTGGATCGTCCCAAGCAGGACGCGTTCTTTGTGGCTGCCGTTAAGCGATAATGCAATAATCGTCCGCTAAATTGATTGATGGAGGTGTTTGATTGGCGTTTCCGATTTTCTTTCATAGAAAAAAATCAGGCGTTTGCTCGGATACCATGCCGCTTCTGCTGACTCCGCCAAGAGCTGCTCCGGCTTCTACGCTGCCGCTGTGTGTTCCGGATACTGTGCCGGAACAGGAATATCAGCTCTATGACGCGCTGCGGTATGCCGTTCCTGTGATTGACGCCGCAATCCGCAAAATTGTCCGTCTGACCGGCGGATTTCGGCTGATTGCTGAAAATCCCGCTGCGCAGGCTGTGCTCGACCGCTTTTCCGTTCAGGTGCCTGTCAATGTGACCGGAAGATCACTCCAGCTCTTTATAGATCAGATGCTCAATAGCCTGCTCACATACGGCAATGCCTTCGGGGAACTTATCCCAGACGAAAACGGCGTGCCTGCTTCGCTTTTGACTGCGCATCCCGGCGCTGTGAAAACGGAAGTTTCTGCCGGCGGCGGATGCGGCTTCTCCATTCGGCAAGGCGATCACTTTGTTCCGCTGCGCTATCCGGAACGTATTCTGTTCGCAGCGCTCGATCCGCCTGCCGGTTCGATTACCGGCGTATCCATTCTGCGCGGTCTTCCGGCTGTTTCCAAGATTCTGCTGCGCATTTATGAATGCATTGGTCAGAATTATGACCGCGCCGGCAATATTCGCTATGCTGTAACCTATCGGCCGGACAGCGATTCCGCTGCTTTTGCAAAGGAACACGCGAAAGCTATCGCTGACACTTGGCAGCAGGGAATTCGTGCCGCGAAATATGGTGAGGTACAGGATTTTGTTGCTGTCGGCGATGTCGGGATTCAGGTGATCGGGGCGGAAAATCAGCTTTTTGATACGAATGTCCCCGTTCGGCAGCTTCTTGAACAAATTGTCGCAAAGCTTTCGATTCCACCGTTTCTGCTCGGTCTGCAATGGTCGTCTACGGAACGAATGTCCGTGCAGCAGGCGGATATTCTGACCTCTGAACTGGAGTATTTCCGCAGATTGCTTACGCCCATTCTGCATACAATCGGAACGGCTGTGCTTCGTGGCGCAGGCTACGCCGATGACCCGGAGATTTGCTGGGATGTCATCAATTTGCAGGATGAAACCGAACTCGCAGAAGCAAGACTCAAAAATGCACAGGCGGAAGAAATCGAACTGTGCAATCAAAAAATAAAAGCGGAGCAGTGTTGATCATCTGCCGTTTCCGCATTGCGAAAGACGGGGTTTCCCCCGCAGAAAGGAAATGTTATGTACGATTCTGTCAGACTTGAAAAAGGTATGTATCACCTCGCAAACCGCAGCTTTACACAGGCGCTTGAGGCTGCCGATCCTTCTGCACAGTATGTCGGAACCGAGCTTGCGCAGCTCGATGCGTTTGAACGTCAGCTCAAGCGCTTTGATATCCATGTTTCCGGCGATAACTGCGATTTGGTGGAAAAGTTCTTTACGACAACCGAAAGTGCTGTGCTCTTTCCGGAGTTCGTTCGCAGAGCTATTAAACGCGGTATGAATGAATCCATCTTGCCGGAACTGACTGCGGCAACTTCCTCCGTGAACGCTTCCTCCTGCAAGGGCTTCTCCATCGACGAAACCGATGGCGCATATTCTGTGACTACGACTGAGGGTACTGTGTTTCATAAAACTGAAATCACCGAATCTGCGGTTATTTCACTCGATAAATATGGCAGACTGATTTCCGCTTCCTATGAGGCGCTTCGTCAGAAGCGAATCGACGTTTTGGCTGTCATGCTGCGTGCGATTGGTCATAAGCTCGCAGGCGCAATGGCTGGAAAAGCGCTCGACGTCATCAAGAATTCCGTCACGCCCGTCAGCTCTGCCGGTTCCTCTATCGCGTATACGGACCTCGCGACCCTCTATGCGCAGTTTACCGATTTTGACCTCAATACCGTCATTGCGTCTCCGGCAACAGTCGCCAATATCCTTGCAATGACGGAGATGCGCGACCGCACGCTTGACGCTAAGGGTCAGGTGCGTCTGCCCTTCGGTGCAAAGCTCCTCAAGGACGCTTCGCTCGACAATCAGACCGTGATCGGTATTTCACATGATTATGCGCTTGCCTACATGACCGGCTCTGATGTCGTGCTCGAATCTGATCGCCTGATTGACTGTCAGCTCGACCGCATTGCCATTTCGATCCACATCGGATTCCAGCCGCTGATGCCCGGCGCTGCTGCCGTTCTGAATATTGCAAGCTGATAATCTGTTCATCGTATACTGAATTCTGTAACGGGTGGGCGGTGGGTGAAAGGAGCAACATGGATCAGAATCATGATATGCTGCTGGAGCAGCTCAATACATTTACACGCAGAAAACATACGCTCGACGAGGTCTATCTGTTTGATGTCATTCTCTGTGATAATGAGATTGATCGCGACGGCGATTGCTTCTCGGATCACGCACTTGCGGAATTGCAGAAACGATTTGTCGGTGTGACCGGTATTTTTGATCATAACACAAAATCTGCCAATCAAACCGCTAGAATCTTTCGGACAGAACTGCGTACCATTCCTGACCGTTTTACAAAAATCGGAAAGCCTTATTGCTGTCTCGCTGCAAATGCCTATATGGTTCGGACAGCCGGCAATACCGATTTGATTCGTGAAATTGACGCAGGCATTAAAAAGGAAGTCAGTATTTCCTGCGCTGCCGGCGCGCGAATCTGCTCTATCTGCGGTGCAAATCATCTCCGTAAGCCCTGTAAGCACATCAAAGGCAGAAGCTATGGCGGTTCGCCTTGCTATACGACGCTCGATGAAATCAGCGACGTCTATGAGTGGAGCTTTGTTGCCGTTCCGGCGCAGCGTCATGCCGGCGTGACGAAAACACTCGGCGGTTCTGCCTGTAACGCAGAAATCGAGCTGCTCCGAGCCGCTTATGATGACGCGCTCAATCAGCTCGAATCTTTTGCCGATTTTCTTCGCAAAGATGTAATCAGGCTCTGTTTCTGCTGCGGCGAAAATGCCTCCACAAAGGCGCTTTCCAATACGATACCGCATATGGATATCGCCGAGCTGCTGAACCTTCGGCAGTCCCTGATGCAGGCTCAAACGCCCGTTTATTTGAAACCACAGCTTGCGATGGAACAAAATTACGACAGTCAAGCTTCTGTGCAGGCTTTTTCATGCGCACATGACAGGAATCGGAGGGTGCCGAATGAATGACGCAAAGGTGATGCAGCTGTTTCAGACGTTCGCATCGCTGGCGGATGTTGAAATGTGGCGCGATATTGCAGAGGCGGAAATGAATGCCGTTTATGCGGAGCTGCGTCCGGACGCCGATCCGGCTGACAGCCGCCTGTGCTTCTATGCCGCTGCACGTGCTTTTTTGCAGTATCGGCGCATTGTCGCCGCAGGACAGGCTTCTCCGTCATATGCAGGTACAACCGCTGGCGGTTCTGCCGATCAGGGCGGCTGCGGTCTTGCAGAAGAACTTGTCAGGGTATACCGTTCCCATTGCGCCTCGCTGCTGCGTGACGATGCTTTTGTCTTTTTGCATACGGAGGGGTGTGCATGACCGACACATTGACCAATTCTTTTATCACTGCGCTCAATACTGCTGGTATCCCTGCATATCCGGAATATCCGCAAATTCTCAAGCCGCTTCCTACAGTACCTTTTTTTGTGACTGTCGCCTACATCGCCATAGACTGTGACGCGCCGCTGCAATCGGTCTTTGGGGACGCGGTTCCAGTTGTACTGACGCTCCGCCTGCGGCTGCATTGCAGGACGGACGCGGCGTTTACAGATTATGCAGATCAGGTTGACACCTGCATTCTGCAAACAGTACAGCAGAAAAATCTGGATCTGCAAAAGCTCCGATTCGGAGAGCTGCACTATGTCCGGCAGATCGACCGGCTTGTGCGCGAAACATTGCTGGATATCAGCGGCAGAGGCTATGATCTGGCAAAGGGGGTGTCTGCATGACAATTGATACCAAACGGGAAATTCTGATTTTACAGCTCGCCGCGCTTTCTCTTCCTGTGACGGATTATCAGATCCAAACAGAGGTCCCTGTTCTGCGTGATACACTCTGTGATGGCAGTACGCAGATTCGTCTGCTGCCGCCGTCGCCTTGTATTCTGACTGTACGCTGTACGGTTTGGCAGTCGGAATGCGGTATGTATCTTTCGGCATTGCAGATGCCTATGCGGAAGCAACGTTCTTTTGATACGGAATTCGCTGGAATACAGTTTCTTGGTTTACAGATTACG
This sequence comes from Oscillospiraceae bacterium, assembly GCA_016296505.1. Taxonomy (GTDB): domain Bacteria; phylum Bacillota; class Clostridia; order Oscillospirales; family Ruminococcaceae; genus Firm-04. Next base: position 26,676 of record JAEDJD010000023.1, read on the forward strand.
GCTGTCGATTGCAGCGTTAAGGAGCACGGTAGAACCGCCGTTCTCACAGTATCCCTGATCGGAGGGATTGACGCATGAATGTAAGCTGCTTGCTTCGCTGTTCGGACGGTACTGCCTACGAGGTTACACACTGCCTGCGCTTTACGCTTCTGCGTGAACGATATCAGGCGTTTGCAACGCTCTATGCCCAGTTTCTGATGGATGATTTCCCCCCAGCACCTTCGGAAGCGATCTTTCGGCTGGATGGCCGGCTGCTTTATGATGGTATCGTTGAACATTCGGAATGTGTCCGCGAATCCAATCGCTATGTGCTGAAAATCAATAGCCGCAGCTTTTCCGCTGCTCTGACGCGTAATCAGCTTGTTCCGGGGCTGCATTATGCCGTGACGCTGCAATCGCTTATGGAAACCTATGCGCTCCCGAATATTACCTATGATACCACAATGCCTGAGATCAGCTATATCTATGTGCGGGAAAATACCGCGATGTGGGATTCCATCATGGCTTATAACTATAAGCTGAACGGCGGTTTTCCCTATATCCGTGTTCCAAATCTGCTTTGCATGACGCCGCAGACCGGTTCTGACGTCATTCTGCTGCCGTCCGGTGTGATCCAAACAGAAAGCAGCGGCGCAAAATGTAACAATATGATCAGCCGTATTGATATGGCGGATGCAGCCGGTGAGTACGGCAGCTTTACCCGCAGTAATCCCGAAGCCCTCAGCCGTAAGATTGTTCGCGTTCGGCAAATCCGGCTCGATAAGCAATATGTTCACAATCCAGACGACGCGCTGCGCTGGCGCATTGATCTGAGCAACAGACGGATCCGAAGTCGTTCGGTTTCCTATATCGGCTATTGCGGCGAGGATATTGAAGATCTCGTGCAGATTGGCGATTTGTGCGTGCGCGTCAGTAAAATCCGCATTACGGGCGATCGGAATGGTATCCGTACAGAGGATACCTTCTACTTTGATCCGTTTTGTAATCCGGAATGACAAAACTGTTACCGCTTCGGGCTTGCATTTTTCAGTAAATTGTGCTATAATAAGGCAGAATGCATCCGGTATGGATGCCGAATACAAAAATTGTATCTGGGAGGATCCGAAAATGATGAGAAAACTCCGTTCTGCCGCAATTCTTTTGCTTGCGGCTGCCCTGTGCAGCGCTTCTGTGTTCTGTACCGGCTGCGCCAATAACAATAGCGTTGCCAATCAAGGCGGCAGTATTTATACTCCAGAGGTGCCGGAAAGCCGCGTGGATGATGATACGCCGGGAAACGAGTATGTCGGCAGTATTGGTGAAACCGTCAACTATGTGGATAAGCTGGATGTGACGCTCAATAATGTCATCGAAATTGATGACGTCAATAAGCTCGAATACCGTGTCCTGCTCGCTGAAATGACAATTCATAATAAAACTTCCGAGAAAGTCGACTGCTCGACGCTGACGCATTTCTTTACCATTATTGATGGTACGGAGGATGTCAATTCCGTGCGCGATATTCAAGCTGCGGTTCCGGGCAGAAAGTATTATACCAGTATCAACAGCTCGCTCGAAAACTTTAATCAGGCAATCGAAGGCGGCGAAACACTGGAGGGCTATGTGTATATTTATGCGCCTTCTTCTTGGAAAGAAATGCAGCTCGTTTATACGCCCTATAAATACTACAACACAGATCGCTTGATTTTTAATTTGGATGAATCCAAGTTCCTCCACAAAAGCTACAGCCAGCAATAATGTAGAAAGCCGCCGTTCCGGTTCGATATCGGAACGGCGGCTGCGATTATGCTTCCGGTTTCGGCTCGGCTGCTTCCGCTGTGCCTGCCAGATAGCTTTCCGGATCCATATACTTGCCATTTCTCTGCACCTCGAAATGCAGATGTGATTCCAGTGTACCTTCGGATTCGTTGGTATCTCCGACCGCGCCAAGCACGGTTCCGCGTGCGATCACATCTCCGGACTGAACGTTCAGACCCTCGTTCAGACCGCAATACCGTGTGACAGTTCCATCCTCATGCAGCATCGTGACGCAGATGCCCAGCAGTGCGTCCTGTACAATGCCTGTAACTGTGCCATCCTCTGTGCAGCATACTTCTGTTCCATAGGGTACGGCATAGTCTGCGCCGTTATGCGTCGACCAAATGCCAGTTGTCGGAGATTTGACCAGCTCGCCGCGGCTGAAAGCTTGCAGCAGACTGCCTGCGACTGGTGGCATTGGTTGTTCGACAGGCGCTTCGGTTTCTGCTGGCGCAGGCGGTTCGGTCTGCGCTTCGGTTGCGCGGTGCAGAATTGCGGCGGCTTCTGCTGCCTCCGCAGTCGGCTCTGTGACGGATTGCGTGCGCGGCGGCGCCGTATATGGGGTTGTACGTGGCGCTGTCGTGAGCTGCGGCGCTGTTGTGACTGCCGGCTGCGTGGATGAATATTCATGCGTCGGTTCAGCGGGCGGCGTCAGCTTTCCCGCTTCTGAATAGGCATACCAGCAGGCTGCGCCGACCATTGCTGTACTGAGCGCCAGTGCGGCATAAAAGCCTTTGCCGGTCACGCCGGCTTGTGTTTTCTGTTTCATAGATATCGCCTTTCTTTCATTGGTTGAAGCCTCGTCACCCGATCGGCTTTCAGGGCTAGTATGCTTCTCTTTTTCGTGTTTATACATAATGCTTTCAAAATATTTGAGCGCGTATTTTTCCGCGAAATGCCGTTTTACATCGCCGTATAATCTAATCATTATTATATTCTTATTTTCGCTCGATTTCTTCGGTTTATCCACACAATCATACAATATTTTCTGTCACAAAATCTGGCAGACGGAAAATGAAAGCAAAAGTTTTTTGGGGTCAGTATCGCTTCTGCGCCCTGCAATGATTTGCATATGCGTATCATTCATGCAAAAAATCCCTGCGGAGTTTCAATGCCGCTACCCGAAATACCGCACAGCTTGATGATATACAAAGTACCGATGTTCACGCCGTTGGAGGAAATCCACTCGAAGCCATCGTCATTCTTGATCTGCACATCGCCGTACTGACCGTAGATGCAGATGAATTCCGTAATTTGCATCGGTTCGCAGCTGTAAGCCTTGTGATTCAGCGGAACATTGAATGCGGTTTTCTTCCGAACCAGCGGCCATGGGTTCTATGATGCATCCTAAAACCGAAAGCCATGCAGTTACATTGACTGCATGGCTTATGCTTTTAGGATTTTGGCTTTTTCTCAGCGGTTTTCCTTGCAGAAATTTCAAGACCGCTTGGTATGCCGCCGCATCTGAGTCTTATGTCTATAAGGTCGATACCATTCAGCGGCACTTACAGAGCAAAAAACAATCGGCAGGGGATTTGTGATCCTCTGCCGATTGGCGGTTAAATATGCAATCTTGTGATGATCTCCTGCACAAACGCTTCGGGGGACATTCGTTGTAAATGCAGCATTGAGGACGGCATGACAGCATTTTCCCACCCCTGATACACTGCGCGCCGAAATGTCCGATAAACGGCTTCTCCGGAAGTCGGATACGCTTCGGCGAAAAGGAAGCAGGCATCTTTGAGCGTGTGCTCCGGATGCTCGGCAATGTACAGGATGATCGTTTGCATCATGGCATGGTATCGTTCAGGGATATCGTTGCATTGCAGAAAGTCAATGATTGCCTGTGCGTAATCTTCGTGTTTAACTTGACATTCGCCCCCTTGCTATGTGATATTACTATCATAACGCATATCATTCCAGTTGTCAAGTGATTCGACAGGATTCGACAAAAATAAATAATTTTCGCGAAATATTTTGCAGGATGTATGGTACGAAACGGTTTTTCCGACTCGATTTGATTTGCAGAAGCTTTGATATTTCGGGTATTGATGTCGTCCCTTGTCATGACGATACCTCCTGTGTTATTTTAGTTAGGTTGGCAGACCTTAACTTCATTATAACACAGGAGGTCTTTGTCTCTCCATAAAACAGAATAGCACTCCGAGAGATTAATGCGCTTTTGTGCATTATATATTTGAACAGCAAGCTCGAAGCCTGTGCTATCGCATTCAGTAAGATTTGTAACTGTAACAGCGGATATGTTCATTTCCACCGTCCGCAAATATACCAGGGCGAAAGCATGAACGCCTCGTATGCTGAACGAACTGATCGACCGCATAGAGGTCCATCAGGCGGAAAAGATCGACGGTGAATGGGTACAGCACCTCACCATTCATTACAACTGTGTGGATGCGATCTTCATTCCCGAAGTGTTCCCGCTGCCGGTGCCCGAAGTATCCGTAAATACAAGAAAGGGCGTAGTCGTAAACTACGCACCTTGCCAGATCGCTATATAAAGAAAGCGAGTGTTCTACAACATTTCAAATGCTGTAAGAGCACTCGCCATGGTGCGGGTGACAGGAATCGAACCTGCACACCTTGCGGCGCGAGAACCTAAATCTCGTGCGTCTGCCAGTTCCGCCACACCCGCATATTCAATTATCAGAACCAACGCTTACGCATTCGTTCAAGAAATTCTTCTGTAATCGGAAAACCGGAGCTTTCACCGATCACAGAATCAATTCCGCAATATGGACAGATCGCAGTACCGGATATATCCTTCACCCACGCCGTAATTTCACTAGGATGAAATATCTTGCCGCAATAGAAGCAGCCACAGACAGAATCCTGCATAAGCTGTTCTTTGTGATTTGCTGAATACATATGAGCTTCAAAAATGTCTTCCATAATATCACCATAATTACACTGTCGTGACGCACCCAAAATTTCGTGCGTCTGCAAGTTCCGGCACAGATACAATAGCGAATCTGTGCCGGAATACATCCGTCAGTATTATTATAGCAGTTCCTGCAGCTTTTGTCAAGTCTATACAGCACATCTTCAGGATTCTGGCTTCTCCTCCATATGCGCCATATCAAACGCCTGGCTGCTCATTTCGAAACGTATTTCATGCATTCGCAGACCACTCTGCGCAAAATACAGCCGAAGCGTCGTGAAGCGAGAGAAAATTGGAATTTCCGCTGAGAACGAAACCGGTTTGCCGCCCGTACCATTCCATGTAAATGTTCCGTTTGCGGTTCCCATGCTGAACAGGGTCACGGGAATTTGTGCAAGCTCGCTCTGTTCCGAGGATGCCGTCAGCGTAACACGATACCAATGCGGTGTATGAACATTCAGTGCAAAAGCATAACTGGTTCCCTTATCCGTACAGATGTCGTCTAGTGAAATTGTCAGCGGCGCATCAAGTTCATAGAATACAACGTCGCCATTCTGCACCTCCGCGTCTGCCGGACGGTTCAGCACTGTCACTTCCGGCGCATTGCAAAGCAGTCGTTCCATAGCGTGTGTGTGCATCACAAAACGACATACATTTACCGCACAGCGCTGCAATTCACCGCGCGTCAGCGTACCGTCCGCAAGTGCGGCTTCCAGATTATCCTCATTCTGCACGCAGTCTGCACAGACCATGTATACATCATTCTGTGCACGAACCATTGCCGCTAAATTTGTTTTATCCGGCGCAGTATTACGCTCATTGATATTCGCCCACCAGTCCGTCATCAGGAATCCGGTATAGCCCCATTCCTTACGGATGATCTCTGTGCATAAATCATAGTTCCCCGCCGTCCAAAGCCCATTGACGCTGCCGTAGGTTGTCATGATCGACTTTGCATCGCCTTCCTTGACAGCAAGCTCAAAGCCTTTCAGATAGATTTCACGCAGCGCACGTTCCGAGACTGCCGCATTCAGGAAATGTCGGTTTGTCTCCTGATTGTTGCCGCAGCAATGCTTAACCGTACCTTCAACGCCAACGCTGTGCAGACCGCGCAGCTCTGCGATCGCAATGAGTCCTGTCAGTTTCGGATCTTCCGAGAAGTATTCAAAGTTTCTGCCGTTGAGCGGATGCCGGTGAATATTCATACCTGGCCCAAGCAAGCAGTCAACCTGATTTGCCATCATTTCCAATCCGACGCAGGCATACAGCTCCGACAGCAGGTTCAGATTGAATGTCGATGCGAGAAGCGTTCCATTTGGCAGACTAAACGCTTTCGTACCGCAGTCCATCCGCATACCGGATGGCCCGTCGGCGCAGCAGCAGGCAGGAATGCCGCGATTTACCAGTGCGTCCGAAACGCCGCCGAATGCCGACGCCGTACCTGCCGTCACGCGGGGGCTGCCCATGCCTTCTCCACGCACAATCTGCGTCAGCTCCGCATCGGAAAACTGCGCGACAAAAGCGTTCAGATCGGCGTTGCCGCGCAGAACATCCGCAAGTACATAGTTTTTGCCATCCGACTGTAATTCTGCTGGAAGCGATTCAATTCGGCGCTCTGCTTCATCAAATCGTTTCAGCGGTACATCTTCCCAGCCGACCGTCATTCCGGTATCGCTCTGCACCGGCTTCATACGCTGAAACGCCTCGACAGGTGCCATTGCCTGCCGGCATTGTTCGACTGCGATTGTCTCATCTATAAAACGACTCGCGGCATATTTTGCATCGCGCACATCCGTACCGACATAGTATTTATATTCACCGGCTTCCTTCACCCAGCAAAATGCGTGACCGGTCACGCCGCTGTCGTCGTAGGACGCCGGAATTGCCAGCTCCAGATTCACGGTTTCGGATTCGTTCGGCGCAAGAACATTTGTCTTATAGAAAATCACAAGCTGTCGTGACGGCTGACCAAGCTTCCCCTGCGGCGCTTCCACATAAAGCTGAACAACTTCCTTGCCGGATACCTTGCCCGTATTCGTCACCGTCACGGGAAGATACTGCGCACTGCGAACATGAACCGGTTCGCCTGCCGTTACGGAGAATACTGTATAGGAAAGCCCGAAGCCAAACGGATAACGCACACGCTCCGGCGCAAACGTCTCAAAATAGCGATAGCCGACATAGATATCCTCGGCATAATTGTTATTGTTTTCGTCGTAGAAAAATGCGTCCGAGGGGTAATCAGAAATCTCATAGGCAATCGTATCCGGCAGCTTGCCGCACGGAGAAACGGCACCCGTCAGGACAGCCGCCGCACCGGTACCGCCGGTCATACCGCCCTGCCAGAGATACAGTACCGCGTCCGGCGTATAGGTATCGACAAAGTGCATATCTATAATATTGCCTGTATTCAGCAGCACAATCATCTTTTTGAAGTGCTTGCGGCACAGACGCAGCATCTCGGTTTCGCCGTCTGTCAGCAGATAGGAGCCGGCGCCGATATGGTTATCCTGCTCCTCGCCGGCGGTTCTGCCGATCATGATCACCGCGCGCTCACAGGCGGCGGCAGCGTCCGCTACAAGCGCCTCATCCAGCGGCATTTCCGCCTGACACCATGGCTCTCCGCCCCAGCCGTTTCCCATATCGTAGGGATTTTCTTCGTCCCATTTCTGATAGGCTTCCAGCAGCGGCGCATACAGTCGGACGCCTCTATCCTGCAAGCCCTCCGGAATGCCCGTCACCTTTGATACATTGACCATGCCGCCGGAGCCGGTTCCACTCTTATAATAATGAAGCTGAATTCTACCGAACATTGCAATTTCTTCATTTTGCAGCAACGGCAAGGCGGCATTGTCATTCTTAAGCATGACAATGCCCTCTGCGACAGCCTCGGCTGCCTTTTTCAAATAAGCATTCCAATCGAGTGTTTGTTTCATAATCGCATCATCCTCTTTAAGTTTACCCGTAATAATTAACGGTATTATAGCACGCCTGATTCTCCCCGACAATCAGAAAATATGCTTTTATATCAGATTCATAATCCATTTTATCAATTCTATTTTAACATACTATCCAATAAATATCAATAGAAAAGAATGAAAAACAACAGTATATAAATCATGACCATTCTACTTGACTGTGTTTGTCAAGTAGAAAGTGCATAAAAGGGGCTCGAAAAAGTGCATAGCCC
>JAEDJD010000038.1 GCA_016296505.1 Oscillospiraceae bacterium
GGGCTATGCACTTTTTCGAGCCCCTTTTATGCACTTTCTACTTGACAAACACAGTGTGCCGTCTTGATATCATAAAATAAGTACATAGCAAAGAAAACAAAGGAAATTATTTCTGATTGAGCTTATGATAAATATACGTGCTTGCTTCTTCCGGAGACAGTCCAAGTGAAAAAACGAATTCTTCATTCAGCATCCGAATTGCGTCTCTGCGCATATTGTCGTCCATTCCGGAAAGATGCTTGCCTGTTTCCTTGAGAACCGCCTGTTGAATCAGAATGCAGTGAATCATTTTTAGAAGCATTGGCGCGTCGCCGCCTGCCAGAATTTTACGGAATTCGGTATTACGCTGTTTGCGGTCTGCGTTCCATTGCAGCGGTTCATCCTGTATGGCAGTTTCCAGCATACGGTCTATTTCGTCCTTGGAACGAAGCGGCTGCATTTTTGCGCAGAGCGTTTCATTATCTACCGGAACGGAAATCTCCATACCGACATTGTGAATCGGCTTGAGAACATAGCAAAGCCGCGTTGGCAGCTCTCCCGGAAAAGGCATTTCTTCAATTCGTTCAATCAGGCAGATGCCTGTTCCGCCGTATCGGATATGCATTCCGGCTTCATAGGTCGGTTTCATAAGCGGTTTCCTCTCTTTTCATGTATCGGGGTCAAGGAATATGGCGACAATCTAATACTATTATTATAGCACAAAAAAATTGTTTTCTCAAGGGACAAAATCCACAAATTTTATGACTTATACGGATTTTTGCAGGATTGTGCATGGTTTTTCTTTGGATTGTTGCCGCTTCGCCACTGTATTAGCTGGACGCTGTAACACTATTGAATATTGCTTGCGATACCGATTGATATGTAGTTTTCCACAACCGCACGAAAATCGGTTTCCGGCTCGGCGTCCTCGTTATAGTCGCCCTCGACCATGAACCGAACGCCGTCGTTAGGGAGTTGTTCCACTGCGTTATAATGATCGCGGTAAAACATTCCGCGTGAAACCTTTCGATTCCGCAGGATGCCCTTGCACTCCGACAAGGGACAGCCGGGGAAATTGACGTTCAGAATATCGCCTTCTGCCGGACGCAAATTGATTAGTTCTGCAAGAATCTCATCCAGATAAGCGTCTGCGACTTCGTGACAGTCGCTTGCCGCTTCTGAAAATGCAATCGAAGGATATCCCTGAAACGCGCCCTCAAATGCGCCGCCGGCTGTTGCGGAATACTGAATATCAGAAGCGACATTATAGCCGTAATTGATGCCGGAAAGTACGACATCCGGTTTGTGCGGCATGATATTTAGACTGCCGACGCGGACGCAGTCAGCCGGCGTACCGCTGCATGAAAAAGCATGGACGCCCGCGACCGGAAATTCATGCGGATATACGTCGATGGTGGTATGCAGGGTAATGCAGTGTGAGGCGGCGCTGCGCTGGGCGTCTGGTGCAACCACCCAGACCTCGCCGTATTTCTGCGCCGCTGCCGCCAGACGAGCAAGACCTTGTGCTGCAATGCCATCGTCATTGGTAATCAGGATTCTGCGCATATGCTGCTCCTTTCATATGTAGCACTTTTCGTTTATTATAGCATAAACCTACGGAAAACGCAATGGGAGAATCTGCATGAGTTGGAATGCTGTCGCGGTATACTTGACATTTCTGCAAATATATGCTTTAATAGAAACTGGAAAATGCGAAAAGATCAGCAGAAATGAAAATGATCTATATGATCGGCGTACAATCAATTTTGTCTGCTGTCTAATCAAAATCACATAGAATACAAAGGAGGCATGAACCATGCCGCAGGATCGTGACAATTTCATCTTTCAGGTTAATCTCGGTGGAATGATTGATATTCTTTCCAATCATCTCTACAGCTCGCCGGATGTGTTTGTGCGTGAGCTGCTCCAGAATGCCGTTGATGCGATTGCCGCAAAACACCGCAGCGCAAATCAATCTGCTGAAAAAAACGAAGTGTGTCTGATTCTATCTGAAGAAAACGGCAGACCGCAGCTTTGCTTTACGGATACCGGAACCGGACTGACTGAAGCGGAAATTCATCGTTTTCTCGCCGTAATCGGACAATCTTCTAAGCATGATCTGCAAACGGGCACCGTCCAGACGGATTACATTGGAAGATTCGGCATCGGCTTGCTCTCATGTTTTCTGGTATCGGATGTGATTCGCGTGCAGACGCGCTCCTATCAGACGCCGGATCAGTCGTTGGAATGGTGCGGCAATCCGGACGGCACTTATACGATTACACCATGTGCGCCGCTGCCCGAAATCGGTACTCGTATTTTGTTGACGCCGAAATCCGGCGCAGAGGCATACTTTACGCCAGAAAAGCTGACGGCGCTTGTACAGTATTATGGACTGCCGCTGCCGGAGCCGATTTATCTTTTACAGAATGAAACGCGCACGCTGCTCAATCCGCCGTTTCCGAGCGGAGAAACGCAGTATGCGCAGATCATGACGCTTGGTGAGACGCTGTTTTCTGCGAATTTTCTCGGATATATTCCGCTTGATTCACCGAGTGGACTGTTTTCAGGCGTCGCATATATTCTTGCAAATGAAACTGCGCCGACTGTCAAGCATTCGCATCGCATCTATCTCAAAAATATGCTGCTGACCGAGGATGGCGGGAGGCTGCTCCCGAAATGGGCATTTTTCCTGCGCTGCTTTATTAATACGAACGGGCTGCAGCCGACGGTGTCGCGTGAGGATTTCTATGAAAACGGGGCGCTGTTTCGGGCAAAGGAGGAGCTTGCACACTGTATTACGAATTATCTGCGCGGACTTGCAGAGCGTCAGGATCCGATGCTTCAGCGGATTGTACGGATTCATCGTCTGGCAGTACAGTCGGTAGCGATTGAGGATGACGCGCTTTACCGTGCGTTTTTCCCATACCTGACATTTGAAACCTCGTTCGGAATGCTGACAGGCAGCGATCTGCTCAGCGCCGATACGCCGATTTACTATACGCCGTTTATAGACGAATTCCGACAGATTGCCGCGATTTCTGCCGCACGGAATACGCTGCTTGTCAACGCAGGCTATACCTATGTGGCACAGCTTCTGGAACGGATGCCGCTGTTCCGTCCGGGTATCGCTGTGACGCAGATGAAGACGGAACGGCTCGACGCGCTGTTTGAAAAGCCGGAATATAAGGATCGTGCAGCGGCGTTGCGACTGCTTGCCGAATGCAATCAAGCGCTATCGGATTATGACTGTACGGCAACGCTGAAGCGCTTTGCGCCGGCGGAACTGCCTGTGCTCTATACTGTCAATGAGGAAGCGCTGTTGCTGAGAGATATCCGGCATTCGATGGAACAGACTGCCGATCTGTTCCGCGGAATGCTCGACGCTTTCGCGGAAGAATATCACGAGGAAGCGATAGCGAAGCTCTATCTCAATACGGATAATCCGCTGATTCAGCGGCTTATGGACGTTTCAGATGGTGAAAAATTGCAATGCTGTCTTGAAATACTCTATGTACAAGCCTTGCTGACCGGCAGCTATCCGATGCGCAATCATGAGATGCAGCTTCTGAACGCCAATCTGCTGCGACTACTGGATTGGAGCATAGGCTGATGAAAGGCGAAATATGAAACAAAGCAGCGATTATCTGGAATGTGAAAAGCCGTGGGTATACTGGCTGCTGATTATGGCGGCAGGCTGGTTCGGGAGCTATACATTTATTTTACGCGGCGGCGTATTCTGTAATGCGCAGACTGCGAATATCGTGCTGCTTGGCATAGCGCTCGGACAGCAGGACTGGCAGCACGCAGCCTATTTGCTGATACCGATTACGGCGTATTTCGCAGGAGCATTTGTATCGGAGCTGCTCGGCAAGACTGTCAAGCGGTTACGTTTTTTGCGTTGGGATACCATGCTCATTGGGATTGAGGTAATTGCGGTTCTGATACTCGGCTTGCTTCCGGAGAGCGTACCCGATCAGGTTTGTCAGATTGTACTGAATTTTATCTGTTCTATGCAGTTCAACACGTTCCGGCAGGTCGAGGGCGTTCCGGCAGCGACAACCTTTGTCACAAATCATATTCGCGAGGTTGGCTCTAATCTGGCAAAATATCTGCGGCGTCGGGACGCGGAATCCGGCAGAAGGGTTCGCGTTCACGGATTGATGATTCTGTTTTTCTCATTTGGCGCAGTATTTTCCGCGATTTGCTGTGATTTTTTGCAGTATCGTGCAATCTGGGGCAGCGGCTTGATTCTTCTGGTTATATTTATCCGGCTGGCGCGCGCAGACCGTTCATATGAGCGAACACAGCTCGATCAGGTGCCGCACGGACACTGATTCTCATAAATGAAAATCCGCAAAATCATCGCTGAAATGATGATTTTGCGGATTATTGTGATTATGGCAATTTTTATGCGCAAAAAAAGCGGTAGCAATCACTTTTCGGGAATCCACAAGGATTTTTCATGAAAGCTTTACTTCCGGATTGTTTTCGGTATCCTCCGGAAAACAGACCGCATACAGCACAGCTGCAAGCGGAACACCGAGCAGCATTCCACTGATCCCGAACAATCCGCCGCCGATGACGATTGCAGCAAGTACCCATGCAGAGGGCAGACCGATTGATTGTCCGACTACGCGCGGATAGATCAGATTGCTTTCAAGCTGTTGCAGCACAATGATAAAGAGGATGAACCATGGCGTTGCACGCGGCTGTACAAGTAAAATCAGCAGCGCACAGGGAATCGTTCCTGCTAGCGGACCGAGATACGGGATCATATTTGTAATGCCGATGACTGCGCTGATCAGCACCGGATAAGGAAAATGAAACAGCTGCATTCCGATAAAGCAGAGTCCGCCGAGAATTAGCGCTTCTCTGCATTGTGAGCTGAGAAAACGGGCAAAGGTATTGCAGACAAACCGGATCCGCCGGAGCAACGGTTGTATCTCGGCGGAACGATTGCCGCAAAGCTTTCGGAATTGTCTGCTCAGACGGGGCTTGTCCGCGAGCAAATACAGCGCGAATACGGTTCCGATGCCGATATCCAGCAGCGTACCGACCAGTGAAGCGGTGCAATCATAGGTTTTTAGAAGCAGATTCGGGAGCTGTGCCTGAAGCGCAGAAAGCTGAGATTCCAGTTTTTCAGTGGAAAGCAGCCTTATCATCGGAAGCGACGTATACCTTCCGAACCATTGCTTTAGGTTTTCGCTGTAGCTGCTAATATTGTCTGAGATCATCCGTACTGAGTGCATCATCTGCGGAACGAGAATGCAGATGACGCTGACAATGACTGATACCGGCGGCAGTATTGCGCCGAGCAGAGAAACAGGCTGAATCCAGCCTGTTCGGATGCGGCGTTTTTCGGAAAATCCGGAAAAATCCGCGCGCAGACGTTCATAGGACGGCTCTAGCATTGTCGCAAACAGAATGCCGAACAGCAGCGGACGAAGCACATACAAAAGCCGCAGTATCACATTCCAGACCTGCCCGATATGCAGCAGCAAAGCGGCGAATACTAGCAGAATGGCACCGGCGGCTACCAACAGCCGGAATAGCGGATCTCCAAACGGCTTTTGCATGAAGCTTCCTCCCCTTCAATCATCAGATTCCGATGGACAGCGAATTGATAAGCGTAGCCAGCTGATTCCAAGTTTTGCGGTCGAGCATACCTGTTTCCGGCAGCGATGAAACCGCCTGTAATTTTCTGACGGCTGCTGCGGAATCTGCGTCATAGATACCGTTGACTGTGACCGGCTCCAGATTGCCATAATGTGCGGCTGCAAGATTCAGAAGCACCTGTACAAGCTTCACAAGCTCTCCGCTGTCACGCTCCTGCAACAGAAATGCGCCTGCCGGAAAGACAATCAGCGGCTCTGCTGCGTCAATGAGATTATGATAAGTGTCTGTGATAGAATTCCATGTATGATTGTCAATTTCTCCGGTAACAGGCAGACCGTATTCCTGCTGATAGGCGCGGACGGCAAGTGCAGCTTCATCCGAATAGTCTTTCCCGGGCAGGACAATCGGGATGCGGCTGTCACGCAGCGAAATTTGATAAAGCAGGCTCAGAATTTCCTCAATATGCTCCTGCTTCTGTACATCAGTATATAGCATTGAATCCTCCTGTTCTCACCGGATGATATAGCCCGGTGCCTGATATGGACGCTTGCCTGCGCCGCATTTCATCTCGGAATATATGCCGGAGATTGCGTCCCATGTTACCGGACCGACCTGCCCATTTGCTGTCAGACCGTATTCGCGCTGAAACGCCTGCACGGCAGCCTTTGTCAACGGTCCGAAATATCCAGTATCGGCAACTGCATTGATGTTATCGTCAAATTGAGCGATGAAGGTTAGATATTGCTGTAAATAGCGGACATTTTCGCTCGTGACGCCTTCGCGCAGCAGTTCGTTCGGATAGAGCCGCGCACATGGCTGCGGCGGATTAGAATTAAGAATGCCTTCGTATGCGCGGTAAATATCATTCCATGTACGGCGATCGGCAATGCCGGTCTGCGGCAAACCGTATGTCTGCTGGAACGAACGTACCGACGCCGATGTTTCTGTATTGTATTCGCCGGTGATGTGCAGCGGCAGAACACTCTGATAGTATGCACCGATTACTGCAAGATAATACTGGAAGGAACGGACAGCATTGCCGTAATCGCCCTCGCGCAGAATTTTTGGAAAACGCCGCTGCAATTCCTCGAAGCTGAGACCCTCTGAATCCAACTCTGCCAGACGCTTTACGCTAATATAGATATAGGAAAGATGATTCCATGTTGGTTCATTGACGATGCCGGTTTCTTCCAAATCAAATACCGATTGAAAGACGCGAACGGATTCTGCGGTCTGTGCATCATATACGCCGTCCGCATTGGGAATCTTGGGAATTGCCGGATAATTCCGTGCAATTCGATTCAGTTGAATCTGTATCGTCTGCACGTCTCTGCTGATCATACCGAGTTTCTGCGGCACGCCAGGATAACTCGGCGTCGGCATATAGATTTCTGTTGCGCGGATGATGTCGATATTGCTGCCGTAGTAATACTGCAAAATCTCATAGGGAACCATACCCTGATTCGCAAGCTGTACCGTTCCCCATTGTGAAAGACCGTCGCATACTGATGTTGTACCGTTGCAAAAGGCGGCAAATAGCGGCTCATAGCTGCCTTGCCGCCGGATATAGGAGCGGAACAATTCGTCGCAGAGCCGATTGATATTTGCGAACAGCTCGCGTCCGTAGACGAAATTCTGATCGTACTGCGTGGTATTTGTGATATCAAACGGATAGCCTCGCGAGCGATACCATTCTGTGTAGATGCGGTTTAGCGCATAGGTATTGATGACATAGATATTTGCACGCAGAGAATTTTCCGGCCATGTCGGATATATCTCGCTGCACGCAACATTCTTCAGATAGCTGATGTAGGGGATCGTGACATTTGCCGCATCGGAATCCGGCAGTCCGAGATGCACGGTAATCGTTTCGGGAATAAAAACCTCTCCGGTGAGCATGGATACGCTCCTCTCAATATTGCTGCATATCGTTATAGAACGTGATATCGCTGTCCGATATTGGATCATCGTTGCCTGCCGGCAGCGGAATCATATCAAAATTCTGTATGGAAGTGGTATTGGGAAATACGGGGACATCGGTGCTGTGTTCGCGGTAATAGCCGGCAGCCTGTGCAGTGATGTCGTAGAGATAGGATTCCGGATGTCGTTGATCGGCAGAGGGCGGCGGTGCAGGAACGGTGACGGCATTGATATTGCCGTTTTGATCGGTTGTTTGCAGAGAAATAAGCTCCGGTTCGCCTTGTGATAGCTGCGAAATGATGACAGAGGCACCGGCGACCGGTTTTGCTCCCTGTGCAGTTACGACATGAACGCGAATGATACCGGTATAGGCCGGCTTGGGTAAAACAGGCACATTGACTTCCGGCGCAGCAGATTCTTCCGCAATGGAGTCGATTGTGTCTGGTTCATTCGTATTGGATTCTGTCGGCTCAGAAAGTGTGATTTCGGCAGGATTCATCGTTTCTGGCATATTATCGGATTCTGCCATTGCCGGAATGACCCGCGGCAAAGGTGGAAGGGGAAGTGAAGGACGATTCCCCTGCGGAGGCATGGGCGGCGGCGGAACAGGACGATTCCCCTGCGGAGGCATGGGCGGCGGCGGAACAGGACGATTCCCCTGCGGCGGTTTGGGCGGCGGCG
>JAEDJD010000024.1 GCA_016296505.1 Oscillospiraceae bacterium
GGCTATGCACTTTTTCGAGCCCCTTTTATGCACTTTCTACTTGACAAACACAATTTTACGCATAATTTGTGAAATTTAGTCTTATATTTTTTGAAAAAAGCGAGGAAATATTCTTTTTTCGTGCGCCCATTGCAATTTCAGATATAATATGTTATAATGCAATCAAGTAGCAGCATAGGGAGGGATTGCCATGAAACGGCAGGATCATGAACCGATTGTATTGTCTAAAACGTGGCTGATTACGCTGTTTTTAGGACTTGCAGGATGCATTACACTGACCTTTGCGTTTATTTATTTAGATGATGTTGCGAAGTTTTTCCAGCGAATTACATCGGCGCTGTCGCCAGTTTTTGCAGGATTTGTTTTTGCGTATTTACTTACGCCTGCGGCTTCTATGCTTGAAAGGCGTCTGCAAAAAATACTGAAAAAAACAATACAAAAGCATCCGAAGCTCAGTATTCTGCCGCGCGGTATCAGCTCATTTCTGGCTGTATTGCTGTTTATCGGCACGATTGCGCTATTGATGATTGTAATCTTTTCGCAGGTTGTAAGCGGTCTTTCCACAGCGATCGACCAAATTCCGCATTATTTTGATATTGTCATGGATAAT
The DNA here is from genome assembly GCA_016296505.1 of Oscillospiraceae bacterium. Classification (GTDB taxonomy): domain Bacteria; phylum Bacillota; class Clostridia; order Oscillospirales; family Ruminococcaceae; genus Firm-04. The sequence continues at coordinate 611 of JAEDJD010000024.1, forward strand.
ATCGAAAAACTGATTCACGCCGATAATATGGTTGCCGAATATTTGCGGGATTTGAAAGATCGGTTTTCAGAGACGAAGCTTGGTATGGGCAATGTTGATACGGTCGATGTCACAAAGAAGATTTTGTCCGTCGTTGCGTCCGGCGCGACCAGTACGCTCGGATTTCTATATGCTGTGATTGTTGGATTTGTGATTGCCGTATATCTGCTGATGAGCCGGACGCGCTTTGTACGGCAGTGGAGACAGATACTCTATGCGGTTTTCAAACCGAAAACCGCTGATTGGATCAACAAACAGATGATAGCTGCAAACCATACTTTCGGTACGGCAGCGATCGGAAAGCTGATTGATTCTTTGATTATCGGTATGCTCTGCTTCATCGGCGTGACGATTATCGGTACGCCTTATACTGCGTTGATTGCCGTAATAGTCGGAATAACTAATGTGATTCCGTATTTTGGTCCGGTAATCGGCGCGATTCCCTGTTTTTTGCTGATTCTGATGGAGAATCCGCTGCAAGCGCTGTATTTCCTGATTTTTATTATCGCGTTGCAGCAATTCGACGCCAATATTCTTGCTCCGAAGATTGTCGGACAGTCGATTGGACTGCCAGCATTCTGGGAATTGTTTGCCTGTTTGCTTGGCGGCGGCTTATTCGGTATTATCGGTTTGATTATCGGCGTACCGATGTTTGCGGTTTTGTATACATTGATCCGGCAGTTTGTGATGGAGCGTCTCGATGAGCGTGCCAAAAACGGTGAACTGGCGTCGGAGTTTCTGTGGGATACATTGGATATTTCCGGTTATATCGAGGATTCCGGTTTATTTCATGATGATGAATCTGAAAGTCCATATTTGCAGCATCTGATTCTATTGGAGGATATTGCGCAGAAGCCGTCCGGTAAAAAGGATACAGATATGCCCAAATAGACAGAGAAATCTGCCGTACTTTTCGTACAGCAGATTTCTTTTTATTTATGATATTTTTGCAGGAAATGTTCCATGCGGTTTGCGGCTTCGGTCAGATGCTTTAGCGAATACGCATAGGAAATACGAATATTATTCTTACCGCTTTCACCGAATGCAGAGCCGGGAACAACAGCGACCTTTTCTTCCTGAAGCAGCCGTTCGCAGAATTCTTCGCTGCTCAGACCGCTGGATTCAATGCTCGGAAACAGATAGAATGCGCCCTGTGCAGGGAAACAGCGCAGTCCCATTTGTGCGAAGCGTTCCAGCAGGAAACGGCGGCGGCGATCGTATTCCTCGATCATATGGGCACAGTCGGCGTCACAGTGCTTGAGCGCCTGAATTGCGGCGCGCTGACTAATCATCGGCGCGCACATAATCGCATACTGATGGATTTTTCGCGCTTGTTCGATGATTTCCGATGGTGCAGCCATCCAGCCAAGCCGCCAGCCTGTCATGGCGAAAGTCTTAGAGAAGCCGTTGACAACGACAGTACGCTCACGCATACCGTCAAGCTCTGCGATTGAAGTATGCTTTGTGCCGTAGGTCATTTCGGAGTAGATTTCATCCGAAAGTATCATAATATCCGTATTGCGCAGCACCTCTGCAATCGCTTCGTAATCCTCACGTCGCATGATTGCGCCGGTCGGATTATTGGGGTAAGAGAGCATCAGCAGTTTTGTTTTTGAGGTGATTTTGGCTTTCAGTTCCTCGGCGGTCAAGCGGAATTCATTTTCTTCTTTCGTTGGTAAAGAAATCGGAACACCGTCCGCCATGGAAACGAGGGGCGCATAGCAAACAAAGCATGGCTCGGTAATTAGTACCTCATCGCCGGGATTGATCAGTGTACGGAGGGTAAGGTCTACCGCCTCTGAACCGCCGACTGTCACGAGTAATTCATTTTCAGGACAATAGCTGAGATTATATTTTCGCTCCATGAAATTTGAAATTTCTTCCCGAAGCTGAAGCAGTCCGGAATTTGCGCCATAGAAGATCGCCTGCCGTTCCAGCGTAGAGATTGCGGCGGAACGGATTGTCCACGGTGTACGGAAATCCGGCTCGCCGACGCCAAGAGAAATGACGCCTTCCATATTTTCCGCCATATCGAAAAAGCGGCGGATCGGAGAGGGTGAGATATTCTGTGCACGCTGCGAGAGAATGGAATCATAATTCACAGATAGACACCTCTTTCGTCGCTCTGTTCATCCTGAATCAGAATGCCCTTTTCCTTGTAGCGTTTGAGGACGAAATGCGTCCGTGTGGAAAGAACGCCGCCGAGCGTTGCAAGGCGCTGTGAGACAAAGCCAGCAATATCGCGCAGACCGGAGCCTGTCAGTGTAATGCCGAGATCATAACCGCCGGACATCAGCGTAACAGATTCGACTTCCTCAAATCCAGAGATAATACGTGAAATTTCATCAAATCCACAGTCCGGCTGCGGGGTGATTTTTAACTCGATATATGCCGAAACCTCGTCGCGGTCGGCTAGTTCCTTATCGACGATGACGCTGTAGCCGCGGATGACGCCGGATTCTTCCAGCTCTTTGATTTGCTTTGTGACAGTCGCCTCGTCTCTGCCGAGCATGACAGCAAGCTCGGCATTGGAAAGTCTTGCGTTTTGTTTTAAAAGCTGCAGCAGCTCTTTCATAATAAATCGCTCCTTTATGGTAGAATCTTATTTATCCAGCTTATCAAGCTTATCAATCAGAAAATCGCAGATCATGCGTTCCGCCTTTTTTTTGCGTCCGGCAGAGGTAGTTGGGATACCTGTAACCTTTGCGATTTTACGTTTGAGTTTTTCTGTCGGGCTTTGGGTGCGCTTGCGACGGCGCGGTTCAAGCGGTGGTGGAAACAGTCCCGGAATCAGGGACGGCTTTTTACGAGCCGGCATAAAATCATCCTTTCTGTTTTGTGAATGAACAACTTTTCACCACAGAATATAAAGTTCCGACGGAATTTTTTCAGTGTCAGAAAAAATAATTGTCTTTGTATGATTTAATGATTCTCCTCATATCGTATCATACCGCTGGTAATGGTAGTCAGTACCTTTCCAGTGAACGTCATACCTTTGAAAACAGTATTATGCGACTTGGAATGCAGCTGTTCCGGATTGACCGTCCACTTGCGGTTCAAATCGACAAGAATCAGATCAGCAGGCTGTCCTTCAGAGAGCGTTCGTGCTGGAAGTCGCAGCAATTTGCGCGGATTATCGCTCATCAATCGGATAATATCCTGCAGGGAAAGCAGACCTGTATGATAGAACGCGGTCAATGTTGCGGCAAGAGAGGTTTCGAGTCCGACAACACCGTTCGGCGCTTTTTCAAAATCTGATTTTTCCGCTGCGGTGTGGGGTGCATGGTCAGTGATGATGCAGTCAATCGTGCCGTCGAGGATACCTTCTTTAATCGCGGCAACATCGTCAGGCGTGCGAAGCGGCGGATTCATCCGGTAATCGGCGTCGCGCTGCATAAGCAGTTCCTCCGTCAGCAGAAAATAATGCGGTGCAGTTTCACATGAAACATTGCCGCCTGCTGCCTTTGCTTTCCGTACGGCGTCCGTACTGCCGCGCGTTGAAACATGGCAGATATGGAGCTGAGCGCCGGTTTCGAGCGCGATTTGCAGATCACGCTCGGTAATTGAATCCTCGGAAAGACGATCCATGCCCTTGACGCCGAGTATCTCGGAGACTTTTCCCTGATTGATAATGCCGCCGTTGATAATCGCCAGATCCTCACAATGCGAAACAACCGGAAGATCAGCTTCTTTTGCTTTAATTAGCGCGGCTTTCATCAGTTTTTCCGTCGGGACGGGTCTGCCGTCATCCGAAAGCGCCGTTACGCCGGCAGCTTTCAGCGCGGCATAATCGGAGAGTTGTTCGCCTTTCAGTCCAAGCGTCAGCGTACCAGTCTGATGTACTTCCACGCCGGTTTCCGCAGCGCGTGCAAGAAATTCTCGTATTTGTGCCGGATCGTCCATAGGCGGTGTTGTATTCGGCATACAGAGTACGCCCGTGACGCCGCCGGCAAGCGCTGCGGCAGTACCGGTATATATATCTTCTTTATGCGTCTGACCGGGATCACGGAAGTGAACGTGCATATCAAACAGTCCCGGCATAGCGGCAAGACCGCTGCCGTCTATCACGCGGTCTGTCTCGGCAGCGATATTCTCTCCGATTGCGGCAATTTTGCCGTCTTTCAGGAGAATATCGCAAACTGCGTCCCGCAGGCTGTCAGCTGCGCGGACATTGCGAATCAGTATTGTTTCCATGAAACATCCAGCCTCCATTTGTTAATGTCACACTATTATTTTTTATGTTTATGCAGCAGGATTCTGACCGCCGCTGAGATCAGTATAAATGCCCAGATACGGTCAACGCCCTTTGCAAAGAGCAGTCTTGCGCCATCCTGAATCGGGATTGCGTCGCTAGGTTTTTCCGCGCCGACGGCGTTCTGAATACCGCATCCGGTATGAAAAAATGTTTTTTCGGATTTACTGATCCACTTCCATTCCCTCGTCATGCGGCACCTCCTCCGTATCTCCGAGGATTTCACGTTTACGCTGCTCGAACTGTTCGTCTGTCAGGATGCCGAGCATACGCTGTTTTTCCAATGCATGAAACAGCTTGACTGTATCCGGCGCATGGAGATTCGGGACAGGCTTGCCGAATGCCTCCGCCGGAGGGGTTGCAATTAGAAAATGGATATTCTTGCCCATTTCCGCAAACATATTTTCATGCTCTGTGCGGATATTATCAGCAGGCTCATCCGCATGAAGATCGAATGACGTTGTTAAAATCTCCCAGCCGGATTCCTTGAAATATGCAATGGATTCGGTAAAGAGATCGCGGTCATCGGTTTTAAAGTGCAGTTCACCGCGCAGGATTGCCGCATATTGCCGAAGTTGGCGCGGATGCGTCAGGCGGCGTTTTTTATGTCCTTCTTTGGGCCACGGATTACAAAAATTGATATAAATGCGATCCACGCCGTCCACAGGCTGCAAAACCTCTGAGATACGTTCGATATTGAGAATAGAGAGCAGGATATTATCCGGTTCTCTGCCAGCTTTTGCGAAAGCCTGTTCGGTTTTACGTTTTGCAACGCCGAGCATTTCTGATTTGATATCCAATGCAAGATAATTATTTTCCGGATGCAGCACCGCTGCCTGCGATACCCAGCCGCCTTTGCCGCAGCCGAGTTCAATATAAAAAGGCTGATCCGGCTTGGCAAAATGCTCGCGCCATGTACCGGCAAGTGCAAATGCATTATCCATACAGAACGGAGAGGCGGCAAGCTCCGGACGCGCCCATTTTTTGAATCGGATTCTCATAATTTATCGTTCCTTATCCGTAAGATGATTGTTTTCATTTTATTATATCACATGAATCTGGAAAAATCAATGGGCAGAGCGTGAAAAGATGTGCAAAACGGGTATTCTGAAGATAAACGAAAAAATCGCGCACTTGATCAAAGTACGCGGTTTTCGTTATTCAGCATATTTTGAGTCAATGTTGAAGTATTCTTCCAGACAGAGACCGCTATCAAAAATCTTTTTTGCCATATCCTTGCCGAGGTAGCGGATATGCCATGATTCATATTTATATCCGGTGATAGATTCTTTCCCCTTGGGGTAACGGATGATAAAGCCATATTTCCATGCATTTTCCGCAAGCCATTTTGCTTCCTTCGTATCATGGAACGCGTCGCCTGCATAATTACAGTCGATTGCCAGACCGGTCTGGTGCTCGGAATGTCCCGCACGGGCAGAAAAAGTATCGGCTTTTTCTTTTCCGTCGCGTGCAACATAATTATGATAAAGCGTATCCTGCGTTTCATACGAACGATAATCCGATACAGAATAGATGGAAAGTCCCTCTGCGGTTGCGGCTGCCTGAAGCTCGGCGAATGCCGTTTTGGTTTCGGCGGTCAAACCGTTGGGATGATAGGACTTCGGCAGCGCATAGGTTTTGTTGACGATCATAACCTTTTGAATATAGGTTACGCCGTCAATGATTTCCATATCTGCACGTTCCGGCGCAGCAGATGTTTCCGCAGGCGCTGCGGCAGAGGTGCTCTGCGCTGTCGTTTCGGTTTTTGCAGTGCTTTCTGTCTGCTTAGGCTTTGCCGTGACCGTTTCATTCGGATCGACAACGCTGATCTTAACCTCTGCGAATACCGTTGGATTGTTGACCGATGTGACGCGGATAATACAGTTTCCGCTGCCGACTGGGGTAATATTGCCAAGCCAATCAACCGTAGCGACCTTTTGATCGGTCGATTCCCATTTTTCGGATTTATCGGTTGCATTTTCCGGCGTCATGGTAACAAGCGGCATCACTGGTTTATCTCCGACTTTGAGCGCTGCATCGTAGAATGAAAGCGTCAGACCGGTGACAGAACCCGGCGGCAGAGATTGCGCCGTTGTTGTTTCCTTGGTGGTAGTTGTAAGCGATGTGCTTTCTGCTGTTGTCGTAGCAGTCACCTCCGTTGTGGTTTCGGACGAAAGCGCCTCCTCAACAATTGGAACGGAATTTTCGATTCCGGAACGGGTACGAGGTGCGTGATCCGCTACCATGAGCGTGACGCCGGCTGCCAGACCGAATATGACGACGATTGCAAGCGGCAGCGGTGAATTGGAAATCGTACTGTTCGGTTTTCTTTTCTGATTTGCCATACTTTGTGTTCCTTTCTGAAATCTTTTTTCATCTTTGGGTGCTTTCATTATATTATAGCACATTTTAAATAATTTGTCACTAGATGCAATGATTATTCTTCCATGCGTTTTTCGCCGATCTGATAAATATTCGCCGTTTCGCGCTCAAATTCAAAGCTACTTCTTTGTGTACGGCTGTCGGTCGGATGAATTTCATATACTGTTCCTTTTTGTGCTAAAGCTTCCAATAGATGCATATACATTGATTATATCATACTGTGAAAAAAAACGCAATAGGCAAGAAATGAAAAAAGTAAAAATCGGCAGAGGGAGATAGCGTATGCGAAGAACAGCGATTTACGTCCGGCAATCTGTGGAGCGTCCGGACAGCGTCAGTCTGGAGACGCAGGAAACGCTCTGTCGCTCGGAGCTGTTACCAGATACCGCAGTCACTGTCTACCGCGACGCAGGCTATTCCGGCAAGAATACAGAACGTCCTGCATTGAAAACGCTGATGCAGGATATTTGCGCGGACGAGATCGAAGCGGTTTTGGTTTATAAGCTCGATCGTATCAGTCGAAATCTTGCAGATTTCACACAGCTTCTTCGTGTATTTGAGAAGCATCATGTCGAATTCCGGTCGCATTCCGAACGCTTTGAAACCGCGTCTCCGCTTGGTCAGGCGATGCAGAGTCTGCTCATGGTTTTTGCGCAGCTTGAACGGGAAACTATTAGCGGCAGAGTTCGCGACGCAGCGTTGGCACGTGCAAAGCAAGGCTTTGATACAGGTGGAGCGCCGCCAGCCGGCTTTCAGCGTATTCCGACAACGATTTGCGGTACGCATACACAAATGCTTGCTCCCGATTCGTATGCTCCGCTGATTGTAAACGGTTTTTCTGCTTATCTGAAAGCCGAGGGTTCGCTCTCTGTTGTCAGCCGATATTGGAATGACGCTGGATTCCGGACGCGCCGCGGCGGTACATGGTTGCCGCATACGGTCTGCCGCGTTTTGCGCAATCCGGTCTATGTACAGGCAAATGCGGAGGTTTATGCGTATCTATCGGCAAACGGTGCAGCGCTCTGTATACCGGAGCCGCTGCCGCCGAATCACGGCGTTTATCTCTATGCAGACCGGCGTATCAACCATAGCCGATTTACCGATCTACATGGCGTATATGCGATTTGCGCTCCGCATCTCGGACTGATTGCGCCGGAAATCTGGCTTGGCTGTCAGAATAAGCTGACAGCGTCCCGCCAGATCCGGACGCAGGGCAGCGGACAGAAAACATGGCTGAGCGGAAGAATTTTCTGTATGCGTTGTGGCAGCGCGATGACCGCCGTTCGCGGCAGAAATACTGATTATTTGATTTGCGGCGGCAAAAAGCGTAGAATTTGCGATGGTGCAGGGGCGGTATGGCGCGTACATACTGCAGAGGAACTGGTTGGAGAGTTGCTTTCTCAACAGCTTCCCGACCTTTTTGCTTCTGCCACAGAGCATTCGCAGACGGCAGAAAATCCTGCGCTTCAGGCGTTGATTTTGCGGCGAGGCGCATTGCTTCGGCAGCTTGCCGATCCCAATGGCGGCGAACTTTCGCTGTTGACGGAAGCCGCTGAAAAGCTAACCGCACAGATTGCGGCGCTGCGGGCTGCGTCTGCCGTTTCAGCCGTATCTGCAAATCTGACAATGCCGAATTGGGCGCGCTGCAATCCGGCACAGAAGAAAACGATCGCGCATATTTTGCTGCGCTGCGTGATCGCAGACAGCAATACGCTGCACGTTTTTCTCGCCTGAAACCGAAAGGAGAATTTGCATGGAAATGCTTTTGCGGCTGCTTACGCCGCATAATGTTCTGTTGCTCGCTGCCGCTGTCGTGATTCTTCGGATGAGCGTAGAATATTATCGAAGAAAATCGCATAGATTCGCTGCGTTTTTGATGGGGACGTGCAGCGGTATTGCGGCGCTTTTGTTGGCGTATTATTATGGCGGAATCATTCATTTCACGCCGCCGCTTACAGTCTATACGCTGTTTGTTGCGGCAGTAGCCGGTATTCCGGGTGTCATACTGCTGTATCTGATGCAGATTCTGGCACTATAGCCCCAATGCGGATGGAGAAAGTTTGGCGGAAATGATACTTGACTTATTTCAAAATATGGATTATAATAAACCAAAATCAATTCAAAAACCTTAGATATTCTCATCTTAGAAAGCGGTTTGGAAAATGAGTCAAAAGCGGCATCGTCCTTCAAGACAAATTCATTTTCATGGAATTGTGAAACATCCATTCGCAAACAAAATATTAAGTTGGATTTTACTGATCTGCTTTATGGCAATGTTAATCGGAGCATGGTCAGGCGAAGATAAGAACTTAAATGTATTACTAGCAGTTTTTCTTTTGGGTTCAGTCTTGCTGATTTTATTTTATCATGTTGAACAGGTTTCTTTTGATGATAACGGTTTCACTTACAGAAATTTTCTTGGGTTTTCGCATAGATACGATTACGCACAAATTATCAAAGTTCAAGAAAAGGAAGCATATAATCGCTTCGGTGCATACGCGTTGAAAGACATCATCCTAACAGTTGGAGCACGAAAAATCCGGCTTCAGGGGAATATGGATAATCTTGAACATTTTAAGATTTGTATATTGTTCAAGTGTGGGAAAATGGTATAAGCGGCAGGCTGCCGCCTCCATTTTTATACCCTTGCAGCGTAACATTGATTTTTCTTTCTGTTCCCATCTTGCTTTTTATCGTATTATATGATATAATGAGAATTACGATGCTAACCGAAAGGATGTTGAAATCATGGATTGGGAATTTCAATTTTTAAACTGGATTCAGGAAAATTTACGCAGCGATCTCTTGGATACAATTGTACCGATTATCACGAAGTTTGGTGACGGCGGTGTGTTCTGGATTATTCTTTCGCTGCTGCTGTTCATTCCGAAACGCACGAGAAAGTATGCGCATATTTCTGCATTTGCATTGATTTTCTGCGTTGTCGGCGGAAATCTGATTCTTAAGAATCTGCTTGCCAGACCGCGTCCGTTCTGGCTCGAAAATGGCAATCCGCTTGCAATGATCGGTATTCAGGGCAATCCATTGGAACGTATTTATGTTCGCAACAGCGAAATCACTGTTCCAGAAGGCAGAACGATTCTTCAGCTTTTGATTAAAGCGCCGACAGATTTTGCGTTTCCGTCCGGACATACGCAGGCGTCCTTTGCCGCAGCGACCTCAATTTGTATGTGGAAGAAAAAATTCGGCATTCCGGCGCTTGTACTGGCAACGCTCATCGCACTTTCTCGGATGTATCTCTATGTACATTATCCGACCGATATTCTTGGCGGTATGCTGTTCGGTATTGGCTATGCGCTGCTTGCACTCGCAATCTGTAATAAGCTGTTCCGCAAGAAAACATGGGACGGTTGTGAGGGCGCGCGCCGTCTGGCAAGAAAAAAGCAAAAGCAGGCAGAAACTGTTGCCGCCGCCGCAAAATAATATTGTGTATTTTATAAGCCGTGGAATTGCTGATTCCGCGGCTTTTTCCATGTCAAACGCTGTCCGGAAAGGATGACAGGAAATCGTAGAAATCGCTTGACAAATCCGGCAGGCTTTGCTATAATTATCCCATCTAAAAATATATTATGCAGACGCGTGTAAATAAAAAAGGAGATGCTATTCATGCGCATTTATCACGAAGTCAGCGAGCTGATCGGCGGTACGCCGCTGCTTGAGCTTGTCAATACCGAAAAGACAAATCAGCTTTCTGCGACCGTCCTTGCAAAGCTGGAATGTTTCAATCCGGCAGGCTCGTCCAAGGATAGAGTTGCCAAGGCAATGCTTGATGACGCAGAGGCAAAGGGATTGCTCAAATCGGGCAGCGTATTGATTGAGCCGACCTCCGGTAATACCGGTATTGGTTTGGCATCTGTTGCGGCTGCACGCGGCTATCGCTTGATTATTACCATGCCTGAAACCATGAGCGTCGAGCGCCGCAATCTTATGAAAGCATATGGTGCAGAGGTCGTCCTGACCGACGGTTCGCAGGGAATGCAGGGCGCAATTGCAAAGGCGGAGGCGCTTGCTGCGGAGATTCCGAACAGCTTTATTCCGGATCAATTTTCAAATCCAGCGAATCCAGCAGCGCATGAGGCAACTACTGGTGTGGAAATCTGGAAAGATACGGACGGCAAGGTTGATATTTTTGTTGCCAGCGTTGGTACAGGTGGTACGATCAGCGGTACGGGCGCATATTTGAAAGCGCAGAATCCGGATATCCGCGTGGTCGCCGTTGAACCGAAGGGGTCGCCTGTACTATCGGGGGGGATGCCCGGTAAGCATGGCATACAGGGTATTGGTGCGGGATTTATTCCGGCAACGCTCAATACGCAGATCTATGATGAAATTATGACTGTGTCCGATGCGGATGCTTATGCAGCCGGCAGAGCAATCGCACGCGATGAGGGCATATTGGTTGGAATTTCTTCCGGTGCGGCTGTCTGGGCGGCTGTCGAACTTGCAAAGCGTCCGGAGAATCAGGGCAAGATCATAGTTGCGCTTCTGCCCGATACCGGCGAGCGTTATCTCACGACCCCGATGTTTGAAACATAAAACACAAAAATCCCGTTTATCATCAAAAGATAAACGGGATTTCATTTTGTTTAGACATTTGCTATTAGCCAAACAGATAAGTACCGTCCGCAGTTTTGACCATCATGATCTCATTGCCGCTGACGACCGTTACGGGCGCTTCATCGCCTGCATAGAGCGCCTGAAGCGAAAACTGTACGTCACGAATTTCTTCTGCATTCTTTTTGCAATCTTCGGCAAGCTTTTCATCAAAGATACCGGCGTCGATGAATGCACTGAAAAAATCATCCAGATCGACATTTTCCTCCGGATAATATGAAACCTGCAAATTGGTCAGCGTCCAGCTTTCATAGCCGTCCTCGTCAAATCGTGTGCAAAGGGATTGAAAGTTCTCCTCCGGCGTGGAACCCTGCGCTTGCAGATAGGCATTGAATGCTTCCAGATAGGGTGGATACATCGTCTTTTTGAAGGCTTCGTAGTCTTTCTGCTCAATCGCTGTAAAATAGATTTTCAAGGTATCAATATAAGCACTGTCCACTTCTTCGGAAGCGTCAATTTGCAGACCTTTCTCAGTATTTGTATCATTCTGCACGGAGCTTTCCGCAGAATTTTCAGAGGACTGCGCATTTTTAGCAGAACAGCCGGTCATGCAGAGCATTGCCGCAAGGATGCTGGCAGCGATCAATCGTTTCATGTTATGTACCTCCGTTTATGAATACATCAGATACCATTCATTCTGATATTGAATTGCAAAGAGCGTTTCACCGACAAGGGAATCGTCCGTTTCTGTTTTTGTAGCGGAGCCTTGTTTATCGACATACCGCGTTACAGTCAGCTCGTACAATTTCTGCGTATCTTCAGAAATGACTTTCATATCCTGTTCCTGCGCAAGCTGATCGAGCATGATCGCAAGTGCGTCACGAGAACTGGATTCGCCAATCTGCGACGCCAGATCGGTGACGTCAACAAATGTATACGAAAAATCATAGCCGAAATAATCCTTGATCGAATCATAGGTGCGATCAATAATATCCTGATCGGTCAGCGTATTTTCATACAGAATTGTCAGTTGATATTCATGATAAAGAGGAAATAGTACCGAGCCGAATGCTTCGCCGTCCTTTGTCTCAATGGAATGATAATAGGTGTACAGTTTATTCACCAGTTCTTCATCAAGAAAACGCTTGTCATAGGAGAAAGCCATGCTTCGGCTGGAATCCGCCGATATTGTTGCACCGTATGGAAGCTGATCTTCCGTGATATCTTCCGTATGATTGGATGTACCACAGCCTGTCAGCGAACATACCGTCAGCAGCAATGTACATACTGCTGTAAATAATCTGCGTTTCATAATATACTCCTTTGGATTTAAAGGTCATGCGTCCTCCAGCAGAATGAGCTGTTCCAGAAGCGCATCCTGTCGCAGACGGATTTCTTCAAGACGGCTGCAAACTTTCTGCATTTGCTCATAATTGCCTGCAACGGTTTCATCAGTCAGCGATTCCTGAAGCGTATCTTGCTCGACTTGCAGCGCGTCCATTTCCTGCTCCAGACGCTTGATTTCTGCGCGGCGCTTCGCGTCCTGACTGCGCTGCTCTTTAGAGCGATAGCCAGCTTTTTGCGCTTCGGCTGCTTTACGTTGTTTTTCTTCGATGGCGGCTGCCTGTTCCGCTTCCGTTCGGCGGCGAATCTGCTCCTGATAGGATGAAAATTTTCCTTTGAAAGCTGTCAGGCTGCCGTTTTCGAGCACAAAAAGCTGATCGGCGAGCCGATCCAGCAGATAGCGGTCGTGGCTGACGAACAGAATCGTACCGTCAAATTCGCTGAGTGCCTGTTCGAGAATTTCTTTTGTTGTCAGATCAAGATGATTCGTTGGCTCGTCAAGCAGGAGAATATTACCGTGCTCCTGCATAAGAATCGCAAAACAGAGCTTTGCACGTTCACCGCCGGAGATCACGCCGGTTTCCTTAAAAACATTTTCACCGGTCAGACGAACTTGTCCAAGCAGACTGCGTACTTCAAAATCGCTGAGTGCCGGATAGCGGTCATGCAGCTCGTCAAATACAGTTGCATAAGGATTCAGGCTTTCGCTCTCCTGTTCAAAGCAGCCGAGCCGCGTACCGGATGCCCACCGAACCAATCCCTTGTGCGGCAGGATATTTCGCAATACCTTGAGCAGTGTGGATTTGCCGGTGCCATTTTCTCCAATGATACCGATTTTATCGCCGCGGCGAACGGAAAAGGAAATGTTCTCCATGAGTGTTTTCTGCATTGTTCCGGTACCAACGGTCAGGTCAATATTTTTGACTTCCAATATGTCAATCGGCGGCACAATGTTGTACGTAAAAGAGATTTTTGCAGATTTTGCCGCTGCATATGGTTTGTCGATACGCTCCATTTTATCGAGCTGTTTTTCGCGTGATTTGGCAGATTTTGCTGTTGAAGCGCGTACTTTATTCTTCGCGATATAATCCTCCAGCTTTGCGATTTCGCGCTGCTGTGCTTCATATTCTTTCTGCTGCCGTTCACGGGATTCGGAACGCAGTTTTGTAAACGCGGTATAGTTGCCCTTATAGCGCGTCATTTCGCCGTGTTCCAGCTCACAGATGCTTGTGCAGAGACGATCGAGGAAAAAACGGTCGTGGCTGACGATCAGCAGCGCACCGCGCCATGTTTTGAGATAATCCTCAAGCCAGCCGACTGTCTGAAAATCCAGATGGTTTGTCGGCTCGTCCAGAATCAGCAGGTCCGGCGCTTCCAACAGCAGCTTACAGAGTGCAAGCCGCGTTTTTTCACCGCCGGAAAAGCCCGAAATCTGCCGCGGCAGAGTGTTCTCCCCGAAGCCCATGCCATACAGCACGGTGCGGATGCGAACATCTGTCGTATAGCCGTCATTGATCTCAAAAAATGCGGAAAGTCTTGCATATTCATCCAGTTCTTCCGCAGAAAGCCCGGATTCCATTTTCGCTTCCAATGTCTGCATGATTGCCTTTGCTTCATGCAGATGCGAAAAGGCGTCGTTCATCTCCTCCAGAACGGTTTTACTGCCGTCGAGACCTGCATTCTGTGCGAGGTATCCGATTCGGAGATTTGACGCTTTGGCGATTACAGGTTCATCCCGTTCAAAGGCGTCAGGCAGCTCCTGCTCTGTCAGGATACGCAAAAAGGTACTCTTTCCGCAGCCGTTATCGCCTACAAGTCCGATCCGGTCCTGATTTTCGACAGTCAGGCTGACCGAACGCAGCACATGATGATCCTGATAAAATTTGTGTATACCGGTGCATGATATCAGCATACGGACATCCTCATTCTGTGGGTATATCCCACGGTTTTATTTTTCAAATCAAGTGATTCAGCGCTTGTTCCACCTTGACGGCGACAAATCCATATGGCGGCAGTATGACGTCGTTGTCGTGGATTTCGCCGTGAACAACCTTGAACATTGTATAGTGATTGTTGAACGGCGTCTTGTCAACATGAAATACAACTTCATGATCGGAACGGTTCAGCGCAATGACCATGCCCTTGCGCCGATGCTCCCGATACCGCGCAAATACAATATAATCATCCGCGAGTGTCAGAAATTTCAGCGCGCCGTCGACGAATACTTTTGTACTGTGCCGAATTCTTGAGAGTTCCTGCGTAAATGCAATCAGATCCTGATCCTCGTGCCCCCATGGGAAACAGCGGCGGTTAAAGGGATCGCCGTAGCCATCGAGTCCGGCTTCATCGCCGTAATAGATACTCGGCACGCCCGGCAGGAAAAATTGCAGGACCATTGCTGCTTTCAGTTTCTTTTTGCCGATTTCGTACTGCTGCGGATCGAGTCTGCGTTCCGCCTGCCAGTCTTTATTTCTACCGTTTGCCGGTTCGCCGCCGAATATTGTGATTGCACGTTCAATGTCATGCGTTGAAACAAAATTCATCAATACATCCGCAGCACATTTCGGATAGTTTTCGAGAATTGTCATGATACTGTTGCGAAAATCATATGGGCTGCATCCGCCGAGATACTGCATGATTGCACTGCGAAACGGGTAATTCATCACCGAATCCAGCTGATTGCCAAGCAGATAGCGTCGTCGAACACCATATGCTTCTTTGGTGGAAGCGTCCTCCCAGACCTCGCCGATGATGACGTGATCGTCGATTGCCGCTTTCACGCAGTCATGCAGATGATCGAGAAACGCGTCCGGCAGTTCATCGGCGACATCCAGACGGAAGCCTGCTGCACCAAGCCGCATCCAATAATTCAGCACGCCGTTCTTTCCGCAGATATAATCCGTATATTCCGGCTCATTCTCATTGACATTTGGGAGCGTATCAATGCCCCACCATGCCTCGTAGACATCCGGATATTGATGAAAACGATACCATTTGTAATACGGACTGTCCTGTGAATTGTACGCGCCGATCGAATCATAGCGGTGGAATTTATTAAAATATACGCTGTCCGCGCCGGTATGCGAAAATACGCCGTCAAGGATTACGCTGATGCCATGACGCGCAGCCTCTGTACAGAGCCGTGCGAAATCCTGATTCGTACCGAGCAGCGGATCGACTTTACGATAATTTGCGGTATTATAACGGTGATTTTCGTGAGATTCAAAGATCGGATTCAGGTAGATACAGGTCACGCCGAGCGATTCGAGGTAATCCAATTTCTGTATAATACCCTCTAAATCGCCGCCGAAGTAGTCGTTATTCCAGACATGACCATTCTGATCCGGACGGTAATAGGGCGTACCGCCCCAGTCCTCACGCAGAACGCGATCGCTTGGGACATTTTCATGCGGCAGCCCGCTTCGGCAGAAGCGATCCGGAAAAATTTGATACATCACGCCGCCTTTGAGAAAATCAGGCGTTTTGAACGCTTCATCATATACCGTAAGCTGAAACAGATCGCCCTCTCCGACTACGCCCTCATGTGCGGCAGTTTTTTTGATATAGAACCATTGACCGCCTGAAATATACGAAAAGTAATAATAATGCACACCGGGGAATGTTGCAGAACAGGTTGCAGAATAAAATATGTCGCCGTTATTCCGCGTGACCTGATTCATCGGAATAAATCGTTCCTTCATGCCCGGACGATACAGCACGAGCATCGGATTTGTATCCAGATTTGTTGATTCCGGCAGACAAATCGTGAAGGTACATAGCTCATTCTGCCGCAGTGCGCCGAAAACGGATTTATAGGCACGATCCCAGCTGTCATAGATTTTTCTCATAGCAGAAACCTCTGAATCCCAAAAATAAAGGCGATCCTCCGATCGCCTTTTTATTATGGCTACAGCACAGCAGTGCTATGCTGTTCGGATACAGCTTACAAATTCCAGATATTTTTTGCATATTCCGTGACAGCGCGATCTGCGGAGAATACGCCTGCACCGGCAATATTATGCAGGCTCATCTTCGCTAAGCGCTGCTTATCTGCATAGCACTGTGCCGCATATGCCTGCGCTGCACGATAGCTGTCAAAATCAGCAAGCACCATATACGGATCCTGCGTGCGCAGCGATTGTGCGATATCCGGGAATTTATCGCCGTTGATGCCGTTGTAAATACGATCGATGCAGGCACGGATCAGACCGTGATGGTCGTAGATCTCCTGCGGATGATAATGCGGCTTACGGTGATTGACTTCTTCGGTTTTCATACCGAAAATAATGATATTTTCATCGCCGGCGGCATCCTTGATCTCGATGTTCGCGCCGTCCAGCGTACCGATCGTGACAGCGCCATTGAGCATCAGCTTCATGTTGCCCGTTCCGGAAGCCTCAGTACCGGCAAGTGAAATCTGCTCGGAGAAGTCGGAAGCCGGCATCAGCAGTTCGGAGAGTGTGACGCAGTAGTTTTCGAGGAATACAACTGTGAGCTTTTCGCTGATTTTCGGATTTTTGCGAATCTCCTCGGAAAGGCTCCAGATCATCTTGATAATCTGTTTTGCGAGATAGTAGCCCGGCGCGGCTTTTGCAGCGAAGATATAGGTCTTAGGTGCAAAGGCCATATCCGGATTATCAAGCAGCGTCTGATAATCCGCAAGAATATTCAGCGCATTCAGATGCTGACGCTTATATTCATGCAGACGCTTTACCTGAACGTCGAACACACTGTCCGGATTCAGCACAATGCCGTTTTTCGCCTTGACATACTTTGCAAATTCAATCTTATTCTCACGCTTGACCGCCATGAGTTTTTCAAGCACTGCGGCGTCATTTTGGAATGCGCGGAATTTTTCGAGATCGGCAGCATTTTTGAGGAATCCGCTGCCGATTGTCGATTTCAGAAGCTTCGTCAGACCGGGGTTCGACTGATACAGCCAGCGACGGTATGCGATACCATTTGTGACATTGGTAAACTTATTCGGAGTATAGCGATATTCGTTGTTGAAAACGGCGTCCTTGATAATTTCGGAATGCAGCTTGGAAACACCGTTGACATTGTGCGACGCCGCAACACAGAGCGTTGCCATATGAATCAGGTTATCCTGAATAATGGACATTTTAGTTGTCAGGGCGCTGTCATTGGTTTTTGCAAAGACCTCTGCGCAGTAACGATTATTGATTTCCACGATAATCGAGAATATACGCGGAATCACTCTGCGGACAAGATTGACGTCCCACTTTTCAAGCGCTTCTGCCATGACGGTATGATTCGTATAGGCAAAGACGCGCTTGGTGATATCCCAAGCCTTTTCCCAACTGTAACCGCAGTCATCGAGCAGAATGCGCATCAGTTCCGGAATAGCAAGCGTCGGGTGCGTATCGTTGATGTGAATTGCAACCTTGTCGGCGAGATTGTCGAGCGTACCGTAAACGCTCATATGGTTGTTGACGATATCGCCGATTGCCGCCGCGCAAAGGAAATACTGCTGACGCAGACGGAGCGATTTGCCCTCAAGGTGATTATCATTCGGATAAAGCACCTTTGAAATTGCGTTTGCAATGGAATTCTGTGCAAGCGCCTTGGAATAATCACCCTGATTAAACATGGCCATATCAAAGCTCGGCGCTTTTGCAGACCACAGTCTCAGAACGGAAACCGCATTGCTGTTGTAGCCGGAAACATACATATCATAGGGGATTGCGGTTACGGTGCTGTAGTTGATATGGGATACATGGTGATACTGCTGATCCCAGTATTCTTCGAGATCGCCCTCAAAATGAATTTCGATTGCCTGCTCCGGCTTCGGATCAAGCCAGACCTCGCCGCCGGGCAGCCAGTTATCGGGCAGCTCTGTCTGCCAGCCTTCTTCGAGCTGCTGCTTGAAGATACCGTATTCATAGCAGATGGAGTGACCAGTTGCCGGATAGCCTGTTGTAGCAAGACCATCCAGATAGCAGGCAGCCAGTCTGCCGAGACCGCCGTTTCCGAGTCCGGCGTCCGGTTCGTAGTCATATACTCTGTCGAGATTGATATCAAACTTCTTGAGGAACATTTCAATTTCGTCTGCGAGTTCGAGGTTATAGAGGGACGTCTTGAGCGATCTGCCCATGAGAAATTCCATGGAGAGATAAAAAACCTGCTTCTGACCGGTTGAATTGGCATGGTTCATAAATTTCTGACGCTTTGCTTTCATCAGTTCGGTGATGACTGCGGAAAGTGCCAGATAAATCTGTTTATCGCTCGCCTCGTCCGGCGAAACATTAAATTGCATCTGAAGGCGGTTCAGGAAGTCCTGCGTCACCTTTTCCGAAAATTTGGACATATCTATTAAACTCCATTTCTCCGTCGTGTAATCGTGTAGTAGTCGGTTTGCCGCTTGCAGGCATACAGAATTCTGTATGCGGCGGTCGCCGCTGCCGTGACGGCGGCGTGCCGGCAGCAGGCGAAGATCACAAGCATATTTTTGGCGCTGTGATCTACAAACAATACCATTTTATTATACCCGATTCATGCAGAAAATGCAATAGCTGAATTATACAAATTTGCCTCATAGATTCCGGTATATTATCCAATCAAATCAAATTTTGTATCAAGAAAATGTGTATAACGCACAGTGCGTTTCTGGTTATGTGACCGAACAATATGGAATGTATTCTGCTTTTTTAGTCAGAACGTAGAAAACACGCCTTTTTTTGGATTTGAATGCGTCATCTGGAAATTTTACGATTTGAACGGTATTTTCACGCGCAGATGTCCGATTTTCTTAATTATGTCTTACGGTTATGGAATGAAACTTGACTTTCGGCTGAATACATGATATAATAGCATGATATAGTATGCATATCAGTCGAAGGAACAGAAAAGCGGAGGCACAGATATGATATATGTTTTTCTTGCAGAGGGCTTTGAGGAAATCGAGGCGCTGACGCCCGTTGATTGCCTGCGCAGAGCCGGTAAAACAGTCTGTACGGTCGGAATCGGCGGAACCGTGATCAAGGGTTCGCACGGGGTTTCCGTCACCGCAGACATTGCAGACTCTGCGTTGGTACTGGATGATTCTGTGGAGATGATCGTACTGCCCGGCGGTATGCCCGGTACGATTCACCTCGGTGAAAGCGCTGCGGTACAGGACGCATTGACCTATTGCGCTTCGCATGACAAATGGATCGCTGCGATCTGTGCGGCGCCCTCAATTCTCGGCGCACGCGGTTTGCTTAGCGATAAAACTGCAACCTGTTATCCCGGATTTGAAAAGCAGCTTGTTGGCTGCAATGCCGTTGCAGAGCCTGTTTGTCAGGACGGCAGGATGATTACCGGCAGAGGACCGGGCGCTGCAATGGATTTTTCACTGAAACTGGTTTCGGTGCTTTGCGGTGCGGATACCGCCTGCAGCATTGCAGAAGGAATGGTGTACGGCAAATGAGCTTGGATATCACAGCGGAGAAAAAAGCGCTGCGCAGATCAATGTTTCAACTGCGTGCGGAAATGTCATTTGACAGCCGGCGTTCTGCTGAACAGATCATAACCGAAACGGTATTGCAGCATCCTGCCTATCAGCAGGCCCGGCAGATCTTCTGCTATGTTTCGATGCCGCATGAGGTCTGTACGAAAACACTGCTCTCGTCTGCATTGCAGGATGGAAAAATTCTTGGTCTGCCGGTCTGCGAGCCGCAGAGTTGTACGATGACGTTTTATCGTTTGGATGCGCTTTCAGAGCTTCAGACAGGTGCATTCCGGATACCGATTCCTCCTGTTTCACAGGATCGTATCTTGACGCCGGATGCAGATACGCTGATGATCGTACCAATGCTTGCCTATGACGCGGAGGGATATCGGCTTGGTGCGGGCGGTGGATATTATGATCGTTACCTCGAACGGTATCAAATCAGAACGCTTGGCATTTGTTATGCAGACTGCCGGCAGACGCAGCTTCCACATGATGCGTTTGACCGCAGACTGGATTGCTGCGTAACGGAACAAAAAACGGAGGATTTTTATGGCTGATGAACATATGCCCCGTCAGGACGCTGAAAATGAAGCGCTGACGGTTGAAATCACCGAGCTTTCGGAGGATGATGCGGAGCAGCTTTCCGAATCGGCTGATATCAGCAGCGATACCGCGCTTTTTGCTGCGATTGACGCGGAAATAAGCGCGGAGAATGAGCCTGCTGAACATGAAAGCTCGCTTCCGGAGCAGTCGGCGTCTGTTTCCAAGACGGACGCACTCAAGGAAAAGGCTGCCAGCGTCGCCGGTAAGCTGAAGGATAAAGCTGGACAGCTTTCCGACGAGCTTCGGCAATCCGGAAACCGGAAAAAAAAGCATAATAATAAGAAAAAAGTAAAGAAGCGTTCCATTGAGGAAGAGCTTGCCGATCTCGCAGAGGAAGAAAAGCAATTCGATGAATGGGGCAGAAAAATCCGGAAGAAACGGAAATATCGCAGACGTAAAAAGAGCCGTAAGCTCTCTTGTACGCTTGTTCTGCTGACATTGATTCTTGCCTCATCCTCGGTTCTTGCTGCTGCAATTCTTGCCGTTGCAAAAGAGATGTACGGCATTGATAAGGACGTTGATAAGCGTATTGTCGTGATTGCGGAAGGTTCTACTACGCAGGATATTGCACAGCAACTGATGGACGCGAGAATTATCTCTCTGCCAGAGGTATTCCGTCTGGTTTCCCGTATGAATGAAAAGGACGGCAGCTATATCGCCGGAGAACACGTCCTCAGACCTTCCATGTCCTACGAAGCAATGATTGAGGAGCTTTGTACCAATATGGCGGATGAGCGTGAGTCGCAGCGCGTCGTATTTCGTGAGGGTATTACGCTGGTTGACGCTGCACGTATTTTGCAGGAGAATCAGATCTGCAATGCGGAGGATTTCCTGTTCTATTTTAACGGCGGCGGCTATGGCTTCCGGTTTGAGGAAATGCTGCCGGAAAAGAATGCGCAGAAGTGGCAGCAGCGTGAAGGCTATTGCTTCCCGGATACCTACGAATTCTATGTCGATGAGGATCCGAGTATCGTTGCACAGAAGATCTATTCAAACTTTGATTCCAAGCTGACAGATGGCGATTATCAGAAGATGGACGAACTGGGTATGACGTTGGATCAGGTCATTACATTGGCCTCTATGGTTCAGGGCGAGGCTTCTAAGGTCGATTATATGAAGCGCGTTTCCGCAGTTTTCCATAATCGTCTGAGAAGTCCCGCGATCTACCCGAAGCTTGAATCCGACCCGACTAGAAAATATGCCGATTTGATTGCAGAGAATCTCCCGATTCCGGATGAAATTATGACGACCGCGTACAACACCTATAAGGGTACTGGTCTGCCGCCGGGTGCAATCAATAACCCGGGTCGAGAGTCCATCGAAGCCGTGCTCTATCCATTAATGCCGTGCAACGATTACTTCTTCAACTCGAATATTGATACCGGCGAAACCTTCTTCGCAGAGACCTATGATCAGCATCTTTTAAATCTGGAGACCGTTCAGGCACAGTATGCAGCGGCAAAGGCGGCGGCAAATGGTGAGACATAAGCCGGAACTGCTGGCACCGGCAGGCGATTCCGAATGCTTTGCAGCCGCATTGCAGTTCGGTGCAGACGCTGTCTATGTCGGCGCTAAGGAATATGGAATGCGTGCCGCAGCGAAGAATTTTGATTTTGATGCACTGCAGCTTGCCGTGCAGACGGCACACGCACAGGGCGTCCGCGTCTTTTTGACGGCGAACGTCCTGCCGCGTAATGCGGAAATGGACGCGTTTCCTTCATTTATCAAACATATCGAGTCTTGCGGCATTGACGCAGTCATTGCCGCTGATCTCGGTGTCATTACACAGATCCGCGCCCTTGCGCCGAAGCTGACGGTTCACGCTTCTACGCAAACGGGCGTGGTCAATTATCAGACCGCAAACGCGCTCTATGCACTCGGCGTAAAGCGCGTTGTTCTTGCAAGAGAGCTTTCTATTGCGGAAATCGCAGAGATACGTGCAAAAACGCCGCCTGATCTCGAAATCGAGGTTTTTGTTCATGGCGCAATGTGCATGAGCGTTTCCGGACGCTGCCTGCTTTCGGAATATCTGACCGGCAGAGACGCAAATCGCGGTGCCTGTGCGCAATCCTGCCGCTGGAAGTATGCGCTTATGGAAGAAAAACGTCCGGGACAGTATTTTCCTGTGGATGAGGATTCGGATGGCAGCTATATTCTGAATGCAAAGGATCTCTGCCTGCTGCCCTATCTGAAAGAGCTTGCAGAGGCAGGCGTGGATTCGATCAAGATCGAGGGCAGAGCAAAAGCTGCCTACTACGTTGCAGGTGTGACGAATGCCTATCGGATGGCGCTTGACTGTCTTTTTGATGTGCCTTCGCGCGAGGTACCGCAGTGGGTGATGCAGGAACTGAACAATGTCAGTCATCGTCCCTATACGGTCGGATTTGCATTCGGACAGCGTAAGGATCTCATCTGGCAGGAGGAAAACGGATATATTCGCGATTATGAGGTTGTCGGCATTGTGCAGAAGCAGGAGAACGGTCGGCTTTATGTCAGCCAGCGCAACCGCTTCTTTGCCGGTGATACCGTTGAACTTCTCATGCCGCAGCAGATTCCGCTGGAGCTGACTGTCACCGATCTGCAAAACGGCGAGGGTGAGCCGATTGAAGCGGCAAACCATGCTGTTATGGATTGCTCGTTCCGCTGTGATTTTGATGTTCCGGCTGGCGCGTTTGTACGGAAAAAAGTCCTATGACTCCGGACGGTACGACTGTATTATTACTCCTGCTTGGCGGTATTTTTTCTGTGCTTTGGGGTTTTATAAAAGCGCGGCAAGAGCAGTTTTATACTCAATACGGAACAAGGCTGCACGGGCAGGTTATATCCTACTCGAAATATCGCGTGCCTGCAGGCAGAGGTACGCGCACTAGTTATACGGTCATGGTGCAGGCGGAAGACGGCAATACCTACCGCGTTGCGACATATTCCCGAAAAGCAAGGAAATATCGCAAGCAGAAGGATGTTGAAATCGTTGCTGTCAGATCGTTTGAGGAAACGATCGAACTGTCATCTGCGATGAGCCGTTATCTCAACAAAAATTTGTATACGGATATCAAGCCGATTCCCCCACGGAGAGTCACTGTCACGCAGTTATCTGACCTGCCGATGCGTTATCCGCATATCCTCTATGACGAAATGCAGTCGTGGTCGCTGCCGTATCGGATTTTTTGGTATGCTGTCGGCGGTGCGATGTTTATTGCAGGCATTATACAGCTGATCGAAATGTTCTGATCATGCTGTCTGCCGATCATCTGAAGGAGCTCATCTATGAACCTCTTTGAACAAATTGAACCGCTGTTGCTCGATGTGCAGAAGCCTGCCCGATATATTGGCGGCGAACCGGGCAGCGTCATGAAAAATAAAGCCGATGTTAAGGCGCGGTTTGCGTTTTGCTTTCCGGATCGTTATGATGTCGGCATGAGCCATCTTGGCATGAAAGTGCTGTATTCCTGTATCAATAAACGTCCGGAATACTGGTGCGAGCGCGTGTTTGCGCCGGATACCGATTTCGAGGCGTTGATGCGGGCACGTCATCTGCCGCTCTATGCGCTCGAAAGTCTCGAACCGATCAAGGATTTTGATTTCATCGGTTTTACGCTGCAATATGAGCTTTGTTATACCAATTTGCTGAATATGCTCGATCTTGCTGGCGTACCGATTTATCAGCGCGATCGCGGCGAAGCCATTGCACCGATCGTCTGTGCAGGCGGTTCGTGCGCGTGCAATCCGGAACCGCTTGCGGATTTCTGTGACCTGTTTTTCCTCGGAGAAGGTGAGGAACTGAATCTTGAGGTCATGGATTTATATGTGGAAATGCGCGACGCCGGCGCAACGCGTTCTGAGTTCCTGAAAGCGGCTGCCCAGATTCAAGGCGTTTATGTGCCATCGCTCTATGATGTCGCCTACAACGAGGATGGCACGATCAAAGCTGTTACTCCGAAGTACAGCGCGCCTGCAACCGTTAAAAAGCGTATCATTGAAAATTTTGATGCTTGTCCGTCGCCGGAGGAATTTGTCGTTCCGTTCTCTGAGATTGTCCATGATCGCGCTGTGACGGAGGTTCTGCGTGGATGCTTGCGTGGATGCCGGTTCTGTCAGGCTGGATTTCTTTATCGTCCATTCCGCGAAAAAACGCCGGAAACGGTCTGTGAACAATCCCGAAAGCTTATTCACAATACCGGCTATGAGGAGCTGTCTCTCTGTTCACTTTCGACATCCGATCATTCGCAGATCGAGGAAATGATGGACGGTCTGTTGACATTTACAGAGAATGAGCATATCAATCTGAGTCTGCCATCACTTCGCGTCGATAATTTCAGCGCCGGTCTTATGAATCGTCTGCGTAGAGTACGGAGCAGCGGTCTGACCTTTGCGCCGGAAGCCGGTACGCAGCGACTGCGTGATGTTATCAATAAAAATGTCACCGAGGAAGAACTGATGCGCACCTGCAAAATTGCATTTGATGCCGGTCAGACATCTGTAAAGCTTTATTTTATGATGGGACTACCGACTGAAACGGATGAAGATATTCGGGGTATTATTGAGCTTGCACAGCGCGTTGTGGATCTGTTCTACGAGGGTGAACGCCGTCCGAAGGGGAGACCCGTACAGATCTCCTGCTCGATTGCGACATTTGTACCAAAGCCCTTTACGCCGTTTGAGTTCCATCCGCAGGATACGCGCGAAATGATCGCCCATAAACAAAAAATACTCGAGGAAGCTGTCGCCGGACACAAGCGTATCCGTGCAAACTGGCATTTTCCGGATACGAGTATTCTGGAAGCAGTGCTTGCAAGAGGCGATAGACGTCTTTGCGATGTTGTATACGGCGCATGGAAACGCGGCTGTATTTTTGATGCGTGGTCGGAGCATTTCCGCTATGATTTCTGGCTGGAAGCTTTTGCCGAAGCTGGACTGCAAGTTGAATTTTATGCAAACCGTCCGCGCGCATACGATGAGATATTCCCGTGGGACCATCTTGACTATTACGTAGACAAGGCATTTCTAATTCGGGAAAATGAAAAAGCAAAGCAAGCGGCAACGACGCAGCACTGCCGGCAGAACTGCGCTGGATGCGGCGTAACAAAAGTCACCGGACACCCATGCTTTGACTATCATAAGGATATTTGACACCGATAGGGGGACGTATTGTGAGTTTGTCGATTTTTACGTACATTTGCATGGTTGGATTGGCTGCTGTGATTGGAACGGTTCTTGCCTTGGCGAGCAAGCCTAAGCCGAATGGAAAAAGAATACAAGCCAATATACCCGGTAATGCAGCAGGCGCAGGATTGCCAATGCGTTCACAGATTGTTGTGCGGATTCTGGATAAGCGTATTGTGACGGTTGATACATCGAATAATATGGGTATAGAATACAGCCGCGCTGCCTCCCGTCAGAATATATATTATATGACGTTCGAGGCGAAGGACGGTACACGGACTGAGATGGAAATTCCAGAGGCAATTTTTTGCGGCTGTCTTGCCGGATTCATCGGCACGCTGACGTATGAAACCAGTGCGGATGGTCTGCGTTTTATTGATTTTACCCGCGATTATCAATATCGCGTAAACGGCTTTTAAATGCGTTTAAATATATCGAATTTATTCTGTGGCGGTTCTAACTGCCTTCTGCATCAGAAAGGAGTATCCTGCAATGATTCCGGTCAGAGCAACATTTGAAAAGCGCCGCCGTGCAAAATACATCTCGCATCTTGATCTGATGCGGTGTATGCAGCGTGCATTCCGGCGCGCCGATGTGCCGATTTGGTTTACAGAGGGCTTTAATCCGCACGCATATCTAATGTTTCCGCTTGCGCTTTCGCTTGGTTATGAGAGTGGATGCGAATGCATGGATTTCCGAATTGACGGCGAAATGTCTATGCAGGAAGCTATGACGCGTCTGAACGGCGTGTTGCCGCCCGATTTACAGATCAAAGCGATTGCGCAGCCGATTCGGAAACATACCGATATTGCATATGCAGAATATGCAATCGCACTGGATTGCGCGGACGAAACGATTTCTGCCGACGCGCTCCGCAATGCGTGGGACGCATTTATTGCACAGCCGGAGATTCTCGTTGAAAAGAAAACAAAACGCGGCAGCGCTGAAATTGATGTCAAGGCACAGTCGCAGATTCTGATGACGCAAACGCTTACGGATGGGCTGTGGCTCAAGCTGCGGACACCTGCCGGAACCTCGGTCAACGTGAATCCCAGCCTGTTGATTGACGCCTTTCTTGCGTGGCTGCCAGATCATGCGCCTGCGGTTCGTACAGGCATGATGCACGCGGAAAGACTTGCGATTCTCTGTGCGGACGGTTCCGATTTTGTATGAAGATACCGAAACGGAAAAAGCTTCCGCGTTCGCAATGAGATCATATTCTGACCGTATCAAACAGAAGGAGTATACCCCATGAATCAGCCATTTACAGGGCTTGCCCTGCTCACCGATTTGGACGGCACACTGTTGATGCCTGATAAAACCGTATCATCACAAGATGCTGCCGCGATCGCAAATTTCCGCGAACAGGGCGGTATTTTCAGTATCGCAACAGGCAGAGGTCTGCAAGCAACGCAATGCTATTTGGATCTCTTTCAGCCGGATTTCGCTTCCGTGATGTATAACGGCGCTCTGCTCTGGGATTCCGCTGCAAATCAGCCGGCACCTCTTGGAACAGCCTGTTTGCCGCAGGGAATCCGCGGCCTGCTTGAAGAGCTTGCAGAGGCATTTCCGGATGTCGGCGCAGAGGTACTGAATACATCCGGTGTTTATGTGTTTCAGGACGGCGAATATGAGCGAAAACATCTCGAAATCACGAATATTCCATTTGTGATGAAAACACTTGATGAAGTGGAGCCTTCGCAGTGCTTCAAAGCGCTTTTTGCCGGTGCACCTGAGCGAATCGCAGAAATGCTGGAATATGTGGAGCAGACACGATTTTCTGCGGTCAATTTCACGCGTTCGCATCGCTGGTTTCTGGAGATGCTGCCGCATAATACAAATAAAGGTACGGCATTAGAGAAAATTCGTTCCATGCTGCCAGACGGTACGATCATCGGTGCGACCGGCGATTTCGACAATGATATTGCCATGCTGCTTTCCGCAGACCGCTGTGGTTGTCCGGCGGATTCGCAGCCTGCTGTGCTGGAAGCTGTTCGCAGCAAAGGCGGATTTGTCTCCGAAAAAACTTGCGCAGATGGGTTCTATGCCGACTGGATTTCTTATTTCACTGCATCGGTATAATCAAAACCGCGGTTCATCCGGAACTGCGGTTTTCATTTTATCCAATTGCATACAGCGTTGTCAACGCCCCGCAAAAAATATTTCATCCAGATTTCAGAAAGTATTTTTCTTTCGGCACTTGATATCTGGGAAAAGATGTGTTATAATAGAAATGTATCTGTAAGCTTAAATTGTGCTGATGACATTGGTACGTTACGATATACGATATAAAAATGTCCGCCGATCACGGCAGAAGGGAGCGCTGATTATGAAAAAGTTTTTGCGGACCGTTTTTCTGATTGTTATTATCTTCAGTGCGCTGATCTCTGTGCGGTATGCGATTGATCTTTACCGCACGAAATATGTACCGCGCTATCTCAAGGGAAATGCCTGCTGAGCGTTTGTTCGGCATGACATATCAAGCACGTTCCCAATGCGGGAACGGAAACAATCTGCTAGAAAAGAGGAAAAGTAAATGGATATTCGTTTCGAGAAGGCGGCAAGCCTGAAGGCGAAGCCTGCTGATGAGACAAAGCTCGGCTTCGGTCACATCTTCACCGACTATATGTTCATTATGGACTATGAAACAGGTAAGGGCTGGCACGACGCCAGAATCGTTCCTTTTGGCAATCTGGAGTTAAGTCCGGCAGCGCTCTGCCTGCATTATGGTCAGGAGGTTTTTGAGGGACTTAAGGCGTATCGCCGTGCTGACGGTGAAATTCAGCTCTTCCGTCCGGAGGAGAACTTTATGCGCCTTAACAGCTCGAACAGCCGTTTGGTTATTCCGGAGTTGCCGGTTGAAGACGCGATGGAAGGCTTGATGGCGCTGCTCAAAGTCGAAAAGGATTGGGTTCCTTCGGCAGATGGCGCGTCGCTGTATATTCGTCCGTTTATCATTGCTGTTGATCCGTTCCTTGGCGTAAAGCCTGGCGATATGTATCAGTTTATTATCATTCTGTCGCCGTCCGGCGCTTACTATGCGTCCGGTCTGGATCCGGTCAAGATCTATGTGGAATCCAAGTATGTCCGTGCGGTTCGCGGCGGTATGGGTTATACCAAGACCGGCGGCAACTATGCTGCATCTCTGATCGGTCAGGATGAGGCACATAAGGAAGGCTATTCTCAGGTTCTTTGGCTTGATGGCGTTGAGCAGAAGTACATCGAGGAAGTCGGCGCAATGAACATCATGTTCGTGATTGACGGCGAGATCGTTACGCCGGAACTGCAAGGCTCGATTCTGCCGGGTATTACCAGAAAGTCCGTTCTTGAATTGACCAAGAGCTGGGGCATGAAGGTTTCCGAGCGCAGAATCAGCATTCAGGAGATTGCTGACGCGTATGATGCCGGTAAGCTGCAAGAAGTGTTTGGTACTGGTACGGCAGCTGTTATTTCGCCGGTCGGTCACCTCAAATGGGGCGACAAGATCATGACGATCAACAACAACAAAATCGGACCAATCTCTCAGAAAATCTACGATACCATGACTGGTATTCAGTGGGGTAAGGTTGCGGATCCGTTTGGCTGGGTTGTTTCGGTTGAGTAATTCCAAAAATTGATTACGTCCGTAACAGGCGGCTTGCCGAACGCGAGCCGCCTGTAAATCATAGAACGGTCTGTCTAGCGTTTTTGTATCATCACGATTGCGGCGGATTCTGCGTGCCGCAGCGTATCCGGAAGGGGATCATTATGAATCAGGCTTCTGCTAAAATCATTGCTTCATCTAGCGCCGGCGATACGATCGTTGCATCTGCCGCGCGTATCTCAACAACGCAGGGTACTGCGCTGGAAATCTATGCAAAATCCTGCGAGAAAGATAACAATGCATCGTTGATCGAGAAAGTTGTCGGCTCCGGTCATACATCTACGCTTGAACACCAGTTTTTTACGGTCGCATTCGACAATGTATCTGTCTGTACAGAAGAATTTGTAATTGAATTCCGGCTAGGTTCATACACCGTAAAATCTCGAAGATATGTTGATTTTACAAGCGCAGGATTCTATGTTCCACCGATGCCGGAGCATTTGCTTCCGGAATATCAAGCGCATATGCAGTCTCTCTTTTCGGCTTATGCCAAGCTTCTGGAACGAGATATTCCCAAGGAAGACGCGCGTTATCTTCTGCCTTATTGTTTCCGGAGCAACTTTTATTGCACCATGAATGCCCGTGAATTGATGTATATGGTGCAGGTTATGACGGATGGACGCGGCGCTGTATTTCCAGAACTGAAAGCACTCGGAGAATCGCTGCGAGAACAGATTCGCGCATATTTTCCAAATGTGCCGGAAATTCTTGCCAAACGTCTGCCGCAGTCTGATGCGCGTTTTACGATCCCTGCAATGTCGCTGCACGCTGTACCGGAGGTTTGTCGGGCAGAAGCACAGCTCCGCAATGTCACACCGGCTGCGAGACAGGTGCTTGATGACGCCGCTGCCTTGAATGGCTGTATTCTTTGTGAAACGCCTGCGCTTTCTGAAATCATTCGCGGTGCGCGACCGAGAGAACTCGAAATGCTTCATGCACATTTTAAAATCCGAGATCTTTCTCTTGCTGCAATTACGCATCTTGTGCGGCATCGGATACAGTCTGTGCTTGTACCGCAAGTTACGCAGGCGGCTCTCCGACAGCATTATGTTTTGCCGGAATCCATTCGCGCTGACGCAGACGCGCTTGCGATTTATCAGGGTGCATTCATGGCGAATGCCGAAGCATTGTGCCGTATGATGCAGAACGGTCTGCCGGCAGAATGTGTGCAGTATTTTGCACTTGCCGGCAATCAGCTTGATGTTCTCTGCGATATGAACGGCAGAGAATTGCTGCATTTTATGAAGCTGCGTACCTGTAACCGTGCGCAGTGGGAGATTCGTGCCTGTGCGATTGAATTGCTGCGGCAGCTTCGCGCTGCGTCTCCTGAGGTTTTCGGTTTCTTTGGTCCAAGCTGTTATGTCAATGGTCAATGTCCGGAGGGCAGATTGAGCTGCGGACAGTATGCGGAAATTATAAAACACTTCGAGTCTGATGCGATATAAGTATTTGTATACTGTTTGTGACGACTGGCTTGTCATTGTTTCGGATTTGCGCTGTAAAACGATTGCTGTAATTTGGGGATTTTTTATCAAGATTTCTGTCGTTCCGACGCTTTCTTTCGGCTGCGACCAGCGATTTTTAAAGATTTCTTATAAAATCATGAAAATCTCTTGCAAAATCGCCTGAAATCCGATATAATATAGAATAGTATGAAGAAATTTGGGAGGAGAATCAACAATGCCAAGCGCAACGAATAGAAAACGTAAAAAGCCTATGACACAGGCTCGTCGTAAAAAAGCCAAGCAGAAAAAACAGCGGCGCGGTCCGGTGATGCGATTTCGTTTCAGTCAGTTGATTTTGCTTTGGATCTTGAGCTTGATTTTTTGCTTTGGCGCATATTTATATAACCGTAATTTCCACCCTGAAAAGGATGTTTTTCTTGCAGAATCAGAGGATTCTTCTGTAACGGATGATTCGCAGATAGAATCGCTGCCGTCGGAGGAAGAACCGCAGGAAATGCCCGATAATACGGAAGCTGTAGAAGCGGAGGATTCAGAATTAACCGAGACGGAGCCGATTCCAACTACAACAAAAATCAATCCGGTTCCGGAATCTGTGCCGCAGCCGGCAGAGTATCTGAACAAATGTGCATTTCTTGGTGAAATCAATGTTTATCAGCTTGGACAAAACGGACTCTTGCAGCCATTTAGCGTTTATGCCAGCGAAAAGCTGTCGCTGACCAATTATATACGTGAATATGTCATGTTGGAAGGTACGACCATTCGTATCATGAGCGCGATCAATTCTGCAAGCTGCCCGATTTATCTGATGTTCGGTACGGAAAGCCTCGGTACACAGCCTGCCGACCAGACAGCCGATCAGTTTGACCAGCTTCTGAATTCTGCGATTGCAACAGCGCCGGAAGCACAGATCATTGTACTTTCGATACCGCCGGTTACAGCATTTGCCGAGATAAATGGCGAAACGCCGATTAAAAACAGTGTGATTGACGATTATAATTCGCGTCTCCTGGAAATCAGCAATAAGCGCGATGTGTATTATGTCGATGTCAACACTGCATTGAAAAATAACGAGGGTAAACTGAATCCGGAATATGCGGAGGAGGATGGTATCCATCTCAACACAGCTGGAGGACAGGCTCTTTTGAATTATGTTCTGAACCATGTTCCGGTGGTTTAATGTCAGAAAAAGCAGCGTATCGAGTATTGATACGCTGCTTTTTACGTTTCATCTCTACGCAAAAGGCTTGTCAATGTTATGAAAAGAGAACCGCTGCCCGAAAGCAGCGGTTCTCTTGCGTTTGGAATCATTATATGTCGTCCTCACGGCGCTTGCGAAGTGCGAATGCCGCAGCACTCATGAACACACCAACAATTACCAAAGCTGTCGGGGCTGTATCACCGGTCTGCGGAGCAGAGCCGATGCTCGAGTGCGTATTTGGCGTTCTGTTCGGTGTAGTCACGGTTGTTGTTGTGCTTGTTGCCGAACTTGGCGTCGTTGTCGCGTTGGTCTCTGTTGCAGTGGAATTTGTAGTTGCAGTTGTTTCCGTTGTGGTTCTTGTATGTGTCTCAGAGTCGCCGGTCAGATCCGTTGTAACTGTTGTGGAAGTTTCCGAAGTAGAAGTGGTTGTTCTGAAATCGGTTTCTCCCTTGATATCTTGTGTGGTCGATGTAGTTGTGGTTTCTGTCGTGGTTTCCGTAGTCGTTTCCTCAGTTTCGCTACTGCTTTCAGTTTCTGTTGTTTCAGTTGTGGTGGTAGTCGTTGTTGTAGTAGTCGTTGTTGTAGTAGTCGTTGTTGTAGTAGTCGTTGTTGTAGTAGTCGTTG
>JAEDJD010000007.1 GCA_016296505.1 Oscillospiraceae bacterium
TTTCATTTAATTTCTGCTCTGTTTCATTTTCCTGTTCTAATTGCGCTTGCAAATCATTGATTTGTGTTTTATACCAAATAAACAACGATACAAATGCAGTAACAATCACCATAAGAACAACACCGATTATTATGAGTTTGCTTTTTAATTTTTCCATCAGTTCATCGTCCTCCATTTCGCAGTCGGCAAATGTCATTGCAACCATTATATACCAAAATTCGACAAAACACAATAGTATACGCGCTTATTTACAAAATTTCACAATTATATCACGGTCGAATCGTCAGTCTCTCAAAAAACAAGCGGCATCCCCATGTAGAGGATACCGCTGCATCTGTATATTAACCATATTCAGCATCTGAAATAAGCGGTGCAAGCCAGCCTTCCAGACGTTTCTGCGCAAGCCGTTCCTGCATAACGGCCGCAAACGCCGGAAGCGCTGCTGTCAAATACTGCATGATCGATAGGTGCGTCGAGCCAAGATTCTCCGATGCTTTCTGCTGAAGTCTTTCGGCAAGGTGCTCAGCAGGAATCGTACTGTATTCTGCCTGCACCGTTTCAATCATCTCCGGACTAACCGTAACCGCAAATCCCAACACATCACAAAGCAGATGAACCGCCCAATGCCGCAATACAAGCTCCGCAATATTCTCTGCGATCATATCCGGCGAGGTCAGAAAACGGTTTGCATAGCGCTGCATCATCGCGCAAATTTCTTCAGTATCAAAGCATTTCAGAAATTCACCCTCGATACGGAGCGATGTATAATAGCTGCAAACACCAATTGCCCCGTTCTCCGTAATCGCTCTACCGCCAAGCAGCGGATAAGAGAATACGACCTTTGTATCCTTGGCATTGAAACGCGCATCATACTTTGTACAAAAGCGTTCAAAGTCACTCAGCAGCGCATGGAAAAAAGATGTCTGCACAGGCTTTGTAAGCTGATAAGCGCGGCGAAACTGCTCCTTTGCAAGTTCGTATGCCTGTATGGTCATGATCGCGCCCTGTTCGAGCAAATCGGTCAGCGATTGCGAACGCAGTGCCTCAAGCGCCGCTGCATCGGATTTCAGCGTCAGCAGCGCCGCGTCGAGCTGCGTCAATACCGAAGCATAAAACGCCTCTGCCTGTCTGCGCGTAACCGTCGTACTCCTGCCAGCGGTGTATTGTGCTGCACGCGCCGCAGCCGCCTGATGCAGTCCATCACGCAATGCAGTAAGTACAGGCATATCAAGAAGCGCCTGCTCAGCCGCATACTGCAGCAAACGCAGCGAATAATCCTGATGCGGCAACGGTACCGCAAAAGTATCCTGCTGGCGCAAAACCATTGCATCTGACATATTACTCTAACCCCTTTCCGGCTTCGGCATCCTGTGATTCCCATTCCTCAATCATCTCAGCCCATTCAGCTTCCTGTGCCGCACTCGGCAGCAGAAATTCAGGATTCAGGGCAAGCGCTTCTGCCAGTTCCTCTGCAAACGTACCGCGCGTCCGCCGTTCCGACGGATCCTGCGCATAATCATGCAGATAATTCCCGAACATATCCCGATGCATTTGCTCACGATAGGCATAGTCATACTGTTCCTGTTCAAAATCGGTTTCATAGGTTTCCACAGCAGCTTCCTGTGCAAGCTTATCTGCATAGAGCATCCGCATTTCCGGATCGCCGAGCTGCTGATGATGCTGACTGCGCTGCGCTGCACGTATCGCAAGCAAATTGCGCATTGCCGGAATGATAATCCGTTCTGCCTGCGCAAGCATTTCCGCCGCGTCGCCGCAGCAACTCGGACTGGTATAGAACTGATACATATAATCAAGAATCGCATAATCTGACAGCACACATTCCGAATCTTCGCCTTCGTCATAGAGCGCCTGCAAATCGCCTTTGAGCTGATAGAATGCCTCAGTCAATTCTGCGATCTGTGCCGCATAGCTGTTCCCAAAATAGCCGGATGGCAAAAACCAATGAATCAGATACGGCGTAATACTGACGCCGAACTGCACCAATTCTTCCGAACGGATTGCGGTCTGCGCAGTTTGCAGAAGCATTTCAGCGTCTTCCGGCGTCAGCCGCAGACCATAATATTTTGCAGCCTCGCGATTGGTTGCAAGGAGCCGCGTCTTTTGTTCCGCAGGCGTTAGCAATGCAAATCCGTTGACTGCAAGTGAAAAATCCATACCTATTCCTCTTTTCATTCATTGGAATCCTTTTTATGAGATACAATTATTCACCGTTGGTAAAGTGATAATTGATGTCTCCGACGGATAAAAAATGAAGCGCCGCTCCAAACCTCGCCTAGCACCGCGAGAACCGCAGCTTCACGCATCTGTTCCAACGCATCTCACATCTTCATATACTGAGATATTTTTTCGGGCATCCGATTACATCTGAAAGAAACAAAGAGGCGAAAAACATTCGGTTCTCCGCCTCTTTGCATACAATTCATTTCTGCACAATCCATGTGCAAACAGTTTTACGCCTCGATCAGCGATTTGCCTTTCATTTCCTTCGGCTGCTCGATACCCATGAGCTGAAGCATAGTCGGCGCAAGGTCTGCAAGAACGCCGCCGGAACGAATCTTCTTCGCATCGCTGCCAATCACGATTGCCGGAACCGGATTCGTGGTATGCGCGGTGAACGGCGAACCGTCATCCTCCATCATTTTATCTGCATTGCCATGGTCTGCGGTGATGATGACCTTGCCGCCCTTGGCAAGAATTGCCTCCGTCACCTGACCGACACAGTCATCGACCGCCTCGACTGCCTGGACAGCCGCATCAAAAATACCAGTGTGACCGACCATATCGCAGTTTGCATAGTTGAGGATAATCGCATCAAATTTATCCGCAGCGATCTCCTTCAGAACAGCCTCGGTCACCTCATAGGCGCTCATCTCCGGCTTGAGATCGAAGGTCTCAACATCCGGCGACTGAATGAGAATACGCTCCTCACCCTCAAAGGTTTTCTCCTCGCCGCCATTGAAGAAGAATGTGACGTGCGCATACTTCTGCGTTTCAGCGATACGAAGCTGTGTTTTATTCTGCTTTGCAAGCACTTCACCGAACGTCATGGTCAATTCCTCAGGCGGAAAAGCGACCGAAACATTCGGCATAGTTGCGTCATACTGCGCCATGCAGACGAAATGTACCGAAAAATATCCGTTTCTGCGCGCAAAGCCCTTGAATTCCGGATCGACAAACGCACGGGTAATCTGGCGTGCACGGTCTGGGCGGAAGTTGAAAAATACAACGCTGTCGTTCTCCTGAATCTTCGCGTCTTTCGAGACAACCGCCGGAAGCATGAATTCATCGGTAACGCCATTTGCATAGGAATTCTTGATTGCCTGAACCGGATCATTCTCCTGCACGCCCTCGCCGTAAACGAGTGCGGCATATGCTTTCTCTACGCGATCCCATGCGTTGTCTCTGTCCATGGCGTAGAATCTGCCGGAGATCACGCCGACCTTGCCAAGCCCGATCTGCTTCAGCTCTGCGACAGCCTCCTCCATATACTCCGCAGCGGAAGAAGGCGGAACATCTCTGCCATCGAGGAATGCGTGGATGTATACTTTTTCGAGTCCGAAGCGCTTTGCCATTTCGACAAGACCGTACATATGAGTCATGTGGCTATGAACGCCGCCCGGTGAAAGCAGTCCCATCAGATGCAGCGCAGAACCCTTGTCCTTTGCATTCTGCATAGCGGCAGTCAGCGCAGGATTCTCAAAGAATTCGCCGTCCTGAATAGATTTTGTGATCTTGACGAGCTGCTGATAGACGATTCTGCCGGCGCCGATATTGGTATGACCGACCTCCGAGTTACCCATCTGACCGTCCGGCAGACCGACATCCAGACCGGACGCGCCGATGATATTGTTCGGATACTCTTTGAAGTAACGGTCAAGATTCGGGGTTTTGGCGGCTTTGATTGCATTGCCATAATCGCTCGGGTTAATACCGAAGCCGTCCATAATCAACAGTGCAACAGGTGCTTTGCTCATGAAAATTTCTCCTTTTTCAGATATATATATTTGGATTTGCTGCATTTCAGCAGGGGACACATCCCGTTGGCATTAAGAAGCTCGGCAAACCCATTTTTCTGAAGATACTGATTCCCCTCAGCACAATCGCCACGCCGATGCCGATGATACCGAGTATGATGCCAATGGTTGCCATTGTTTCCGCGCTCTCCAGTTTCTTCTTTGCGATGATACCGCAGACAACAGCAGCCGCACCGAATACCGCATTGACATAGCCGGAACAAAGCGTCAGAATCGACACAATGCCGCACAACAGCGATGCCAGCGCAAATTTGCCATCATTTTCGTCCGGTTCAGATTTTTCTTTTTTCAGCGGATCACACCACTCGGCAAGACCGCTTCATTCGCGGCGTTCCTCATTAGTCAGGTAGCGTATTCGCTTTTCTTCTGCAGTTTCCGACAGCGTCTGCTGCTGATTGTCCTTCTGCTCATCCATATCACTCAGATTGCCTTTCCGAGGAATGCCGCGCCGATGATACCGGCGTCATTGCCGAGCTTTGCAATTACGATCTCGGTATTCTTCTCGGAATTCTTCGTATAGACCTCCTGTGCAACGAGTTCCTTCATCGGAAGAAGAAGCGCGTCACCCTCATTGCAGACGCCGCCGCCGATGCAGAGAACATCCGGCTGAAAAATGTTGATCGTATTGGTGATGCCGGCAGCAAGCGCCTTGATGTAGAAATTGACAACATCCTTTGCTGTTTTATCACCTTTTCGCATAGAATCGAATGCGGTTCTGGCGGAAACTTTCCCCTGCTCAGCAGCCATTTTTGCCATTTCGCAATCCGGATTTGCCTCGATCGCCTCATTCGTCATACGAATCAAACCGGTTGCAGAGGAATAGACCTCAAAGCAGCCCTTTCTGCCGCAGGTACACTGCGGACCATCCATATTCAACACTGTATGACCGATCTCTGCGCCTGCAAAATTCGAGCCGGCATAGATTTTACCGTCGATTACGATGCCGCCGCCGACGCCTGTACCGAGCGTAATACAAATCGCATTGGCAGCGCCCTTGGCTGCGCCGGCAACATATTCGCCGTATGCAGCGGCATTTGCGTCATTTTCGACAAATGCCGGCAGACCTGTCGCCTCAGAAATCCACTTGACCATCGGGACATTGTGAAAATCGAGATTGTTTGAGTATTCGATGATACCGGTTGCTGAGTTTGCGATACCGGGCGTACCAATACCGATCCATTCAACCTGATCCTTTGTCAGACCGCCCTCTTTGATTGCGTCAAGCGCACAAGCAGCCATATCGGCGGCAATCTCCTCTGCCGGACGCGGACGATTTGTTTTGCGCGATACTTTTTTCAGAATCCGATAATTCTCGTCTACGAGTCCTGCAACAATATTCGTACCGCCGAGGTCAATGCCAATATAATATTTCATAAGATTCCTCCGTTATTTCGCACCGCTGCGGTGCGCATTCTGTATATTTCAAATCATCTTTCATATCAAACCACTGCCGCTGTCAGGCTTCATTGATATCGGCTTCAAAGCCGCAGGCTGCAAAAAATTCCTTGTCAAATAGCTCTTTGCCGCCGTTTGCCTTGACCGCACGGATTGCAGTTTTCTGGTTATATTCAAAATCCTCGATGATAAACGGGACTTTTCGCCCGAAGCGCTGCTCGGTAAATCTGTCCCGATGCAGTTCCATGACCGCAACAGCAGCCAGATCATAGATACGCTCGGTCATATCCTCGTCATCCTCTTGGAGATCATAGCCCTGCGATTCACGCCATTCCGTCAGCGGTTCGTCGTCGATCGAACGGAAATGATTGTTCGTCCAGTTGCAGAAATTCCAGTGTTCGACTGATATTGCGCCATTTTCCGCATTGGTCTGCGCGGTATGATAGCTGAGCCAGAGAT
Organism: Oscillospiraceae bacterium; assembly: GCA_016296505.1. Taxonomy (GTDB): domain Bacteria; phylum Bacillota; class Clostridia; order Oscillospirales; family Ruminococcaceae; genus Firm-04. The sequence continues at coordinate 5,910 of JAEDJD010000007.1, forward strand.
CACCGTGAGGCGCCTGCGCGTCATCATAGCCGAGATGATACCCGATCCCCAGCATACAGACATCCGCTGCCGGAATGTCGGTCAGTACATCCTTCAGCCATGCTTTCAGCTCGATCACAAACGCACGGTCACCGGCGTCCACGGGTTCCGGCTCATACGCCGCTGCTTCTTCATCAAGGTCCATTTCATCAAAGCCCATGCCGCCAAACAGATCGCTCATCTGCGACATCAGACCATCCATGCCGCCCAGATTCTCCGTCATTCTTTCCACATCATCGGGCATGATGCCGCCCTGTGCGACAAGCTGTGACGCCTGTGAGAAAATATCCGTCAAATTCGGATTCTGCATAATCGCTTGTACTTCCGGATTCTGCATCATATTCTGAATCTGCGGATCTTCGGTAAGCTTCCGCGCGTCATCCGCGTCAAAGCCGAACATCCCCATGAGTTTGCCGAGATCCATATTGCCTCCTTATTTCCGCGGCAGCGTCTGCGTACTAAGCAGCGTACAGTTTTTGCTGCGGATTGTATACGTCCCAAAATCTGCCGTCAAAAAGAGCGATTCGCCTTTCGTGATCGGCATGGTGACGCCGCCATCGTAAATCAATGCCGCGTCGCCGTCCGTACAAAGCAAATGCGTATATGATACGCCGTTTGGCGCCGGAAAAACGGCTTCCTCAGTGATATGCAGTTCAGTCGTTGTGAAAAACTGGCAGTCTGCAATGACGTTCGCGCTATAGCCGTCAAACTGCATTGTGGGACGCCGTCTGCGCGGCGGTGCCAGCCATGTTTTCGTGACATCGACAGCCTTATCAATGTTCAGCACTCTTGGATTTCCATCCTTGTCAATACGATCATAGTCATAGATACGGTATGTCACGTTAGAATTCTGCTGAATCTCAGCAACCAGAGTACCAGCGCCGATTGCATGAAGCGTACCCGGCTCGATAAAGAACACATCGCCCTTATTCACCGGCACAATCTGCACAACATCCAGCAGCGTACCATTCGTAATACTTTCGTGGAATTTCTCCTTTGTCAGTTCACGATTAAAGCCGCAGGCAAGCGCGGCACCCTCTTCGCAGTCCACGATATACCAGCATTCAATTTTTCCGTTTTGACCGTCCTCATGCTCCTGTGCATAACGATCGTCGGGATGCACCTGCAAGCTAAGATCCTGACAAGCGTCAATCAGCTTAACCAGCACTGGAAAGGATGAATACCGTGCAGCGCCTTCTCCGACGCGGGCAGTCCAATCCTCTTCGAGATACTCTTTGAGCGTCTTACCCTTGTTGACGCCATTCATGATAACAGTCATGCCATCCTGATGACAGGAAAGCTCCCAGCTTTCTGCAATTCTCTCCAGATCGCTTTCCTTGCCAAATTCGTCACGCAGGCGTGTTCCACCCCAGATATAATTCTGAAATGCGGGCTTCAGTTTCAAAGGCTCCATAGATAATCCTCCCCTCAGATCATGAGTTGTTCAAAAATTCAGCTATCGGGCAGTTCCTGAATCAGCGCATAGAGCTGATCTGCGATTTCGCGTCGAACGCCTGCCGTTTTCGCAAGCTGCTCTGGTGTTGCTGCCTTGAGCTGTGCACGGGTTTTATACGTCAGCAAAAGCTTTTGCGCCTTCTTTTCGCCAATTCCCGATATTTGTGTAAGCGTCAGCGCATAGCTGGATTTCCGATGTTTGGTTTTCATGTACGTGATCGCGTAGCGGTGCACTTCATCCTGAATGCGCGTCAGCAGCGCAAATGCCGCCTGCTTTTCACGTACAGCGATCTCTCCGCCATTTGTTGCAATCGCACGCGTCCGGTGCTTCTGATCCTTGACCATGCCGAACAATGGAATATTGAGTCCCATCTCAGCAAGAACAGGTGCAATCGCGCCGACGTGCGTACTGCCGCCGTCAAGCAAAATCAGATCCGGCAGAACGCCGAATTCATTGACGGCTTTCGCTGCGTCATTGGTTTCCGCCTGCGCCTTGAAATATTCCTCAAACCGCCTGCGAAGTACCTCCTGTATCGCAGCATAGTCGTTTTGACCCATCTGATCCTTGATTGAAAAGCGACGATATGCGTTCTTCAAGGGTCTGCCGTTTTCAAAGACGACCATTCCTGCGACCATCGCAGCAGAGGATAGATTCGAGATATCATAGGATTCGATACGAACAGGCGGCTTTTCGAGCCCGAGCGCTCTTGCAAGCTCCTCAAGCGCAAGCAATTCTCTGCCGGTTCTGCCCATTTTGATCGAGAGCTTTTCTCCTGCATTGCTCTTGGCTTTCAGAACAAGACGGTGTCTTGCACCGCGCACTGGCTGTTCAATAGAGACCGTGTGACCGGCACGCTCCGCAAGCATCGTTGCAAGCAGCTCTGTTTCCGCCGGAAGCTGTTCGACCAGAACTGTTTTCGGCAGATCACCGCCAGATCTTGTACTATAGTATTGCGGCAGAAAATCATCGAGTGGACGCTCAGAAAGCGCGTCTGAAGAAATCGAAAACGTATTCTGATCGTACAGTCTGCCGTCACGATAAAATAGTACGGCAATGACAGTCGTATCATTTGATTTTGCAATTCCGATGACATCGGTATCGGCAGTGACAGCGTCCATGATATCCTGTTTTTCACCGGCACTGCGAATCGCCGCAATACGATCGCGCAGACGGGCTGCCTCCTCGAAATCGAGCCGATCGGCTGCGGAACGCATCCGTTCTTCGAGTGCCGTAATTGTATGATCGCCGCCGTTTTTGATAAAGCGTACAGCGTCGCTGACAGTTTCATTGTAAGCTTCTTCGCTGATGTCTCCCTTACAAACGCCCATACATTGTCCGATATGATAATACAGACAGGGACGCTCTCTCCGGAAGCTCTCCGGGAACTGCCGATTGCAGGTCGGCAGCTGAAACATACGATTGACCGCATTGACAGTCTGCCTTGCGGTAAAGCCACTCATGTACGGACCGAGATACGTTCCTTCGGCATCGGTATGAAGCTCTGCCGTAATCCGCGCATAGGGCGGCGGCGAAATTTTAATATAATGATAGCCCTTGTCATCCTTCAGCAGAATATTATAGCGCGGCTTATGCTGCTTAATGAGCGAACATTCCAACACCAACGCCTCGTATTCCGACGCAGTGACAATAAAATCATAGTCATATACCTGCGAAACCATCTGTGCCGTTTTGGGCGTATGATCAGGATGATCCCGAAAATAGCTTGTAACGCGATTGCGAAGGTTTTTTGCCTTACCGATATAGATGATTTTTTCCTGCGCGTTTTTCATAATATACACGCCCGGCTCGGTTGTTAATGCGGCAGTTTTCCGTTGCAAATAGGGTAATCTCGGATTCATTCCGCGTCATCATCCTCTCCGGCAACGTCTGCCAGCGCGTCTTCATCCACATCCTCGTATGCATCGTCATCCGCATCGCCGAATTCGTATTCAAATGTCTCATCCTTATCTGTCAGAATCAACTGCTCTTGGCTTGTCAGATCCTCTGCAAAGCGTTTTGCCGATTGGAGAATTGTCTTCTTTTCCTTGACGGGCTTATCAATCATGGTTGGCGTATCGGCAAAAAGCGTTGATCCAAAGTTCTGTACCTTTGCCTGACTGCCATAGCAGTCAACCTCAATTTCCTCAAGCCGAAGCTGATGTTCCATTGCTGTAAAAAAGAATATATAAGCAAATGCATTGAGCAGAATGCTCGCGTATACGCGATAACCTGCTATGCCAAACAGCATTCCTCCCAGAACGATACAGGTTGTGATTCCGACAATCCACTGCAAACGCTTGTTCTGAGGATCAAGCGTCAGCAGAGAAAAGGATACGCCGGCAGAAAATAGAACGTGCGCGATAATCACGCCAAGTGACAAACCATTGTATGAATCGAATGGCAGCAACCGAAATTCCAGCAACATCAGGATAATTTCTATTATAATATAGGAAAACAGCAGAAATTTCATCGCTTTTCGCGCTCGAACAAGCCGATCGAGCCAGATCACGCTAATTGAAAACAGCAGAAATGCCGCTGTTTCCACGGTATAGGCAATAATCTCAAACGGAATGGAATAATTGCCCTTGTTCGCGAGGGAATAGTAGTAGATCAGACAGATAACGATAAATGCGATAAACAGGATATTGGCAATTCTTCCAAATCGCATACAATCCATAAGCGTATACTTGCGCGGACCGCGCGCCTCACGGATATCCTCAAGCGTGCGTCGCTGCTTTTTCTGCTTTTCCGCAGACTGCTCCGTTTGTTTCTGGTTTACCACAGCTCGATTTTTTGCCATGATTGCTATCTCCTATCATTTTCAGAAGAATACGGGTTATTTCTTCGCAGCAAGTGCGCGCTGACCAATATCTCTGCGGTAATGAACATTTTCAAAGCTTACCTGCTCTGCGGCTGCATAGGCGGCGGAAAGCGCGTCGCAGAGCTTATCCGCAGAAGCGGTGATGCCGAGCACTCTGCCGCCTGCGGTCAGGAATTCACCGTTCTCGGAAAGTTTTGTTCCAGCGTGATAGACCGCCGCGTCTTGAAGCTGTCCTTTTTCATTCAGACCGGTAATCATTTTACCAGTTTCATATTTTTCAGGATAACCGCCGCTTGCCTGAATGACGCAGGCACAAGCGCCCTGTTTCCAATAGATCGGCAGATCGCCAAGCTTCTGATTTTCGACCGCGTCCATAATATCCAGCAGATCGGTTTCCAGCATCGGCAGAACGACCTGCGTTTCCGGATCGCCGAAGCGGCAGTTATATTCAATGACTTTCGGGCCATTCGGCGTCAGCATCAGACCAAAGTAGAGGCATCCGCGGAAGGTTCTGTTTTCGCCGTTCATCGCGTGCATAGTCGGCAGGAAAATCTCACGCATACACTGCTCTGCGATCTCCTTAGTATAATAAGGATTCGGAGAAACCGTACCCATACCGCCTGTATTCTTGCCGCGGTCGCCGTCCAGCGCGCGCTTATGATCCATCGAAGAAATCATCGGTGCAACGCTCTCGCCGTCCGTAAATGCCAGCACAGATACCTCCGGCCCGGTCAGGAATTCTTCAACTACAAGCTGCGAGCCGCTTTCACCGAAAATTTTATCTTCCATAATCGAGCGAACCGCATTGATTGCTTCCTGTTCAGTCTGCGCGATGATAACGCCCTTTCCGAGTGCAAGACCATCCGCCTTTACAACGGTCGGATACGTATCCTGCGCCTTGATATATTGAATCGCGGCTTCCGCTTCCTGAAAGACCTCATATTTTGCGGTCGGGATGCCGTATTTCTTCATGAGGTTTTTCGAGAACACCTTGCTGCCCTCAATGATTGCGGCAGCCTTAGACGGTCCGAATACCTTGAAGCCGTTTTCGCGCATCAAATCAGCCATACCGAGCACAAGCGGATCATCCGGCGCAACAAAAACCCAATCCACAGCAAGCTTTTGGGCAAGCGCCAGCATACCGTCAAGATCGGTGGCTTTTACCGGAAAGCACTCGGCATATTTTGCAATGCCGCCGTTACCCGGTGCGCAGTAGAGCGCGGTGACAAGCGGAGATTCACTGAGCTTCATGATAATGGCGTGCTCTCTGCCTCCGCCGCCGACTACTAATACTTTCATCTTTTTGAATTCCTTTCGGTTTTTATCGGGATTCGTTTCTGCCGTCACAGGGAATCCGCCAGCATCTCCGGCGTCAGCTCACGGATTTCGCAGAAGTGAATCTTTTTCAGCGAGGGCTGATTCATCAGTGCGCGCATAATGCCGCCGTGACAGACAATCAGCAGCTTATGGATATCATCGCGCTCCAGATACGGTTTGATCGCTGTCAGAGCACGTTTACGCATCTGCGCATGAGTTTCCCAGTATGGATATTTGTCCTCCGGTTTATGGACGCCGCCGTTTGCCTTGTATTCATCCCAAGCTTCCTTGATTTCGGTATGCGAGGGCGCAGAATAGTCTATGCGCGGCAGCCACTCAAAAATACCGACCGCAACATCAATCGGGCTGTCAATTTGCCGCGAGACAATCGCCGCCGTTTGCAGCGCGCGCGGATATGGGGAGGCAACGATCAGATCGACATCCTGAATACGGCTATCCATTGCGGCTTCCTCCGCCTGCCGGATGCCATCGGGCTTAAGCTGTCCAAGCTCTGCGCCCATGCCCGGCAGTCCAAGCGCCGTTGTGTCACGGTAGGTTGGCTCACCGTGACGCATCAAGTATACGGTCATTGCCAGGTCCTCCTGCTGTCTGAATCTGCACCTGCACCGAATGGTGTATCGTGAGAAAACGCGCCGCCGCACCCCCGCCAGAAAAATCAGGTTTTCCGGCAGGGAGGCGAAGCCGCATGATAAATCGCTTAGTGATGGAACAGTCTCAGTCCGCAGAACGCCATCGCGATGCCATATTTATCGCACTGCTCGATTACAATATCATCACGAATCGAGCCGCCCGGCTCAACGATATACTTGACGCCGCTCTTATATGCACGGTCGATGTTATCCGGGAACGGGAAGAATGCGTCCGAGCCGAGGCAGACATCGGTATTCTGAGCAATCCACGCCTGACGCTCCTCTTTTGTAAATACAGGCGGTTTTTCGGTAAATACGCGCTCCCATTCGCCATCAGCGAGAATATCCATATAATCCTCACCGATATAGAGGTCGATCGCATTGTCGCGGTCGGGGCGCTTGATGTCATCGCGGAACGGCAGATTCAGAACCTGCGGTGCCTGTCTAAGCCACCAGTTATCCGCCTTTGTACCGGCAAGTCTGGTGCAGTGAATTCTAGACTGCTGACCCGCGCCAATACCGATTGCCTGACCATCCTTCACATAGCAAACAGAGTTTGACTGCGTATATTTCAGGGTAATGAGCGAGATGATGAGATCAAATTTCTTATCATCCGGAATCTCCTTATTTGCGGTAACAAGATTGGAAAGCATGGTTTCTTCGTTGATTGCAAGATCGTTTCTACCCTGCTCAAAGGTCACGCCGAACACTTCCTTATGCTCGACCTTCGGCGGCTCATAATTCGGGTCAATCTGCACGATATTATAATTGCCCTTGCGCTTGGTTTTGAGAATCGCAAGCGCTTCCTCAGAATAACCCGGCGCAATGATACCGTCAGAGACTTCGCGTGCAATCAGCGTTGCCGTAATCGCGTCACACTCATCAGAAAGCGAAATCCAATCGCCGAAGCTGGACATTCTATCCGCGCCTCTCGCTCTTGCATAGGCGCAGGCGAGCGGAGAAAGCTCACCCAGATCATCGACAAAATAGATTTTCTTCAGCGTATCAGAAAGCGGTCTGCCGATTGCGGCGCCTGCCGGAGAAACGTGTTTGAATGAGGTAGCAGCCGGCATACCGGTCGCAGCCTTCAATTCGCGGACAAGCTGCCAGCCGTTGAAGGCGTCCAGCAGATTGATATAGCCCGGATTACCTGAAAGCACCGTGATCGGGAGCGCACTGCCGTCATTCATATAAATTCGTGCAGGCTTCTGGTTCGGATTGCATCCGTATTTCAAAAGACGTTCATTTTCCATGATTGAATTCCTTTCCGGCGGCTTCGCCGCATACAAATATCATTCAGCACATCGAATTAGTTGGAATAGCGATTGAGGATTCTGGTATCCGTGCTCTGATTCTCCGGATTGATATAACGGACGAACAGAGAAATTTTGTTATCCGGATTCAGATTATCCCAAAGAAGCTTCGTAAATTCGTCGATATCATCGGGAATCGAAACCAGCTTCGGCTCGCCGGTAAAGCTTGGCAGCGGATTGCCGTCGCCGACATAGGTGTGGATGAAATGGCCCTGACCGACAAGCGGATTTTCATAGGTATAGGTAAAGCGCTGACAGGAATCGGGATTGCCCTCTGCGCTCTTGAGAATTGAAAGCGCATAATTGAAGCCGCCCTTTTCGCAGCGGATGATACCGGAAATACGAGGCGTATAATTTGGGGCATCCGGCTCGAACTTACGTGCGCGGAGTCCCTGCTCAAAGGTAAACTGATGATCGAGCGCGTCGTAGATGGTATCGGTCTGATCGCCGTTGGTAACGATTGTCTTGTTGCCAAGTACGCGTACCGGCGCATAGATAATCAGCGAAGGATCGGTACATTTGGATTCGTCATATGCCTGTGTCTTGAGTCCTTCTCCATCCGGAACAAAAATGCGGTTGCGAGAATTCTCACTTCTTCCCATAATGAAATATGCAGCAACAGCGTGCTTTCCATCTGCCGAGCGTCCAAGGATGATGCCTCTGCCCGGATAACTGTTGTTCTGCAATTCCTGTGCAAGTGATATCATAGCCATAATGATTTCCTCCTGAATCCATAATTATTGACAGTGTCTTTGCATGAAAGGCGTATAAGCAGCTTTTATTGTGCGATCGAAACAATATCGTCCTTAACGGAGAGCTTGTCCTCGCAGAACAGCCGGACCGCCTCCGGCAGAATATGCCATTCCGCCTGTTCCATAACGCGTTTTTGCAGTATTTCGGGCGTATCGCCCTGCTCAATTGCAACAGCCTTTTGCAAAATGATCGGACCGCCGTCACAGATCTCCGTTACAAAATGCACGGTTGCGCCTGTGACCTTGACGCCCTTTTTCAGCGCCGCCTCATGAACATGAAGCCCATAATATCCCTTGCCGCAGAAGCTCGGAATCAGTGCAGGATGTACGTTCATCATCTGATTCGGATATGCGCGGCAAATGGTTTCGTCAAGAATGGTCATGAAGCCTGCCTGTACAATCAGATCCGCCTGTTCCTCGCGAAATGCGTCGAGCATTGCAGCGCTGTAGGCTGCGGTATCCGGATAATCCTTCCGTGCAATTACGCGCGTTGAAATATTTGCTTTTTCGGCTCGCTCCAGCGCAAATACGCCGGCTTTTGAACTGATGACGCAGGTAATCTCTCCGCCGCCGAGTTCGCCGCGGCCCTGCGCATCAATCAATGCCTGCAAATTGGTGCCGCCGCCGGACACCAGAACAACTATTTTTTTGTGTGCCATATGGCACCTCCGTTATGACAAATTACTCACGATTCCACGGCTCATCACCGTATCCGGCAACATCAAGCCGTTTGCAATCAAGAACTTATTCGATAATAACGCCCTGATCGCTTTCAATCAACTCACCGAGTACATACGCGTGTTCACCGGCTGCTTCCAGAATCGAAATGGTTTTGTCGACGTCCTCCGCCGCAACGGATACGATCATGCCGACGCCCATATTAAAGGTATTGAACATATCACGCTCCGGAATATTACCGGTACGTGCAATCAGATCGAAAATCGGGAGAATCTGCACATTGCTGCGCGGAATCCGTGCAGTAATGCCGTCCGGCAGACTACGCGGAATATTCTCATAGAATCCGCCGCCCGTGATATGGGAAATCGCCTTGACATTGACCTGCTCCAGCAGCGAAAGTACCGGCTTCACATAGATTCTGGTTGGCGTCAGCAGGCATTCACCGAGCGTCGTACCGTTCTCGGCAAAGCGACGCGCAAGATTCTGCTCATTGACCGTAAAAACCTTTCGCACCAGCGAGAAGCCGTTGGAATGCACACCACTCGAAGCAATCGCAATCAGAACGTCGCCTGCTTTTTGCGAATCGGGCTTGAGGAGCTTTTTACGATCCACAACGCCGACAGTAAAGCCAGCGAGATCATAGTCGTCATCGGGCATCATTCCGGGATGCTCTGCAGTTTCGCCGCCGATCAGCGCGCAGCCAGCCTGCACACAACCCTCTGCAACGCCTTCCACGATGGTTGCTATTTTTTCAGGATAGTTCTTGCCGCAGGCGATATAATCGAGGAAGAACAACGGTTTTGCGCCGCAGCAGATCACGTCGTTGACGCACATTGCCACGCAGTCAATACCGATTGTATTATGCTGATTCAGCAGCATTGCGATTTTGAGCTTTGTACCAACGCCGTCCGTACCGGAAACCAGAACCGGCTCTTCCATTCCCTTCAGATCGGGTAGGAACAGACCGCCAAAACCGCCGATGCTGTCGATCGCGCCAGCTGTTTGGGTTCTTGCAACGTGCTTTTTCATCAATTCAACAGCCTTGTAGCCAGCGGTAACATCTACGCCAGCTTTTGCATAGCTCTCAGAAAAACTATTTTTTTCGTTTGCCATTCAAAAAACTCCTTACTATACGGGCAAAGCTGCCCCTGATTGGTCAAATTCACATAAAGAGACTGATACCATATCCGAGAATACAGCAGAGCAACGCGAGCGGAATCAAAAGTAAATACTGTCTGATCATCAGACGATTATATACCGTATCGCAGATATCGGTTTCAATACCGGCAGCCACTCCCGCACGGAATTCTTCCGGTGCATTTTTGCCGCCAAGCAGCGCGCCATAATGAACCGGAATGACGGTATGCGGCTGAATCTGATTGGTCATCTCTGCCGCCTGCCTTGCATTCATCGTATACATTCCGCCGCTGATCGGCAGCATCAGAATATCGCATGGAACAGCACTGCTTTCCGGCGTAACATCCGTATCGCCGGTAATATAAATACGCGTTTCACCAAGCGTCAGCACATAGCCAACCCAGTTCATCATTTTCATATGCGCGAACTTGCCCTTATTATAAGCGGCGATCGTTTCCACCGAAATACCGCAGAGCGTCAGATTCTGTGCGGGCAGAACAGCGACCGGTGCCTTACCGGCACACAGCTTTACAAGCTTCGCGATACTTTTCGGCGCTGCAATGACGGTATCAGCCTTCAACAGCTTTTTGATATCCTTCGGGGAAAAGTGATCAAAATGCGGATGCGTAATGAGAATCAGGTCTGCATCATGCGGCGCGTTCGCGATGTTGATTGGATCAATATAAACACCTTTTCGCCGCGGATGCAGATGCTACTATGTGTATTGACGCTGATCTGATTGCGTATTTCCCTTGAAAACAGAGCAGTGTGTCTTCCTATGGAATGTTGATTATTCTTCTCCGGTAAAGCAATACGTACACAAAGAATTCGGATCAATCCCAACCGCCGTTTTGACATCCGCCAACAAATGATATTTCAACGAGGTGAAATTCAGTCTGCGTGCGATCTGCTCGACCATTGCGTGATAGCGTTCGGTATTATCGGTGCAGTATTCCTTGAGATAGCGATCATCTCCGTCAAAATCGCGGACAACCTGCCGTGCAATCAGATCCATATCAGATTTGCTCGGTGAGAAATTCAGATACTTGCATCCGAACATGGAAGGCGGCGAGGCTGAGCGGATATGCACCTCTTTGGCACCGTTGTTATAAAGGAAATCCACCGTATTGCGCATCTGCGTACCTCGCACAACGGAATCATCGAGAAACAGCAGCTTTTTTCCGCGAATGAGCTGCTCAACCGGAATCAGCTTCATATGCGCCGTCATATCGCGGATCGACTGTTTTGCCGGCGTAAAGCTGCGAACCCATGTCGGGGTATATTTGATAAAGGGGCGCGCAAACTGAATGCCGCTTTCATTTGCATAGCCAATCGCATGACCATTGCCGGATTCCGGCACGCCGGCAACGTAATCGACATCTATACCTTTATCGCGTCTTGCGAGCAGCGCACCGCAGTTATTGCGCATAATTTCGACATTCACGCCCTCATAGCACGAAGTTGTATAGCCGTAATACAGCCACAAAAATGCGCAAATCTTCATTTTTTTATTCGGCTCTTTGAGCGTCTCGCAAGAATCGGGCGTCAAAAAGACAACCTCGCCCGGACCCAGATCGCGGTCATAGCGATATCCGAGATTCATATAAGAAAAAGACTCGAATGCTGCGCAGTACGCGCCCTCCTTATGACCGAGAATCAACGGAGTTCTGCCGAGATAATCGCGTGCGGCATAAAGCCCGTCCTTGGTCATAAGCAGCAGCGTCATAGAGCCGCTGATCTGCTTTTGTGCATAGCGGATGCCTTCCGCTATCGTATCGCACTGATTGATGAGCGACGCAACCAACTCAGTTTGGTTGAGCTGACCGCCACTCTGCTCACTAAAGTGACCGCCCTTAGAAATGATATCTTCAACAAGCTCCTCTGCATTGTTGATTCTGCCGACGGTTGTAAGCGCATAGCTTCCCAGATGGGAGCGCACCATCACCGGCTGCGGATCGGTATCACTGATACAGCCAATGCCCATATTGCCATGCATAGTATCCATATCGTCACCGAACTTTGTCCGAAACGGTGCATTTTCGATATTGTGAATGGCGCGCTGAAAGCCGGTTTCGGGCGCATAGATCGCCATACCGCCTCTGCGTGCGCCAAGATGTGTGTGGTAATCTATTCCGAAGAACAGGTCAGCCGTAATGTCCGTTTTGGACACCGCGCCGAATATACCGCCCATAAACTTCCTCCGATTGCTAAAAAGTGCTATCCTGTCCCTGTGCGAAACAGGAAATCAGCCACGCTGCTGCATATCAGCAGCGCTTCTGCTTATGCGTTTTCCTTGAGGCGTTTCATGATCTCCTGATACGCTTCCTCTACGCCGCCCATATCTCTGCGGAAACGGTCTTTGTCGAGCTTTTCATGCGTTGTGGAATCCCAGAAGCGGCAGGTATCCGGCGAAATCTCATCCGCAAGTACAATCTGATCTTTGAATCTTCCGAATTCGATTTTGAAGTCGATCAGATCAATATTCAGCTTCTTAAAGAAATCGACCATAAATGCGTTAACCTTGAACGCATATTTTGTAATTGTGTCGATTTCCTCCTGTGTTGCCAGACCGAGTGCCAGTGCATAGTAATCATTGATGAACGGATCATGCAAATCATCGTTTTTATAGCTGAATTCGAGAATTGGCGTCAACAGTTTTCTGCCTTCCTCAACGCCCATTCTTTTGGAGAAGCTGCCAGCTGCAACATTGCGGACAATCACCTCCAGCGGAACAATCGAAACCTTCTTGACCAGCGTTTCGCGCTCGGAAAGCTCTTCGACGAAATGCGTTGGAACGCCTTCCTTTTCGAGCATCTGGAACATAACGTTTGTCATCTGGTTATTGATAACGCCCTTGCCCTTGATCGTACCTTTTTTGGCGCCGTCGCCTGCGGTCGCGTCGTCCTTATAATCGACAATCACGAGATCAGGATCGCTGGTTAAAAAAACCTTTTTTGCCTTGCCCTCATAGAGCTGCTCGCCTTTTGTTACATTTGCCATTTTATGTTCCTCCTAAATATTGGTTCACATATGTATTTGCGGATTATCCGCATTGCTTAACTGTTATTTTCCGCGCAATCAGCGGCGTTCCGTCTGCATCCAGCAGCGGAGTCAGCGGACAGTCAATGCCCGATTTTGTCAGATAACTGACGCCGGTTTCTCGATCTGTGATCGTATAGAGCATCATGCCGCCGAGCGCTTGTCGGCTTGTCAGCACAAAGCGTCCTTTTTCATCTGACAGATCTTGTTCTTTCGGATCGAAGAAATCCTTCACCGCATCTGTGAAATTCATAGTACGCTCTAGCCTTTCTAATCTTACAGCTCCGCGATTTTCTCTTGCAGCGCTGCGTCTTTCATCTGCACGCCTGCGATCATCTCCGCCTTGCGCGCTTTGAGCTGTGCTGCAAGATCTTCATCGGAGAGCGCGAGCATCTGCACCGCGAGAATCGCCGCATTCTTTGCGCCGTCCACTGCGACCGTTGCAACCGGAATACCCGAAGGCATCATGACCGTTGCAAGCAGCGCGTCCAGACCGTCAAGCTGCGCGCCCTTGCAGGGAATACCGATCACCGGCAACGTGGTATGTCCGGCGATTACACCGGCAAGATGCGCCGCCATGCCCGCCGCACAAATCATCACACCGAACCCGTTTTTCTCCGCATTTTCAGCGAAATCCGCAGCAAGTGCAGGGGTCCTGTGGGCACTCATGACGTGCGCCTCAAACGGAACACCGAAACTTTTCAGCTCCGTGAGTGCGCCCTTCACGACAGGAAAATCACTGTCGCTGCCCATGATAACTGCAACCTTTTTCATATAAAAATTACTCCTTTCAGAGGATAAAATATATTTTTGTATTAGGCGATGCCAGTCGCATACATCTGCGAATCGCGAAATCCGGAATACGTTAATGCACCGGATGCGTTGCGTGTAAGCGTCAGCAGCATAGATGTTTGAACAGTCTCAAGGATACCGCCCTGATTCTGATATTTTTCCTGCAGCTTTCGATCTTCATAGAACGGCTTTTCCAAGAGATCGTTCTTACTGTCCATGATCTGATATTTCACCTGAATTTGCACCAGATAAGAAGGCAAGCCTTCCGTTTCAAGCGTCTTGATCCGGCTGATATCCGCGGAAACAAGCCGACAGGATTCATAGCGGGAACCAACGCAAATTTCATGACTGTTTTCCGGAGACAACAACGTATCGTCCGGTTGCTGCTTTGTCACAAAGAGATACCGCAAATAGGCGGCGGCGGTCTCACCAATATCAGAAAGTATTTCCGCAGAAGGCATATTCTTCAGTTCGATCTCATCCAGATCCATCGTCAGCATATGCAGTCCGACAGGATATGCGGTATGCCATTCTGTCCATTCGATCTGCTGATCGTGCAGTTTTCCTTTTCTACGGCATTTACCAGATTCAAGCGTAAGCATCCCTTCCTCATAGGAATAGGAATCCCATGCTTTATCCGACCATCGTGTGCCATCTGCATGATACAGATGATAATATATCTTATTGTTTTCCGTAAAGGCGGCAAGCCAAAGATCGGAATTGGAAGCAGCAACCGGCACAATAGACTGATAAATAAACGGAACAAGCTGCTCGCCATTTGTCCGGAGCAAACCGATCTGATCGGACTTGCTCTCGCTGGGACGCGCAATCAGAACAGAGTCGCTCATGATGCGCAAATATCCCCATATCGGTTCAATCAGCACTCTGCCGTTAGCATTGACAGCGCCCCACAAACCGTCTGAACCCTCAATCAGAGAGACTGCGTTTCTATTTTCGGCAGGCTGTGTTTCCTGTTCCAGCTGCTCACCTGCCGGTGAAGCAAGACGAAAGCTGATGATCGCGGTACTCAGAAATAGTACAGCAGCCAGCAGCGCAAAGATCAGCAGTTTCGTGCGGCTGTTCATAGGCGGCATTCCTTTCCGTATTGTTCAGAGCTGACTCCGCGCTTAGAAATGCGCCCCCTGATAAGTGCTGTCGTCCTCCTCATCATCGAAATCATCATATTCCTGCGCATCTGCCTCGTCATCTGCGTCCTGTTCTGCGTCGAATGCATCGTCCGGCATATCATCGTCATAATCCTCGTCAAGCGTATCTGCAAGCTCAGAAAATTCTTCGTCCGCAATTGGATCGGGCTGAAGTTTTCCGAGCATAGAATTTTTCAGTCCGGAAATCTTCTCCTTTACCGACGCAAAAAATTCACCTGCGCGTTCTGTAAAGGTCGGCGCGTCGTCAAATGCTTCCTCTGCGTCATCATAGTCATCTTCATCTCCGGAATCTGTATCTTCCGCCGGCGCATCCTCGTCGTAATCATCATAGTCAAGGTTATCGTAATCAATATTGACCTCGAACTTTTTCTCTTTCACGCGCTCAGATGATACATCGTTCTCATCATCTTGCTCATTTTCAGCGTCATCTTCGTATTCGTCATCATCCTCGTATTCGTCATCATCTTCGTACTCGTCGTCATCCTCGTACTCGTCATCATCCTCGTATTCGTCGTCATCCTCGTATTCGTCGTCATCCTCGTACTCGTCATCATCCTCGTATTCGTCGTCATCCTCGTATTCGTCGTCATCCTCGTATTCGTCGTCATCCTCGTACTCATCGGCGTCCTCAGATTCGTCATTATCCGCAAACGCTGCGTCAACAATGGCATCGAATTCCGCATCCGCTTCTGACTTGATTCGCTGCGCTTTTTCGAGCTGTTCAGTAGTCTCCGCACTGGCATCGTTATCCTCTGCCACATCCTGCTGCGCGTCCGAAGCCTTATTCTCGCTTTCTTCGGTTTCACGCACCAAATAAACAGGACGATGCTTGACCTCAAGATAGGTCTTACCGAGATACAAGCCCAGAATGCCGGTGCAGAACACCTGCAAACCGCCGAAGAACACGACACAGCAGGTCGTTGTCGGATAGCCCAGCGGATCACCGCCAAACGCAAGCCGCTTGACAACCGTAAAGATCAGCAGTATCAAACCAATCAGGCAGGAGATAAAACCGATGATCGCCGTTGCAGTCAGCGGCGCAGTCGAAAATCCAATAATTCCTTCCAGCGAATAGCGGAACAACCCCCAGAAGCTCCATGCGCTCGTTCCGGCTGCACGTTCCACATTTTCGTATTCCAGATATTTGACGCGGAAACCAACCCATGCGAAAATACCCTTAGAGAAACGATTGTATTCGCTCATAGAAAGCACAGCATCAACCATTTGTCTGGACATAAAACGAAAATCCTGCGCACCGTCCACGATATCGGTCTGCGAAATACGGTTCATGATCTTGTAGAACAATCTCGCAAACCAAGAACGGATCTTGGATTCACCGGCGCGACTGACTCTGCGCGTTGTTGCGCAATCGTATTCGCCGCTCGCCACCGCCTCATACATTTCCGGCAGGAATTGCGGCGGATGCTGCAAATCGGCGTCCATGACCACGCAATAATCGCCCTTGGCGTTGGAAAGACCGGCATAAATGCCTGCTTCCTTACCGAAATTGCGTGAAAATGAAATGTAGCGCACACGCTTGTCATATTTTGCCATAATCTGTAGGGAACGCAGCGTGCGGTCCTTGGAGCCATCATCAATAAAGAGGTATTCAAACTCCAGTTCCGGATGATCCTCCTGCATGGCGGCAGAAACCTTGGTGATCTCTTTATAGAACATCGGCAGGACTTCCTGCTCGTTATAGCATGGCACAATGACTGAAATCAGCTTTTTTTCTTCCACTTTGTTCCTCCAATCAGGACTGCACGGCAGCAGCCGCGAGTTCGCATAATCATACACTATATATTATACTCTATACGTCCAAAAAAAGCAAGGGGGAAAACTGAAATAAAATGCAGAAAATGCCCCTTGGATTCTAAATAATTTACGTCAAACTGCGGAGAACTGCGTTGATACCTGTTTGGGCAGCGAAAAAACGGACCGCCTCCCATGGGAATATCTCCCATCAGAAGCAATCCGGTGCTTTGATAATTATGATTTCGGAGAGGAGGTCTCTGCGTCGTTCAGATAGTCCGCAACAATATAACGTGGGCGCTGCTTCACTTCCGCATAGATCTTCCCGATATATTCTCCGATAATGCCGAGCGCCAACAGCTGCAATCCGCCGATCAGCCAGATGGAACACATGGTGCTCGACCAACCTAGTTCGGAATGTCCTGTCAGCTTCACGATAAACGCCCAGATAAACGCCGCTGCGCTCAGCACAAACATCAGCAAGCCGATCGTTGTAATCATCCGAAGCGGCTTATTGCTGAAAGACGTAATACCGTTGATAGCAAAGGCAAGCATCTTTTTCAGCGGATACTTGCTTTCGCCAGCAAAACGCTCTGCACGTTCATAATACACATTGCAGCTCTGAAAGCCGATCAACGGCACCATGCCGCGCAGAAAAAGATTGACCTCGCGGAAATTAGAAAGCTCCTGCAGAACGCGCCGGCTCATTAACCGAAAATCCGCATGATTATATACCACATCCGCGCCCATCGCCGCCATAAACTTATAGAACCCTTCGGCGGTGCATTTCTTGAAAAACGTATCGGTATCACGTGCGCTCCGCACGCCATAAACGACCTGATTGCCCTCATAATACTTTGCAAGCATTTCATCAATCGCATTGATATCATCTTGCAAATCAGCGTCCATAGAGATTGCCATGTCGCACTGCTCCCTGACCGTCATCAAACCTGCAAGAACGGCATTCTGATGTCCGGCATTATGCGCCAAATTGATACCTGAGAAAAACGAGGGCGCCTGCGTATGAAGCTCTATGATAATCTCCCATGTCCGATCCTTTGAGCCATCATTGACAAATACGATCCGGCTATCGCTGGAAATCATCTTTTTTTCCAGCAGATACATATACTTATCCTGAAGGCGCTTTGCGGTTTCGCGCAGAACCGCTTCTTCATTATAGCAGGGAATAACCATATAGAGCGTCTCCGCTGCCTGCATGATACATGATCTCCTTTCCGTTTATCGAAAAACGGTTTCCTTATTCAGAGTCTGCTGACGCATCCGAATCCGCGGATTCCTCTGCGTCATCCGTCGAAATACCGTAGCTTCTGTCGTAGGGATCCTCACTATCGTCGTCATCATCAAGAATACTGGTATAGTTCGGATCATTCACCTGCTCCTGCACGCTCACTTCTGCCGCAGCCTCTTCGGTCGCCGATTTTTTGCCGCGTTTCTTCAGCAAAATCAGAACAACAGCAAGCAGCAGAACCATTCCGCCGATCACAATACCCAGCACGGCATTCTGACTCAGACCGATTTGCTTAAATGCCACACCATTTGTTTCTGCATACTTTTTCGCTTCGGATTCCGGACCGCCTTCCAACAGGAAACCGGATTGAATGATCGTCTCAGCCGCGCCGTCTTCTCCGGATGTAGTCATCTGGAAGCCGATCGCATGATCACCGATCTCCGTAACGCTATTCGGCAGCCGAAGCGATTGCAGTCCGGTACACCCGAAGAACGCCCATGCGCCGATCGTAGTAACCGTATCCGGAATTGCAAGTTCCGTTAAGCCTTCGCAGTTATAGAACGCGCTCTCGCCAATCGAAGCGACGCCGCTGGCGAGCTGAAAGTTGCTCAGCTTGACGCATCCGGCGAAAAGACCTGTCGGAATCGTTGTAATGCCACGTGGAAGTACAATTTCCGTCAAATTCTGGCATTCCGAAAACGCGCCTTCACCCAGTTCGGTAAGGTTATCCGGCAAGACAATGCTTTTAAGCTTGACCGAACCGGAAAACGCATATGGCGCAATGATTTTGACATCCTTGGAAACGGTATAGGTTTCCTCCTCCAAACCGGCTGGATAGGCAAGCAGACGCGTGCCATTTGCCGATGTCAGCGCACCATTGCTGTCTACAGTATACGCCGGATTATCCGGATCGACTGTAAAGCATTCAATACCGATACAGGAAACAATCGCAAGATCGGCGATCTCCTGAACCGATGCCGGAATATGCAATTCTTTCAGAGAATAACAATATACAAAGCTCTGCGCGTCAATTTTCTCAACTTCCTCTGGAATGACAATTTCTTCCAGACCAATATCATAGTAAAAGGCAGCTTCCGGAATGATTTTCAGATGCTCCGGCAGCGTGATACTTTTAAGCGCATAACAATTTGCAAAGGCATACATACCGATATCGGTTACAGAATCCGGAATTTCGAGCGTTTCCAACGCTAGGCAGTAATAAAATGCGCCTGCCGCGATTTCGGTCACGGTATCGGGAATGGTTACGGATGTGAGCGCTGCGCACTGGCTGAATGCGCCCTCGTCAATACGAACAATCTTTTCGCCCTCCGCTTCCGCCGGAATCTTCACCTCGGTCGCAGTTTTATCGACATAACTGACGGCTGCGCCGCCGGATTCGAGTCTCCGATAGCCAACCTGTCCAACGATAAAGGTATTTTCATCGGTAATGACGTCGTCTTCGTCAGCGCTGTCCACAGCGGCTGCATCCGCATCATCAGCCAAATCTTCTTCCGCAAGCGCTTCCGCGTCGACTGCAGTGGTTTCAGCGCCCTCGTTCTCCGCAGCGACAGAGATTCCTGCATTCAGGGCAGAAAGCATCACCAGGCTGCAGAAAAATGACAGCAGCCGCTTATTCCAATTACGTTTCATCTTCGGTTGTCTCCTCCTCTGATTCCGTATTTTCAGTTGATTCGCCGGTTTCCTGCGATTCGTTTTTCTTCTTTTTTCCAGAAAACGCTGCGGCAGCAAGAATTCCAAGGATCGCTGCACCGCAGACAGAAATACCCACTATCTTCACAATACTGGTTTTGCCTTGCTCCGCCTTTTCGTTTTCTGCGTCGCTATTGTTCTGTTTATTGTTCGCAGCGATAGCGGAATCATCGTCCAGCGCTTGAAATTTGAACGTATTTTCAAATTCAAAGCCTTCGGTATAATCCTGCGCAGTGGAGCCTCGATAGCCATAAACAGTAAAATCATCTTTGGAATATAATTGACCTTCACGCGTCACATCCCATCCGACCGCATTATAGCCGATAGTCGTTACGCTTCTCGGAATGGTGATCTCCTTCATCGGAGTAGAGATAAATGCCTGCTCACCGATTTCCTTCAGCGTGTCCGGCAGCGTCACAGTGTTCAGTGACGTTGCAGAAAATGCAGCCGAACCGATTCTCTGCAAATTTGTCGGCAATGTAATAGATTTCAGATTCGTACAGCTATTAAAGCAAAAATCTGAAATCTCGATGAGTTTCTCCGGAATGACGATCTCCGTCAAACCGATACAGTCTGCGAATGCCGCTTTTCCGATAGATTCGAGATCTTCATGGAATGTAACCGCTGTCAGCGAGCTGCACTCCGCAAATGCTCCATGACCAATTCTCAGCACGCCGTCCGGAATCGTATAATCCGTTGGCTTTTGACCAACCGGATATCGCAGCAGGCTTTGACCGTCATTCGCATAGAGCACGCCGTCCTTCGCCTCAAAATAAGTGTTGCCATCCGCAACGACATACTCCATGACGTTCGGACAACCGACAAAGGTATATACGCCCAATTCGGAGACTGTTTCTGGAATGATAAACTTTGTCGCATTGGCGATACTGGTAAATGCGCCGTCGCCGAGAGAAACGACATCCAGATCGTCAATCTCCGATGGAATCGTAATCTCCGTCTCGTTGCCGGTATATTTTTCGATACGAGCCGCTTTTTTCGTTTCATCTGACGCACGCATAAGAATAGAATAGACGTAGTCGCCGCTGGTATAGGTCTGAATTTCCGCTTCAGAATCGGTATCTACGCTGCTTTCTTCAGCACAGCATACTGTTGAAGCAAAGAACAATGCGGTAAATACGGCGTTAAAAGCAGCGCCGCCGCGCAGGATCGCCTGAATTTTCATATCCGGAATACTCCCTCTCAAATGGATTCTTCTGCTGATCGCAATGCGAAAACAGGGCAGAAACGCGAACTGTTTCTGCCCTATCGGATTCGTTTTATGCTGTTACAGGCAGGCGGTACATTGTCCACCGTATTTCCGGCAAAACGCACCGCAATGCCATTATAGCACATCTTTCCACAAATTGCAAGCAAAATGCGGCTTTCACAAAATTCTCAGATTTCTGCCACAATCCGGCGCGCCTCCATATAGAAGCGCTTGTCGGCAGCATGACCCATAGAAAATGTCTTGCGCGGAAGTGCGCCATCCTTGATGACGGTCGGGAACAACTCGGATTTCTGCATATCAGGCAGCAAAATACCAAGACTATTTGCTTCCGCAGCAAGGCTCTCCACAACATCCGCACCGTGAATATAGTCGATCTTTCCACCGTTTTCGCGGAGCCAGCTATCCAGAAAGCTCTGCACGCTGCCAACAGTCAGATTCGAGCTTGGCTTGTGAATGTAAAATACTTGCTTTTTATCGCCGCAAAGAACCGTAAACGCTTGTTCTGCAATCGCATCCGTGCGCAGATCGAGCGCTGCGGTCATGTCGGCAAGCAGCTTTTCCGTGTCGATCTGATTGAGAATGCGATGAATCGCCTCAAATTCAAGCGCGGAGCTGTGCAGATTGACAAGCTCAACAAGCGCATAGCGCATCGGCGCATTTTCGGTATCCGCATCGGGATTTGCAGCTTTCCACTCCTCATAATATGCCTTTGCGGTCGCAAGGGAGTGGTTACCGTCGCCCATCGCATAAACCAGCGGATTCTCCTCGCCGGATTCCATACCAAGCGCAGTCAGCGCCTCCAGAATACGGTTCTGTGCCGTCTGCGGAACCAGCCAGCCCTTGATCGAGCCGCCGCCTTGCATCAGCTCCGTATCATAGAGCAATTCCATGCTATCCTTTTCTGTTTCCAAAGGTTCAATGACGGTTTTCTTCGTATCGTCTAGCAAAATCATGATGTGCGGCAGTTCCAGCGCAGCGCCGCGGCGAATCCGGACGCGAGGCGGAATACGCTCCGGCACCGTTGCTTCTGTTGCGCGCACCGGTGAGACAGAGCCTTTGCTATAATCATATTGCTCCAGATCAATTTTGCCAATCAGACCGGCACGCATTTTGCCGTCGCTCTGTATGCGCTCGATATAAACCATCGCGTCCTTATATTCCGCAAATACACCCGTAGAAAGATACTCCTTCATCGACTGCTGGATTTTTGCAATCCGCTCCATGACGTCCGCTTTTTCCAGATAGACCTCCGGCAGAATCAGACGGAGCGATGAGGCTTTTTCATCGACGATCCGGTCTGTTTCGGCCCAATAAGCCGGCTCGCCGGTATACTGGTCACAGGCGCAAACCGCCCATACCTCGGACATATTCTGCTTGTTCGGCAGCAGAATATCCGCTGCGCTGAATGCTGTTTTCTTGTTCATATCAATCAAATCCTTTCCTGAATCAAAAATATGCACGGCGAAAAGCACCGCAATATTTTCTTAATATGTAAATTTCTGTCAAAAGGGTGTTTACAAATCCGTCAGTTTGTGCTATAATAATAAATAACAATAACCCATTGCAAAACCAATGAAAGGAATTTTTGAATGCTGCACGAAAAATCATGCGGCGCGATCGTGTATCGGCGATTTCACGGAAATATCGAAATTCTGCTGATCAAACACATCAACAGCGGTCACTGGTCGTTTCCAAAGGGTCATGTAGAGGGTGACGAGACCGAGCTAGAAACTGCAAGGCGCGAAATCAAAGAGGAAACCGGACTGGATGTCATTTTAGATCAAACATTTCGGGAGACTGTCTCCTATTCGCCCAAACGGGATACGCAGAAGATTGTCGTCTATTTTCTCGCGCTGGCACGCAACTCCGTCTTTGTGCCGCAGGAGGAGGAAATCGCAGAAATCCGTTGGGTAGACATCGTTCGCGCCACGCAAATGCTGACCTATGAAAACGACAAAACCATTGTCACCAAGGCACGCGCTGCAATCAAACAGAACAACCACAGTATGTGACATGAAAGGGAAGGCATTTGCTTTCCCTTTTTTGTTTATTCATCACATCATGCCGGTTTGCCGCAAAAAACGCGTCACGGCGTCCTCGATCGCCGGATAGACCGGCTCCAGACTTTCCGGAATGACAATGTCCTGACAGGATCCGTCATACATGAATACAACAGGCTTATTCTGCCAGTATCCGCAGACGCCGTACAGCATATTGTCCTTTCGCCGCACCGATTCCGGTATCACCTCAAAATACAATTTCTGTTCCATATATAATTACTTACCGATTGCAGAACGCAGCGCACGCAGTTCCTCGGTAGTCAGGTCGCGCCATTCACCGGGTTTCAGCATACCGAGCTTGACCGGTCCGATCGAAACGCGGCGCAGACGGGCAACCTCCAATCCAACCGCATCGCACATCCGACGAACCTCGCGCTTTTTTCCCTCATGAATCGTAACCATCAGCACAACGCGGTTCGGTTCCTTCACCTGCGTAATAATATTTGCCGGCGCAGTCTTGAATCCGTCGTCCAGCGTAACGCCAGCCGACATCTGCGTCAGCTGCTCCTCGGAAACCGGAGGCCGAACCGTCACCCGGTAGGTTTTGGTCACCTCACGAGAAGGATGCATAATGCCGTTCGCAAATGCGCCATCATTCGTAAACAGCAGCAGTCCTTCCGAATTTCTATCGAGCCGTCCGACCGGATACACACGCGTATCAATGCCTTCCAGCAGATCGGTCACACATCGTCTGCCCTGCTCATCCGCAAGCGTGGTGACGTAGCCGCGCGGCTTATTCAGCATAATATAGCGAAATTCCCTTTTCTTCGGAATATAAATCTGCTCGCCCATGACCGTAATCAGGTCTGTCCGGCGCGCCTTATCTCCGAGTGTAACCGGATGTCCATTACATTTCACCTTGCCCGCAGAAATCAGCGCCTCTGCTTTTCGCCGTGAACAATAACCGGCATCCGAAAGTATTTTTTGAATTCTAATTTTTTCCATGTTAATCTCCGTTAAAAGTCAGAGTGAGGGTATCGAGCGCCTCAAAAAATTCGTCCGCACCGGGATCGCCGTAATTCATCGCGACAATGCAGACGCCCTGCGGCACTTCGATATATGCAGTATCCTGAATGACGCAGCCGCCTTCATCCTCAGGCTCACCGTAACGCAGTCTTGCGATATAAGCATCGTGGCCGAGGAGCTTTTGCGCGACCACAACGGTCTCCGAATAAAAATCCGGCACCTGCTCTTTGGTCATTTCGATACTTTCCTCGGCAAGCGCCTGTGCGGAAGCCTTCGGTGTATTTGTCGTGGCAAAGCTCACTGTCACGCCGTTCTTGTTAACGGCAGGATGCAGAATCACGCCGCCCGTAATGCTTTTTGAAGATACCACCCATGTCTCAGGATATTCGAGCGTCGCAAAGCCTGCGGACGCACTGCCTGCGCCGAGTGGTCTGCCGATGAAGTCCATATGCTCCAGCAGATCGAATATCTGCGATTTCGCGCGATTTGCCTTCTTCGCCGGAACAGTCGCCTGCGCAAAGAGGAGTCTGCCCTGCGTGCCGGCTGCGTATTTCAGCACGCAGTCTGTATCCGCCGCCGCAGTCCAACCGCAGTAATCATAGCTGCCAAGTGTACCAGCCTCAAATTCCGCTTCACTGGCTTCATATTCTTCGCCTAGAAAATCCTTTGGTTCATATCCAAAATCAAAATCCTGAACGGAAATCATATAACCGCTGCGATCCAGAAACGTATAATCCCAGAGGACTGTATCCGGCTCTGCCGCCTGATACAGCGTATTCGGAATCGCTATGCGGTAATTATCAGTTTCCGCCGTGCCGCCGCGCGAAAGCCCCTTGACAGCGTCCGCACCGCAGCCCGTGAGCAGCAGCGCCGCTGGAATCAGCATAATCCGCCAGCGTAGAATCATTCGGAAACAACCTCGCTCTTACCCTCGTTCTTAGCCTGTCTGCCGGCGAGGAAGCCTGTCACCTTATCCATGATATCCGGTACCATATTGATGAGCGCATTCGGCGTCGATGCATTGACCGAAAGCTGCATGAGCTTCACATCGTTTGGCATGATGACAAGAAATGCAACCGGTGTAATGGTCACGCCGGCGCCGCCGCCGCCGCCAAACATATCCTTTGCAACCTTTGTCGGCAGATCGGAACCGCCGGACGCGAATCCGAAGCTGACCTTGGAAATCGGAATGACCGTTGTACCGTTTTCACAGTTAATCGGATTGCCGATAATGGTATTGGCATCGACCATACTGCGGATTTCATCCATTGTAACGCGCAGGGTTTCCTGCACCGGATGATCTGTACTGCGTTCGCTCATAGTAGTTTCCTCCTGAAAAATGTTTCACCGAACGGTCAAAGCCGTTTCGGATAGATGCTGTAATACAAATGCAGATATTATGTCTGAGATAGCGGCGCGGATTCTTGCTCCCGACGCTCAGCCTCTCGATCCTCCCGACGAAATCTGCATATTGTCCGCCAGAGGAATTTTACGCCGAGAATCAGTACGAGAACGATTGCCGCCATCGGGGAAATACGCAGTTCCAACGAACCGCGAAATGTCACCTTGGAATTGTAAAAATCTGCAAGGATCCGGAATTCATCCGCCTCCACATCAAACCAACTCTGCATCGCGCCGAGCAGATTGTACGACGCAGCGCAGATTTTGCCGTAAAGCGTTGCCGTATTTGCTGGATCGTCCGTGCCGATTGCAAGATATAGCCGGATATGCCGGAAGTGGATGTGCTTTGTCAGGAATTTCAGCGCAGGCGTAAGCGCTGCAAAGCCGTCCTGCACCAGTCCCAGCACATCGGAAAGCGAATGCGGCTTGACGCGCTCGATAAAGCCGCGAATACCGCGTGGTTTCTGTTCAGGCTTTATTTCGGGTTCTTCAAGCGCTTTGTTATTTTTCGACTTTGTTTTTTTTCGGTTTTCCGATTTCAGCACCGGTGTATCAATGGTATCCGCAAGCAGCTCTGGATCAATCGGCTCTGTGGATTCCTCTGCCAGTGCGGTCATTTCCATACCATTCTTGCTTTTCAAAGGTGTATTCGGCTTTGGTTTTGGCATCTGCGCTGACTGCGGTTCCGGCTTGGGATCCGGCGGCGCTTCCCCCTCTGGAAGATCTTCCGGCTTTTTGGGAATTTCCGGATCAGGCTTTTCCTGCGACGCTTTATGAAATACGCGAATAAAGACATAATAAACAGAAAATGCCCATTTTCCATCTCCCAAGGAAGCCTTGGCGCGAACCGGTAATAGCAGGAGTACGCACAATACAAACAGAATTATGAGAATAACCGTCCCAACCAAACCGTGCGCCTCCTTTCAGAGTTTCAAGAATATTCCATTTTATTATACCACATTATTGTTGAAAACACAATGGGAAAGACAAAAAAATCTGCAACCAACAAGAGGATTCTGCGTATATATTTTAATTTTATTTGTCCATTGCTTTTTTGATCAATATGTGCTATAATAAATAATACCAGATTATAGATTAACGGAGGTTTTATGTTATGAGTTCCAATGTCAGACCTGAATCTATGGTGAGAATCACAACAGAGGCGCTTGCAAATGCCTTTATCGACGAGCAGATCAAAGCACTGCGCGCCCAAATCGGTGATAAAAAAGTATTGCTAGCGCTGTCTGGCGGAGTAGACAGTTCTGTTGTCGCCGCACTGCTGATTAAAGCAATCGGACAACAGCTTGTCTGTGTTCATGTCAACCATGGACTTCTGCGCAAAGGCGAACCGGAACAGGTTGTCGAAGTGTTCCGCAATCAGATGCACGCCAATCTCGTCTATGTCGACGCCGTTGACCGTTTCCTCGAAAAGCTCGCAGACGTTGCAGAGCCAGAGCGTAAGCGCAAAATCATCGGCGCAGAATTCATTCGCGTATTTGAAGAGGAAGCACGAAAGCTCGATGGCATTGAGTTCCTCGCACAGGGTACAATCTACCCGGATATTCTCGAAAGCGATGGCGTGAAGGCACACCATAATGTTGGCGGTCTGCCGGAGGATATGCAGTTTGAGCTTGTCGAGCCGGTCAAGCTGCTGTTTAAGGACGAAGTCCGCATCGTCGGCAAGGCGCTCGGTCTGCCGGACAACATGGTCTTCCGTCAGCCGTTCCCCGGCCCCGGACTCGGAGTACGTTGCCTCGGCGCAATTACTCGCGACCGTCTGGAGGCTGTCCGCGAAAGCGACGCCATTCTGCGTGAAGAATTTGCTAAGAATGGTCTCGAAGGCAAGGTCTGGCAGTATTTCACTGCCGTTCCGGATTTCTGTTCCGTTGGCGTGAAAGATGGCAAGCGTACTTTCGCATATCCTGTTATCATTCGTGCAGTCAACACAACTGATGCCATGACTGCAACTGTTGAGGATGTTCCGTTTGCTCTGCTCCAGCATATTACTGCGCGCATTACTTCTGAGGTCGAAAACGTCAACCGCGTTCTCTATGACCTGACACCAAAGCCCTGCGCTACTATTGAGTGGGAGTAAAATAATCAATCCCGAAAACCTCGCAACGAAGGGGTTTTCGGGATTTTCTTTTGTCTTTTGATAACAGATTGATAACAGGAAGCTGTGTACAGTTATTCTTCGTCACAAGTGGCTTGAGGGTTATCTCTCCATTCCTTTGTAGGCTTATGCTTGCCGCAGTCGTCTGCGGTAGCAGGCCAGTTAAGCTTCCATTCTGTATATTCGGCCTTGCTGATGACTCCATCGGCAAGGTCTTTTTTTCTTTGCTGCCATTCTTTCAGAAAGCTGTCAAGAAGATTGGATTTGAACTGCACAGCAAGATGATTGCTTTCGGGGTATTCTTCATCAGGAACATCGTGGACGATTGTGGTGTAATGCTCGTCAAGCTCAAATAGTGTATACATTATATCCTCTATAGCATACAAAGCAGGCTCATACAGAGAACGATAATTTACATCGAGTACCTCTGCCATCTTCTGAAGCAGCTCCTCTTTGGGTGTTCTCGTTCCCGATTCATACTGTGACACACGAATATCGGCAGTCTTTTCATCAAAGCCGATAAGCTTGCCGAATTCTTTTTGTGTAAGCCCTCTGAAATTGCGTATTCTCTTGATTCTATCTCCGATAGCCATAAGTACTCTCCTATCCGCAAAATGCCTGTTTTCTCCATTTTAGCATATTTGTTTAGGATAGTCAAGGGGATTTAAACAAAAAAGTTTAGAAAATTTCAAAAAAGGGTTGACAAAAGCAAATATGTTTAGTATAATAGAATCAAAGCTAAACAGATTTGTTTAGTATAAATCTGAAATTATTTACGAAAGGTGGTTTTCTATGACCAACAAATTCATTAAGGCAGCGGAAGTTGCACAGGAACTTGAAGTATCAGTTCCATACGCTTACAAGCTCATCAAAAAGCTGAACAAAGAGCTTGAAGAAAGAGGCTTCATCACAATTTCGGGACGAGTCAACAGACAGTATTTCTACGAAAGACTGTATAACGGCTCCCAGAACGGAAAGGAGAATGCGAATGTCGGTTTATAAGGACGATAAGAACAGCACTTGGTATGTAATGGTGCGATACGACAACTGGAAAGGCGAACGCAAGCAGAAATGCAAGCGTGGCTTTTCCACTAAAAAAGAAGCACAGATGTGGGAACGAAGCTTCCTGCTGCAAACCTCGGCAGATATGGAAATGATGTTCGAGGATTTTGTTGAAATCTACACCCGTGATATGAAATCAAGGCTGAAAGAAACAACGTGGCTCACAAAGGAAAATATCATTAATACGAAGATACTCCCGTATTTTGGCAAGCGAAAAATAAATGAAATACAGACAAAAGATGTTATTGCGTGGCAGAATGAGATGATACGCTTCCGTGATGAAAAAGGCAAGCCATATTCGGCAACTTACCTGAAAACGCTTCATAATCAGCTTTCAGCGATATTCAATCACGCTGTCAGATTTTACGAACTGACGAGCAATCCAGCTTGTAAGGCTGGTAATATGGGAACAGAACAGCGCAAGGAAATGTTATTCTGGACAAAGGACGAATATCTCAGATTTTCCGAAGCTATGATGGATAAGCCTGTTTCATATTATGCGTTTGAGGTGCTGTATTGGTGCGGTCTGCGAATGGGTGAGCTTCTTGCCCTGACTCCCTCGGACTTTGATTTCGAGAAACAGACAGTGACGGTCAGCAAGTCCTATCAGCGACTGCACGGAGAGGATGTGATTACCTCGCCCAAGACCAAGAAAAGCAACCGCACTGTGAAAATGCCGCCGTTCCTCTGTGATGAAATCAAGGAATATATTGATATGCTGTATGATATATCTCCTGATGAGCGTATTTTCCCTATCACGAAAAATTATCTTCATCGTGAAATGGACAGAGGTGCAAAGGAAACGGGTGTAAAGCGTATTCGTATCCACGACCTGCGCCACTCGCACGTTTCCCTCTTGATTGAAATGGGCTTCTCTGCTGTTGCTATCGCAGACAGAGTCGGACACGAGAGTATCGAAATCACATACCGATATGCTCACCTGTTTCCGTCAAAGCAAAAAGAAATGGCTGAAAAGCTTGAATTTGAAAGGAATGATGAAAATGTCAGCTAAAAATGTAGACAAATACAACCGATTCAGAAGCATAACCGTAGGTTTCAGAGTATCGCCCGAAGAATTTGAGGAGCTTAACCGTGCCGTTGCTTTATCGGGACTTCCAAAGCAGGAATACTGCTATCGCAAATGTATGAACCGTGACATTGTCGTTCAGGGCAATCCGAGAGTTTACAAGCAACTGAAAATCAATCTTGAAATGGTGCTGTCAGAGCTTAAACGTATTGATAACGGTACGAAAATCGACACTGAACTTCTCGAAACAATACGGCTCATCAACATCACACTCTATGGCTTGAAAGGAGAATGCGAATGACCATAAAAGAAGAAATGGCCACTCCCGTTGCACCTGTTGGCGCAGGTGCGGAGCAGTCATCTCAAAATCAATCTACAAGTATTATACCAGAAATCAACGAGGATTTCAATACCCCTGATGACTTTTTTCAGCAGATGATGAATCCTTACTATCTGAAAACCGTTTCGATGAACGAGCTTTACGAAACCGTGTTCCAGAGCAGACCGCCAATTATTGACGGTTTGCTCTATCCGGGCGTGTATCTTTTCGTTGGTGCGCCAAAGATTGGCAAGAGTTTTCTTATGTCACAGCTTGCCTATCACGTCAGCAAGGGTGAGCCTCTTTGGAATTACACTGTTCATAAAAGCAATGTGCTGTATCTTGCTCTTGAAGATAACTACGAAAGAATTCAGAAGCGTTCCTACCGAATGTTCGGAACGGAGAGTATTGATAATCTTCGCTTCGCTGTTATGGCAAATACCGTTGACGGTGGACTCGAAAAGCAGTTGGAGGGATTTCTACACGAATACCCCGAAACAAGGCTTATCATCATAGACACTTTGCAGAAAGTCCGTGAGGCAAGCAACGAGTGCAGTTACAGCAACGATTATCAGGTTATTGCAAGGCTGAAACAGTTTTCCGACAGCCGAGGTATCTGTATGCTGATTGTTCATCACACACGCAAGCAGAAAGCGGACGATTCCTTTGATATGATTTCGGGAACGAACGGTCTGCTCGGTGCGGCAGACGGAGCATTTCTTCTGCAAAAAGAAAAGCGCACAGAAAATTCTGCAACGCTTGAAATTTCAGGGCGTGACCAGCAAGACCAGAAGCTACACCTTGTGCGTAACCCAGAGAAGCTTTCTTGGGAGCTGGAGCGTATTGAAACGGAGTTATGGAAAGAACCGCCTGAGCCGATACTGGAAGCGGTGGCGAAGTTTATCACAGCGGATAATCCTGATTGGGTCGGAACAGCAACGGAGCTTACCGAGAAAATCGAGACGGATATTCCCGTGAATACAATCACGAAAAAACTGAATGTCAACGCAAGTCGGCTTTTCAACGAGTACGGCATTGTTTACAAAAGCAGCCGTACTCACGACGGACGCAGGATTGAACTGCACTTTCAATCGGCTGTCCGTGACAGTTCGTGACAGCTGTGACGGTTTTTATGATAGCGGTGGCGGTGTGTAAATAACCGTCACAACCGTCACCAGCCGTCACGCAAAGGGAGTCCAGAGGGAACGTCTGGCGCAATGATACTTTTGATAGAAGCCAAAGCGGATGTCAAAAGTATCATTGCGTTACTTTCGCAGAAAGTAACAAAGGCAAAAAGCAAGCTTGTTCAGAAAGGAGAATTGCTTATCGAAAAAAGAACAATCAGCGGTCGTATCAGTAAGAAGCACAGCCTGCCTCACAATAACCGTGAGTTTCTGTGTGAAAATGTTGACCCGACCAGAACAAAAGATAACATCACCATTATCAAAGATGACATCGGGCAGGTCTATCACGAGCTGTTCGACAAGGCTCTCACCGAATACAACGCCAAACAAAAACGCAAGGACAGGATTATCAAGGACTATCACGAGCATATCCGCCACAGCCGACAAGAACAAGAGTATCACGAAGTCATTTTCCAAATCGGCAGTCAGGATGATACGTCCTGTGGCTCTGATATAGGCAAGGTTGCAACCAAGCTTCTTCGGGAGTTTGCCGAGAGCTTTCAGGCACGAAATCCGCACCTGCGTGTGTTCAATGCGGTCATTCATCTTGATGAGGCAACGCCGCATATTCATATGGACTTCGTTCCCTTTGCAACGGAACAGAAGCGAGGTCTTTCCACAAGAGTATCACTGACAAAGGCTCTGGAACAGCAAGGCTTCAAAGGCGAGGGCAAGTTCAATACCGCCTGCAAACTGTGGATTGACAGCGAAAAGGAAGTTCTTGCACAGCTTATGCGTTCCCGAAATATCGAGTGGGAACAACTTGGCACGCACAATGAGCATTTATCCGTGCTGGATTTCAAAAAGCAACAGCGCAACCGTGAGGTTGCCGTACTTGAAAATAAAATTGAGTGTACGGACAAGCAGTTACAACACTGTCAAGAGTTGCTTAATGAGGTCGAGGACACGATTGACAAACTTGACATCGAGTATCAGGAGAAGAAAGAGGCTGTCGGTCAGCTTGATGAGGATATTGCAGAAAAGGAAGCCACTCTTGCAGAGAATACAGCTCTCCTTGCAACAGCGGCAAAGAAAGCAAGCAAAATCAAGGATATTGACGATATTCAGGTTAAGAAAACAATGTTCGGCGGTAATATTTCCATTGCTCCTGATGATTTCAATAAGCTTACCGACCTTGCCAAAAAGCAGATTGCGGTGGAGAGTAAGGAAAAGGAACTGAACGGCAAAATTGCAACTCTGAAAAGCGAGAAGGAAGAACTTACAGAGCAAAATATCAAACTTGAAAAGGAAAACGCTGCTCTGAAACAGGAGAACGGCTCGTTGAAATCCGTCAGGGAGAAGCTGACGATTGCTTCACTGCAAAAGGAAATCAGCGAGTGGAAGAATAAGTATCATAAGGTGCTTGATTTCATTGAAAAGCTTAATCTCACAAAGCAGTTGCAGGAGTTTTTGAAGCCGAGAACGCATACGCTGCATAGGTAAACTACTATTGTCAAGGCGGTATTTAATATCGCCTTGATTTACTTAAAGAAAATCTAACGACATCGTGAGATTTCTTGACTTTTCTCTTGGAATGTGATATAATTCAGATAAACCATAGAATGAAGCACATTATTTCGAAGGGAGTAGATTACTTGGCAGTAACATACAACAAGCTTTGGAAACTATTAATAGATAAGAATATGAATAAAACTGATTTAAAAGAAGCTGCGGGTATTAGTTTTAATGTTATGGCTCGTATGGGTAAAAATGAGGCTATTTCCTTTGACAGCATTGAAAAGATATGTATTGCACTTGATTGCAATATCGGAGATATTCTTGATATCAATACAGAAATTGAGAGTGAGCCCCAAAAAAGAAAATTCACATCTATTGAGCTTTTTGCTGGTGCAGGAGGTCTGGCTCTTGGTATTGAGAAAGCTGGTTTCAATACACTCGGTCTTGTTGAAATAGATAAAGATGCCTCTGATACATTAAGAACCAACAGGCCAGAATGGAGAGTTATTAACGAGGATATATCAAAACTCACCTGTCTAGACCTCAAGGCTTATTTCGGTTTGGAAAGCGGCGAACTTGATTTGCTCTCTGGTGGAGCGCCCTGTCAATCGTTCTCTTATGCGGGAAAAAGATTAGGTTTGGAGGATGCCCGAGGAACTCTGTTTTACCATTACGCAAAATTTTTAGAGCAGTTACAACCTAGGATGTTCTTGTTTGAGAATGTAAAAGGCTTATTAACTCACGACAGAGGCAGAACATACAAGACTATAGTTGATATTTTTGAAAGTACAGGATACATAATTCAAAAACAGGTATTGAACGCTTGGGATTATGGAGTTGCTCAAAAGAGAGAGCGTCTTATTACTATTGGTATCAGAAAAGATCTTACAGATAAGATTTCCTTTGAATTTCCTGCACCTCACGAATATAAGCCTGTGTTAAGGGATATTCTTCTTGATTGTCCCAAGAGCGAGGGTTCTCCTTATTCTGAATACAAGAGAAAGATTTTTGAGCTTGTTCCACCCGGTGGTTATTGGAGAGATATTCCTGAAGATATTGCAAAGGAATATATGAAAAGCTGCTGGTATATGGAGGGCGGTCGAACAGGTATATTACGTAGATTAAGTCTGGACGAACCTTCCTTGGCTGTTTTAACATCACCTAGCCAGAAACAGACAGATAGATGTCACCCGATTGAAGCTCGCCCGTTTACAATCAGAGAGAACGCTCGCTGTCAAAGTTTCCCTGATGATTGGCAGTTTTGTGGTAGTGTCGGACAGCAGTATAAACAGGTAGGTAACGCAGTCCCGGTTAATTTAGCCTATGAAATTGCTCTTAAAATCAAAGACGCATTGGAGGAAGTATAATGTGGACATTAACATTTATAAGTGAAGAAGATTTTACGAATCACGTTAAAGCAACTATTGAAAAGTACGGTGAAAAGCTCGAATCATTTGATTTGAAGCGTTTCAACAAGAATATCATAGACCCTATCAAGCTGATTTTCGATAAGACTGTTTATCAAGCCTCTTGGGAAGAAATCGTTAGCAATGAGATTTTCAGACAGAGAGATAAATCCAACAATAATGACATCGGATATTTTCATCAGCGTATCTTCAACTACATAGACAAATGCCGTGTGCCTGACAACGGGAAAGAAGGCGGCTGGGATGTAATATACGAAAATCCCGAAGGGATATTCTTACCTGACGGCAGCGTTGTTCATACAGTTTATGTAGAAATGAAAAACAAGCATAACACTATGAACTCTGCGTCTGCTGGCAAGACATTTATTAAAATGCAGAATCAGCTTTTAAAAGATGATGATTGTGCGTGTTTTCTTGTAGAAGCTATTGCACAGCGCTCACAAAATATCAAATGGGAAACAACTGTTGATAAGAATAAAGTTGGACATAAACTGATACGCAGAGTAAGTCTTGACCAGTTCTATGCTCTTGTTACAGGACAAGAGGACGCCTTTTATCAGATGTGTATGGTTCTGCCCGATATAATCAAAAAGGCAGTAGACGAGCTTTCGGGTTCTATTGTTCCTCACGATACTGTCATTGACGAGCTGAAAGAGCTTGCTAAGAAGCAGAACATTGATGATGAGAATCTCGCTGTGGCTATGGCGGTGTATATGCTGGGGTTTGGGAGTTATAAAGGTTTTTAATGCGAAACAAATAATCGAGTTTTGAGGTAGAAGTATTAGGAGAGTTTTTTATGCGAATAAACGTTTTTGAAAGTGGCTATTTCAGAGATTATACAATTACAAATCTTAATTCAGCAAGATCCAAGGTGATAACTGAGTCATATCAATTTGCACATATTTCAACTACTGTGTTTATTTCTCACAAACATGATGATTTGGAGAATCTAAAAGATATAATAGGTTTCTTAGAAAAAGAATACGCTGTTAAAGCTTATATAGATAGTGAAGATCCACAAATGCCTAAAATAACTTCAGCAGAAACAGCAGCAAATATAAAAGCCAGAATAAAAGAGTGCCGTAAGTTTATTCTTCTTGCGACTGAAAACGCAATTAATTCAAAATGGTGTAATTGGGAACTTGGTTATGGCGATTCAGTAAAATTTCCAAACAATATAGCTTTGTTTCCATTTAAGTCAAAGGGAACTTCTGACGCACAGTATATTGGTTCAGAGTATATGAAATTATATCCTTATATTGTATATCGTTCCGCGGGAGAAAAATATGAAAATGGCAAACCAATACAAGAAGGTTACTATATACGAACCGAAAATAGTAATGGCAATACAATTGTTCCACTATCAGAATGGCTTTCAAAGTAAAGGAGGTTTATTATGTCTCGTAAAGTATTCTTTAGTTTTCATTATCAGAATGATATCAGTAGATCAATGGTCGTCAGAAACAGTTGGGTAACACAAGGAAAAGAAGCTGCGGGCTTTACAGATAAAGCAGAATTTGAAAAGCTCAAAAGAACAGGTGATTCTGCTGTAAAAAGGTGGATAGATTCACAGTTATATGGCACGTCAGTTACCGTCGTACTTATTGGACGTGAAACACTAAATCGCCCTTTTGTTAAATATGAAATATGCGAAAGCATTAATAGAGGAAATGCGGTCATCGGTGTATTCATTCATAACGTGAAGGATATGGTAACTAAAAGCACATCACTTAAAGGGAACGCACACACTATAATTGGCTCAAAAAATGGACGTTCCATTTATTTTGATGAGATTTGCGATGGATTATATGACTACATCGCTCAAGATGGTTATAACAATCTCGGAAGTTGGATTGAAGCAGCCGCCCAAAAGCATAATAAATAACGCAGGAGGTTATTATGGCAGTTACAAAAGAAGAACTTATACGAGAGTATACCAGGGCTATTCAAGAAGGTAATGCTGCTATATTTGCCGGAGCTGGATTATCAAGGCCATCAGGTTTTGTGGATTGGAAAGATTTGCTCAAACCGCTTGCATCGGATATTAAACTTGATATTGACAAAGAGCATGATTTGTTGTCGGTTGCCCAATACTATAGAAATCAAAGGAGAACTCGATCTGGTATAAATCAAGCAATTATGGATGCTTTTTCAAAAGATGTAGCTACTAATGAAAACGCACAGATTATAACAAGATTACCAATATTTACTTATTGGACAACTAATTACGATGATGTAATTGAAAATGGAATAAAAGAAGCAAATAGAAATCCTGATGTTAAGTGTGAATCTGATCAACTTTCTGTAATGAAAAGAGATCGAGATGCAATAGTTTATAAAATGCACGGAGATGTTAATCATCCTGCTAATGCTGTGCTTACAAAAGAAGATTATGAATTATACGAATATCGCAGACCATTATTCAGAACCGCATTAAAAGGAGATCTAGTTTCTAAAGTATTCCTTTTTATAGGATTCAGTTTTGAAGATCCCAATCTTGATTATATCCTAAGTCAGATTCATTCTCTGCTTGGCGAAAATGTTCACGATCATTACTGCTTTTTTAAGCGTGTACAAGAGAAAGACTATTCTGATACGAAAGAATATGGCTATGATAGAGCAAAACAGGATATGCAGGAAGAAAATCTTCGTAATTACGGTATTCAAACTGTCTTTGTGGATGATTACACGGAAATAACAGTGATTCTTCATGAAATTGAAAGAGTATCCAAGATGAAGAACATTTTTGTTTCTGGAAGTGCTGAAGAATATTCCTTGCCTTGGAATCAAGTAAGTGCTGAAGAGTTAGCTGGAAAACTATCTGGAGAGTTAGTTAAACAAAATTGTAGAATTACTTCTGGGTTTGGACTTGGAATTGGATCAGCTGTTATTAACGGAGCGTTGGATGTGATATACGCAGAGAAATATAGACACATTGATGAGCATCTGTGCCTTCGCCCGTTTCCTCAAAATATTAGTAATCCAACTGAACGAGCTGAAAAGTGGAAAAAGTATAGAGAAGAAATGTTAGCGGAAACAGGAGTATCTATCTTTATGTTTGGAAACAAAAAAGATGCAAAAACTGGAAGCATAATTGAAGCTAATGGATGTATGCAAGAATTTGAAATTGCAAAATCAAAAGGGAATATTATTATTCCAATTGGTTCTACCGGGTACGCAGCTAAGACAATTTTAGAGAACGTAAAAAAAGATATGGCTAACTATGATTATTTGTCAAAATACATTGATATATTAGAAACAGAAACTGATATAGACAAATTAATACGATGCGTGATAGAGATAATACAAAGTAACCTATATTAAGGAGTGAGTTCGATGGGCAGAAAGATATTCGTCTCTTACAAGTATAAAGACAGCGATGTAAAAGAATTGTCGGGAGTCACCTCACCAACTTGGCCTTGTGATTACGTTAACTACATTAAGGATGCGGTTCTTGCTGACGATGACATATATAAAGGCGAAGAGAGTGACGAAGATATTTCAAGTTGGAGTGATGATGCAATATGGAATCACTTAAAAGATAAGATTTATGATAGCACAATTACCATTGTTCTAATATCTCCAAACATGAAGGAACCAAATAGATGGCAAGAATCTCAATGGATTCCTTGGGAGATATCCTACTCACTTAAAGAAACAACCCGGAATAATAGAACCAGTCATAGCAATGCTGTTCTTGCTGTTGTTCTTCCTGATAAGAACGGTTCGTACTCGTACTATAACAAAAATGATTTATTTCCAATATTAAAAAGCAATATTGAAAATGATTACATTTACGTTGTAACATGGGATGATTTTATAACGTATCCGCAAGTAGATATACAGATAGCATTCGAACATAAAAACGAAACACCTACATATAAAATAGTCAAGTCCTTATAACATTGTAGAAATAGTTTTTGTGAATACCCAATAAATTTTGATAAGAACAAATAAATCTCTTGAATTTATTTGAATATTGTGGTATACTGACTTTGTTATCAAAGTTGATAACACAATGATAACAGGAGTCGAAACACTCCGGATAATACAGACAATCTGTATAACAGAAAGCAAAAGTTGATATGAATTCTAAACAAATCTGTTTAGAATTGAACATCCGTTGCAGAGTGGGAATAATTTCGCAGAGGTACTTCCCCGGCTGTAGAGCCGTAAAAGTCCTGATTTTGCGAAGTTGTGGCAACGATTTGGCAACAAAATTTCATTATTCATAAATAAAGAGCTAACTGATTTTGATAATCAGATAGCTCTTTTTATTTTCTGTCGGTACTGATAAACAATGGATAAAGTAAATTAGTTTTTCGGATGGATTTATTCGAACTTAAATCACCGGTAATAATCTGATATGTAGTTAACCCACTCATCATATATTTCTTCTCTTGATTTTCCAAAGCATTCGTCATAATCTTCTGTTTCTATAAGTGATAATACCTTTTCCCAACCATAGGTTAAATCAAGAAATTCAATATATGTATGAGCAAATGTATATCCGCCGCAATCAGAAAATGTAAGCGGATTGTTTGAACAAGTTTCTTTATATGTCGGGATACCATTGTAATCAATATATTCTTTATAGAATGGTTCTCCGTTACTTAAGTATAAAGCCATTCCTTCGGTTAGCCATAAATCAATATTTTTGTTGGTTACACTAATATACGCATGGACTATCTCGTGCAGCACTGCGTATTTATTATTATCATAATCATGAACTTCGCCTGGATTTGCAGGAGATGTCAAAATAATATTAGTCCCGATGTTATCTCCGATATACCAATCCAAATTAAGTAAAGGTGCAATAAATCCATATTTTTTAGTTTGCATTGCATTTTGATGGTCATAAATATAGACATTGACGTTTTTCTTTTCAGAAAAACCAAGCTTTTGCACTATACTGCTCGTTGCTTCATCTGCATATTTAAACACGTCTGTTGCAGCAATTTCTTCTGATTCATAATACACATTTACCCAGTCACCACTTAACATTTTCATATCTGAAGTTTTCAGATTATAAGCAGGTATGAAATTGATTATGATAGCTACCATCAGAAAGATCACAATTCCAAGTGATATTTTCAATGCAAACTTTTTTCTTCTTGACAATATACGACACTCCTTTTAACAAATTTTAAGTTAATTTTATCGCATAAAACCAGAAAATTCAATATGAAAGGAGCAATCCTATCGAAAAACAATCAGCGATCGAACAGCTGCGAAGCACAGCCTGCCGGAACGCGCCTTTCTCCTTTTGATTCATAAACTGCCATCCCCGCCGAAAAGGCGGGGATGATTCTTTATTGCATGACGCGGTTTACTTGACGCTTACGTTGATTCAAACCGTTTGCTGCAAACGCGCATCTTATTCTACAATCCAATCAATGGATATGGATTTTGTGATTACTTTGATTGGATTTTTCAGCATCGTCTCCAAATCGGGACACGCATCAACACAAACAGATTTGGCAAGATTTCGATATGCGCCGCTTGCGGCATACTCCAGATTAACCGTATCGACGCCTTGAATCGTTTTCCCTAAAGAACAAGCGATTATTTCAGCTTTTTCTCTTGAATTACTGATTGCGGCTTCTATGACTTGCTTTTCTTTTTCGGGTTGATTGGACAGATCGAAATCAACATTATACGATACATTTGATAATTCACCGAGCAGAGATGTCATTTTGTAAAGCACGGAAAGATCTGCAATGATATCTAGGGACACGATTTTCGTATAAAGGTACGAATGATTACCGCTA
Source organism: Oscillospiraceae bacterium (assembly GCA_016296505.1). Lineage (GTDB taxonomy): Bacteria > Bacillota > Clostridia > Oscillospirales > Ruminococcaceae > Firm-04. The sequence goes on from JAEDJD010000007.1 coordinate 45,797, forward strand.
TAATTTTCTCTTACAGCATCAGATTCCAGTCGAAAGTTTTCAGGCGCAATACCGAGTTTGTCTCTCATGAGACAAAGAAATTGTTCTGTTTTCTTTTTACCTGATATAACAGCCTCTCCTGATGAAGCCGCTGTCGCATGAATTGTAATGGTTACGCTGAAAACATCGACAACGAACTCCATTTCAGCAGTTCCTTGAACACTTAGCTTGCTCATAATAACCTCTCCTTTATAGAATATATGAGACCAATACATCTCATTTCTATTATAACACAATGATTCAGGATAATCAAGATATACTATACATATTCTTCCTTTCTTGTCCACATTTAGCATAAGATCGCATCGCTAAAGGCAACAGAATCATGCTTCTGAAACAAAAAAGAGATATGCCCTCCATTCATGGAAGACATATCCCTGGGCTTGTATGGCTGCTTGATTTTGTCGGTATCCATGAGATCATAGTTCCCATCAGACGCACGATACGGCGCAGCTTACGGTACTTTCGCCGCAGCGGACGGTCAGGATGCCACGAAACGCATACGGCGGCAGCGGTAAAATCAACTCCGGCGTCACACCTTTGTCCACATCTGCCGGAAAAACCTCTCGCTGTTGAAGAATCTGCTTGCCGTTTTCGCCGTCAATGCTGTAAACGACTGGATCTGTGATCTGAGCGGCGACCTCGGTCAGCAGTGGAATACGAATCACCGCAGCTTTTGGCATATACAGCAATGCCGGAACCATTAAACAAGGCTGTCCATCCTGCAATGTCAGCAGAAATTCCGGCTGCCGGTAATAGCGGTCGCAGTACATCTCCGCATATATCTGCATCGCGGCACGCTCTGCACGCTGCTTTGCAAGCTCCACACTCCAGCGGCGGATTTTCTCAGCAGAATCTACGGAATTCGTTTTGATATCATATTCTTTCGACAAACCCGAAAACACCCGATTTTCTTCATAGAGCGCGTCATAGAAATTCTCAAAAATCAGCGATTCCGGCTCACACCACAGCTGCCAATCCGAGACAGAACCCGGCCAGCACAGCGTACAGTAACGCCGAACTGAAAAACGCGCCGAATACTTCGCAATGCAGTAGTTGAAATAAGTGCTCCACTCATCCAGACCCTGCTTCATGATATCCGGATACGCCGTCAGCATTTCCAGATATAGAGTTCGGTCAATAATCTGCGGCTGATGTGCGGAATATTGCAAAGTCGGGAGACGCTGTGCGGTCAGAAAATCACGCGTCCGGAACATACTGCGGTCATAAGAAGTATATGCACCCTGCGTACCGCGCCACTCGCACAGATCATAACAATAATATGCCTGATATCTGCCGGACTGCAAGAAAAATGTCTGCGAAACCGGTACCAGCGGACGATAATCGTCATCCGTCATAATGAAAATATCGTCAAGCGGCGCTTTCTGCATCAGCAGGCAGCGCAAATAGAAATTCCGTGTTGTATGATCCTCCGGCAGCGATTCTCCGGCAAGCAGCTCCTCATCCGTAAAGAAATCAAGTCGCAGTCTGCCATGCCATTGCTGCTGCAATTCTGCGATATTCCGCTGCGGACATATCACAAGCAGTCGTTCGACAAAAGGCATATTTGCCTCAAGATATGGCAATGTACGCAGCAGATCCTCGTTGCGTGCTGTCAGCACGACCATTTGCGAAACGCGAATCGTATCCGGCAAATCGCCTTGTATGGTACAGCATTGGCGCAGCGCTGCCGTCATTTCATTTGCAGCGGTATCCCATGTCCGCGGACGGTACGCTGCAATCCGTACGCGTTTCTGACGATATGCAGCTTCATCTGCCGTCAGGCTGTCAACAGCGGCAAGCAGCGAATCCACGCTTGTATTGTCAAAATAATCCGCAAGACTGCCGCCAACCTCGCGCAAAACCGGAATATCCGATGCAAGCACCGGTGTCCCATTCATATAGGCTTCCACAATCGGCAGTCCAAAGCCCTCATTTTTTGTTGGGAACACAACCGCAAGCGCATTCCGGTAAAGCGCCTGTATCGTTGCGTCAGTCGGTCCCTGCGCAAAGAAAAAGCTGCGGTCTTTTTCCGGATGCTTTGCCATCTCTTTGGCAAAGGCGTCCATATTCCAACCGATTCTACCCGCAAACACAACCTTGATGCCGCGTTTTGCAAGCTGTGGAACGGCGTCCAGAAGCAACCGGTGATTTTTACGCGGTTCGATCGTACCGACCATAAGCAGATAGCGATACTGCGGAAGCTGTTCCAGCAGCGTAGTATCTTCATCATCCGTATCAGCGGCTTTCTGAGCGAAATCAGCGCCAAGCGGTACGACCGTACAATCCGGCGCACGCATATCCAACGTATCGCAAAGCGTATATAGCGCCGCTTTTGTCGCTTCGGCATTGCAGACGATATGATCGGCATATTGCAATACCGCTGTCACCCACGAGAGAAACTGCCGCATTGTCTGTTCATGAAAGTATTGCGGCTCTGTCACAGGAATCAGATCATAGAGATGCGACACAACGGTTACGCCGTGCGCTTTCAGCTTCGGAAACAGCCAGCCGCGATGCATCGGCATATTCCATGCGCTGTCAATATCAAAAAAAACAGATCCGGTCGGGATTTCATCCGGCGTGAGCATTTGCGTTTTACCAACGCCATAGGGACTTCCGATTTTTTCCGTATAATACTGGATAAAAGCGTCATGCGGAAGAATGCGCCATACCGTATGCGAAGAAAGCGAGCAGAGCAGCGTCACAGAAACCGTATCGTCTTGCAGCATTCGCAGAACTATTTCCTTTGCGACGCGCTGAATACCAGTTGTAAACGGCGTCAGGCAAAGGCGAGACAGATCAATATAAATTTGTGTGATCGGCACCATCTGCATCACTCCTTTCCGGCTATTTTTTTTGCAAGTTTCTGCAAAAAGCGCGGCATCCGCTGATAAATCCGGACAAGTCGCGGCGGTATTGTCTGGGCAGAAACCAGCAGATTCTGCTGCGATTCATCTTCCGCAAGCGTGAACGGACATCCGACAAGCGGAACCCGGTGCTTCTGGTATTCGGATGAACGAATGATCGTTTGCAGCACAGCCGTCCGGAACGCCTGCGTAGGCAGTTCAAACTGCGGCTGCCATGCGGCTTGTGCCGGTGCGTCAATCGGACGACCAAGCAGCAGCAGATATGCCGCATCCAGAAAATCGGGATTTTCGAGCTGCGCCATCGCAGGATACGAAACCGCGTCCGGCGCGGCAGCCGTCAAAACAGAGAATACTTCCTCTGAACAAGGCATATTGCGCTGCGCCGCCTGCATCCGTTCTGACGCAATACCATATAGTGTGCGCGCCAGCTCATCATCTGTATAGGTTTTCATTTGTCCTCTCCAATCATGTAGCGGCGTTTGATGATTCGGCAGGCGCCATATCAATATTGCCGCTGTTGATATCTGCACGCGTAATCTGCACACGCATCGGCATTCCGAGTGTATAGGTCAGACCGCTGCCCTCTGCATGAAGCGAGAAAAATCCGTCGTAGGTATAGGCATCCAACGTCAGCGCGTCCAGCGGAACCATACCCTCCACCGTATTTGACAGCATTACATAAATTCCAAAATCCGTCAGTCCAGAGATTACGCCATCGAATGTCTCGCCGAGATGCTGTTTTGCCCATTCTGCACGGTAGCGATCATCGCAATCGCGTTCCAACTGCATTGCACGCTGTTCCGTCATACTGCCTGCGATTGCCGCGTCGTTTGCATACTGCCGTGCGTTTTCCAACTTTTCACCTGATAAAAATGCCGTCAGAATGCGGTGAACCGCAAGATCTGGATATCGGCGAATCGGAGACGTAAAATGCGCGTAATCCGCAAGCGCCAAGCCAAAATGCCCGACTGGCTCCGTTTCATAGTCTGCCTTCGCCATGCTTCGCAGCACCATTTGATGCACAGCAGGCTTCAGAGGGCTATCCGCTGCATTCTTCAATATCTGCGCGAAATCCTTCGGGCGCGGTGCGTCCAGTACCGGATGCTTGACGCCAAGCCGGTCAAGCGCCGATGCTAGCCGCAGCGCTTTTTCTTCGGGCGGCTGTGCGTGGACGCGATAGACAAATGGCAGTCCTTTCGATTTTGCAAGCCGTGCCGCCGCTTCGTTTGCAAGCAGCATACATTCCTCGATCAATTCTTCGCCCGCTTCGCGCTTCCGAGGAGCGATATCCGTGCAAACGCCGTTTTCATTCAGTATAAATGCGCTTTCCTCCGCTTCGATTGACGGCGCGCCGCGTTTGGCACGTGCTGCCAGTCGCTTTTCACGCAATTCGTTTAACAGAATCAGTGCAGGCTTAACCGCCGCATATTTTTCTTCGATTTCCGGCGACGCGGTTCCGGCAAGCAGTGCATTCACCTCTCGATATACGCCTTTGACAGCCGAACGAATGATGGTTTTTTCAAAACGGCTGCTGATGATTTCACCGTTTTCATCCAGTTCCATCAGCGCTGAAAATGCAAGACGCTCTACATTCGGATGCAGAGAGCATATGCCGTTGCTCAATGCTTTTGGCAGCATTGGTATCACCTGATCGGCATAATAAATGCTGGTGCCGCGCGCGATTGCTTCCTTGTCAATCGACGATTCCGGCTGCACATAATGTGAAACATCCGCAATATGAACACCCAGACGATATCCCTTTTCTGTTTTCGCAATCGAAATTGCGTCGTCCAGATCTTTCGCGTCCCAGCCGTCGATCGTGAAAATGACGTCCTCCGGTTCACGCAGATCCAGTCTGCCGTTCCGTTCTTCTTCCGGAATACCGAGCTGCTCCAGTTGTTCTGCGGCGTGAAGCACCTCGGACGGAAATTCCATTGGTACACCGCTGACAATCACAAGCGCTTCCGCACAGGCACGAGCTGATTCCGCGCTGCCAAGTGAAATATCCACACGGACAATATGCTCCGAATGCCGCGCACCGCGTTTCGTCACGGTTGCAAGCACCTTATCTCCGATATATGCACGCCAGTCCGCTGCATTTTGAATCTGAAGCGGCTGCCGGCAGAGGGAATCCGGGAGAAATCGTACTTCGCCGGATTCTTCGAGCAAAACGCCGGCAGTCTGCACGATTGCAGGCGTAATGACGGTTTGCACGGACGCTTCCGGCGTACCGTTTCGCTCACCGAACGGCATCAGCAAAACCACATCGCCCGGCATTGCACCTTTCAGCTCTCTGCCTGCAATGAATACTTCCTTGTCGCCGGATTCCGGCTTTGCAAAGCCATAGGTCCGGCTGACGCGCGTAATCACGGCACGAAACAAACCAGCCGCTGCAGCCATCGCATAACCGTTTCTACGTTCTGCAATGACGCCCTCGGAAATAAGCTTTTTCAGCGCGCGCAGATAAGCCGCCTTTCCTCTGCCGCGGCATTTTGCAGCGAGATCCGCCCGTGAAACCGTTCTGCCGTTGGCTTTATTCAGAAAGGTCGTAATGCGGTTTGCAAAGTGCGTGATCTGTTCTTCTGGGATTTGTATTTCTGTATGGATATCATATTCTTTTTTATTGCGCACTGCGCCTTTGCGATCGGCTTTTTTCATGCTGCCGCGCGCTTTCTGATGATGTGAATGTCTGCGTCCTGCCATGATGATACTCCTTTTCACTGAGAATCTTACCCTTTGCGGCATCGTTATCAATAGTATTATACCATGTTATGCCGGAAAATGCAACCGGAACAAAGTTTACACACGATAAACATGACAACAATCCATACCAGTGGTACCAACCCACAAGGTGACAAATACATCACATCTGAACAAAAAAATCACTGCCACTTTTGTGCACCTCGCCAAAAACTGATATATTCCTCACAAATTGATTGACATTCACAAATATATGTGATATAAATGTAACATAAAGTGAGAAATACATCACGCAGAAAGGTGGAACATCCATGAAACAGAATCAATCAACATCAAAGGCAAAAGCAACAGAAAAGGTAAAGTCTCTCAGGTACTGTCATGCAGCGACTGCAGGACTTTCCATATTCTGCATTCTGGCAATACTTTTTATTGATAATTGGTCAGAAATGCTTGTCTGGCTCTCGATTGCCGGTACATTCTTTTTTGAAGGCAAATTTGAAAAAAGCGATGAACTGGCAAAACAAAATCTCTCAAAAGCGAATGCAATCTGTATGTGGGTGATGATTGCAGCGATCAGTATTCTGGGAATATATGCTAGACACCGCGCGATTGGAGCAGATGTTTTCCCCTTTATTGTGTTCGGGTCGCTCGCACTCAGAAGCATTTTATTTGTGATTTATGACGCTCCGTTTGGCGCCAAGGAGGAAACCGATGCCTGAATTGCATACGAAAATCCGTGAATACCGCGCGAAAACCAGTATGAGCCAATCAGAATTAGCCGAATTGACTGGCGTGCGGCGTGAAACGATTATCCGGCTGGAAAAAGGACAGTATAATCCGTCGCTGAAGCTCGCTATGGACATTGCACATATCTTCCACACAACCGTAGAAGAACTGTTTTGCTTCACCGAGCAGGATTGAATTGTAATATTGGTATGATATACAATGCGGGCGCAGGAACGTCCTCAGAATCAACATTCTGTTTTGCGTCCAAAGAAATACCCTGCACACGCATCCAGTGTGCAGGGTATCATGTTAGAGCAATATTAGCCTTGGGGTGTATTATTGATATACACCGGAACAATCGTAACAACCAACGTCACGACAAAGAAAATGATAGCCAACCACTTTGTCCATCTTTTCATAATCGCTTCTTTGGTATTGCCTTCGTTTTTGCTGAATGCGGAATCATAGCTTCCTCCGGTAATCGCAGAGGTCATATTCTGATCCTGCTTCTGATCCTGCACCATGCACAGGAGAACAATCAATGCGTTTGCAAGCAGCAGAATAATTCCGCCGATAATTTCAACCACGCTCATGAGTTCAGACTTTCCTTTCTTCTCTGTAAATTTTCTCAACTGTAGATAGCTCCACAGTAAACGATTGTTTTTAGTATATCATATTTTCCGAAAAAAAGCAAGTGTTTTTTTTAAAAAATCTGGATTCAAGCTGACAAATACAAAAAGCATCCGCTAAAATCGTGCAAATGGTGAAGAATGAATGAAAAAATAGCCGCTGCTCTTGTAAATCAACGAAAGATGTGGTAAAATAGTGGTAAGATATAAGCAATGAATCAGGAACTGAAAGGCGGGAGTATATGCAGGAATATATTGGGCAGCCTTGTATCATTTGCAGCGAAGCCTTCACAAAGCAGGATGACATTGTCACCTGTCCGGATTGCGGCACGCCATACCATAGAGCGTGCTGGAAGAAAAATGGAGCGTGCGTCAACACAACGCTTCATACGCAGGGCGAAAGCTGGATCAAACAGTATCAGGCAAAGGAAAAGATGCGGCGTGCGCAGGAACGACGGGACGAGGAAGCGGAACAAGCTGCCGCGCGTGAATCCGGTCAATCTCCTGCTCTGAATCCAGAGATTTACGATGGTATTCGCCTCTCGGATACAGATCCCTGTCTGGGACTCGATCCGGATGAATTGCTCGACGGTATTACCGTTTCCGAAGCGTCTGCGTTCATCCACACAAACATTTTTTATTATCTTCCGCTGTTTCGGCTTATGAAGCGAACCGGAAAAAAGCTTTCCTTTAATTTCGTCAGTCTGATTTGTCCGCATTTTTACTTTGCAAACCGGAAAATGTGGGGGAGCGCCATGGCGGCTCTGCTGCTCAACACCTTATTGGAAATCCCTGCTATGATTCAGCTGCTCTATCAGCAAATGGACATTACGCTCCCTTGGGCAAATGTAGAATCCTCTGCATTCCGGATTGTGTACGCTGCATCGTTTGTCATCTATATTATACTTTCGGCAGTCTGGTGTCTTCGCGCAAATCATATGTACTATCGCTTTGCACAGCGCCAGATCCAACGAATCCGACAGTCATCCGCTTCTACAGAGGAATCCCATGCGCGACTCAGTTCCGCCGGCGGTACGAGCTTACTGAATGTCGTGTTGATTCTTGGGATGCAGTTTTTGATTACACGCGTGATGGAATTTTTACTAATAGTCGTGCGATAATAGTTCAAAAGAAAGAGGAGAGAACTTGCTCCTATTTCTTTTTATTAGACGCAGCAGACTGCAATTTGAATACAAAAAAGCCGCAGCATACAGCCAAATACTGTATACTGCGGCTCTACTTATACCTTATGCGTGGAAGATTACGCGTACAAAGTTATAGATATGTGCTCTGATGCAGTTATCGCCGTGATAGCCGCCCTGAACAACGTGCCAGATATGCGGTGTGCCTGCTTTATCGAAATTGTCGTGATAGCCCTGCGGCGTGCTCAAACCAACAACATCATCGTTCGTACCACCGGTCAGCAGAACCAGCGACGGTGCTGCCTCCTCGCTCTCCCATTTCCACGGACCTTCAACGCCCGGAGCCGGGCAGATCGCACCGATATATGCAAACTTATCCGGATACTTCATGCCGATGCGGAGAGCCTCTCTGCCGCCCATGGAAAAGCCCGTAACAGCGGTATTCTCTCTACCGGTTGCAACGCTGTACTTGCTTTCAATATGCGGCATCAGACTATCAACGATATCATCGACAAAGTTGTCATAGCCGACGCTGGATTCATAATCGCCGAAACCGGTTGCGCCTTCTTTTGTCGGATGCGTGAAGACCTGCGGTACGACAACGATCATTTCCTCAGCCGCGCCCTCCGCGACCGCATTGATGATGATTTGCGGCGTCGGGATCGGAGGGTTGTTGCCGGTGAGGATCATGCGGTCCTCATCCTCGAAGAAGCCGTGCAGCAGGTAGAGAACCGGATACTTCTTGCTTTCGTCATAGTTTGCCGGAAGCATGATATTGTAGTTCTTGTTCTTATTTGCCTTCTTGGAGAAATACTGTTCCTTTGTGATCTGCGGATAGGTGACGCCGCTCTTTTTGTCCCATGAGCTCTGCGGCTCGGTCATGACGATCGAATCCTTGACCGCAGCGGTGTACTCCGTAATAGTGCGCATCTCTGCTTTCGGCGGCTCAACGCGCTCAAGGAACGCATTGGTCTTGCCGAGCAGATAATCGACATACCAGCCGATATCAGTCTTGTCAACCGTTCCGTCGCCGTTGATATCGGCAGCGTTTTTGATTTTGTCGCTTGCAAAGCTCTTGAGCATACCGTTCTTTGCAATCGAGAGGTCAGCAGCAGTAATCTTTTCATCGCCGTTGAGGTCGCCGAGTTTGATCATAACCGCCTTCGGACCGTCAATCACGGTACCTTTCGGCGCGATGATAACTTCATCAACAAAGAAATCACTCGTGCTGGTATCCGTTTCGATGTAAATTGACATATCGGTTGCGCCTGCCGGTATTTTGTAATTCGTATTGGCAAGCTGTACCCAATCGCCCTTTGGAATGACTTCCGTTGCAATCTTGTCATACTGCGTTTCGCCTGCGGAATCCGTATACTGCAGTGTAAAATGATAGGTATCCGATGCCGCCGAACCCGACGTATATTTCACGATGGCGCTGAAGCTGTATTCCTCACCGGGGTTGCACATTCTTGCATTGAGTGTATGCGTCGCACCGTTCCATGCAGATGTTCTGCCGGTACAGGAAAGTGACTTGCTGCCGGCATATGCTTCGGATGTAGTTGTTTTCACAGAAGCGTCGCCTCTGCCAGTAAAGCCCTCGGTGCTTTCCTCAAAGCGGTAATGTGCGAGATTGCCGTCCTCATCCGGCTCACCGGGCGTAGAACCGCTGCCGTTAATAACGAACGTAGTGACGGAATTGCCGGGGAGCTGCGAGGAGAAGCTGCTGCCGTTCGCAGACACGCTGCTTTCCTTGATATTCTCGTTCGCGGATGTACGGTAGGCTGTGACTTCGGAAATATCACCGCCGGAGAGTACAAAGTTCTGTGTAACGGCGCTGCTGCCCTTGTTGATGGCGACAACAGCGATATTACCATCCTCATTCTGATATGCAGAGCAGAGGATATTGCTATTCGGCTGCTCGGTCGCCTCAATACGGACCGCGCCCGGACGAACCCACTTGGAATACTGCGCCATCATATAGCCGCGCTTGGAGATATTGCCATCTTCTTTCATCGGGCCGTACTGGCGACGGATGTACCACCAGACATAAGCATTCAGATTCGCCACAACAAGACCGTTATGCATATTCTCCGCGACCTGAATGGCTTCGGGGAAGCGGTCTGCTGAATTGTCGTCGCTGTTCGGGACATAAACTTCTGTCATCCAGAGTTCCTTGCCGCTGTTTTCGAGCGTAGGAAAATCCATCTGGCTGCGCTGGGTACCGTAGAAATGCGTGCCGAAGAGGTCACAGTTTGCCATTGCCTGCTGATTGCCGAGAATTGCATTATAAATCGGCTTCTGATACTGGAAGCTTTCTGCGGACATCAGCTTTGCATTGGTGCCTTCCTTGACCGCCTTGCCATACTGTGCAATGAAGCTTGCGACATCGTTTGCGCTCCAGTAAGTCCATTCAGCCGCATAGTCCGGCTCATTCTGAACGGAAATGGAATAGAGGTCGATGCCCTGACCTTCCATATACTTGATGTAGCTGTTCAGATGCTGCGCATATTCAGCCCACTTATCCTTTTTCAGCTGATACTTACCGCCATTCAGACCGCCGTTGACCTCATTACGAATCGCAGCAGGCGGATTCCACGGTGACGCAAAGACCTTTGCGCCGAGTGCCTGCGCACGCTTTGCAGTCGGGACGGCAGTTTTCCACGCATTGCTGTTGTCATTGACGAAAATACGCAGGATTGTAAAGCCAAGTTCATCCGGACCGTTGCCGAATGCCTTTTGCACCTGAGCGTCCGTCATATCGCCCTGTGTGATCCATTCTGGCAGATTGATACCGCCGAATCCCTGAATTGTCTGATAAGTCATACTGGAGTCAATCACACAATCTCCCGCAGCCGCCGCATTCTGCGGAACAACTGCCGCTGCACCAGTCATCAGCATCATACCGCTGAGCATGGATGCAAGCATTCTCTTTGTCTTTGTATTCATATAAATCCCCTTTTGGCATTGCAGATCACTATCTGCCCGTTTTTTGCGTTTCGGCTTCTGCCGTACCGAAACCTGTACGCACGCTGTCATTATCATTATAGCAAAATCAAATACCAACTTCAATGTACGTTTCAAAGAATTTCTGGATAAAGTGCAGAGGATGTTCGGCGCTTGTCATAAAAGACATCTTGCACATTGCTTGCTTCTTGTGCTTTTTTTGAGTTGTCTGTAACATTCGCGCACTTGTACTGTCTCAACGCGCACAATCTTCAAATATTGCGATTTGTCAACAAGCAATAAGACAACAATCCTGCCGGATCGTTGTTTCCGACAGGATTGTTTGCTGTATTTCATTTTGATTGGCGTATCATCCGCCATAAGCAAGCATAGCGTCAATACTGCGGCGCGCCGCGGCAATCAATGCCGCATCCATCTCAATTTCTTTGCCGCCTCTGCCGCATACGCAGTCATACACATCGCCAAGCGTTGTCAGCTTCATATTCTGGCAGATGCAGTCCTTGGAAAGCGGATAAAAGCGTTTTTCCGGACATTGCATCTGCAAATGCTGCACGATGCTGTTTTCCGTACCGATGATAAATTCCTTCGCGTTGCTCTGCTCCGCATAGGACATGATGCCAGTCGTACTGCCGGCGTAATCCGCAAGCGCCGTAACTTCCGGACGACATTCCGGATGCACGAGCAAAAGCGCCTCCGGATGCGCTGCTTTCGCCGTCTGCGCTTCCGCAGCCGAAATCCGCATATGCGTCGGACAACCGCCGCACACAAGCTCGATCTGCTTTTCCGGCACTTGTTTTTTCACCCAATCGCCAAGGTTACAATCCGGAATAAACAAAATCTTCTGCTCCTGCATTGCCTTGATGATCTTTACCGCAGAGGATGACGTCACGCAAACATCGCAAACCGTTTTCAGTTCCGATGTCGTATTGATATATGCAACGACCTTATAATCCGGCATTTTTTCTTTCATCTGCAAAATGGTTTCCTTGTCCATTTGCTCCGCCATCGGACAGCCCGCACCTGAATGTGAGAGCAGCACGCGCTTCTGCGGCGAAAGCATTTTGACTGTTTCCGCCATAAACTGCACGCCGCACATGATAACGGTTTCCGCGTTGGATTTTGCCGCTTCCTGCGTCAATCCGAACGAATCGCCGATAAAATCGGCAACCTCCCAGATATCATGCGACTGATAGGCATGAACCAGAATACAAATATTCTTTTCCTTTTTCAGCCGAATGATTTCCTGCTGCAATTCATACGTTGTCATAAAAATCCCTCCTCAGCATGAGTCTGCTTTATCTATTATATCATGAGGCAGAACGAAAGTCAAGAAGCCGCTTCTGTTTTGAATGAAACCTCTTGATTTTCCGTTTGTTTTCGGATATAATAGAAATATAGTACAGAGTATATACAAAAGAAACGAGAAAGGAAGAATCGGATATGCAGATAGTTATTGTTGAGCTTCTTGCAATTTTGATTCCGCTTGCAGGATTTGTTGCGCTGCTGCGAAACAATCAACAGAGCGAGAGCAGTATCCGGCTGCTCCTGACAAGTCTTGGCTGTCTGGTCATGAATATTGGTTCGCTGCTCATGGAAACAGCGCAAAATGAAGCCGAGGCAGCAATGGCGCTACGCTTTGAGTATCTCGGCAACGCTCTGTTTTTCTATTTTTTTATTTCATTTATACTTGCATATCAGCGTCTCCGCATACCAAAGCTTCCGATCTATATCTGGGCAGTCTTTGAGGGCTGCATGGCAGTGAGCCACTGGAACGAAACGATTCGGGAAGCGCTCATTGGACATTATTACTTTATCCGGCATGAAAGCTTCGGCGTTTTCACTGCGCATATCGCGTCGCAATCGCCGCTATATTTTACGCGCAATATCGCTCTGGTTGCACTGCTTTGCGCAGGCGTTATTTACTCCGCCGTCCGTATGAAGCAGACGAAGCTGCCATCTGAGCGCAGCAATCTGCTCCGACTGATCGGCGCGCAATTTGTTCTTGCTGCAGCTCTGGTGCTGGATGAGGCTGCAAAACCTAAGCTGGAACTGCTGCCGATTTTCTGTTCGTTGTCGTTGCTTTCCGTTGTCATCAGTATGCTGACGGATGACTTTTTCGGCGTCAAGGATTCCGGTCACGAATGGGTTTTCAAACAAATGGTCAATCCCTACATCATTACCGATAACCAGTATGGCTATCTGGACGCCAATGAACAAGCGAAAACAAAGTTTCCGGCACTTCGCAAACTGCATATGCACGAGTGTATTCCGGCAGAAATTTCAACCCTATTCACGGCAAATACCACGCATTTTGAACTCGGCAAGGAAGCGTTTGAGCGCAAGCTGACCGAAATCCGCAAGAAGGATACCATTGTCGGCTATGGCTTGCTGCTCGAAGATAATACGGAGCAGCAAAAATACGTCCGACTGCTCAATAGTTATAATAGTCGCCTGCAAATGGAGGTCGAACAGAAAACCGATCATATCCGCAAGGTGCAGAATTCGATTATCACAGGACTGGCAAGCGTCGTTGAAAGCCGCGACAATAGTACCGGCGGCCATGTCAAGCGCACAAGTCTTGTCGTGCAGATTTTCGCTGGCAAACTGCTCAAAATGCCGGAGGTCATGGAGCAGTTCGGATTATCCCAGCATTTTTTGTACAATGTCGCCAAGGCGTCCCCGATGCACGATCTCGGCAAAATTGCCGTTGATGACCAGATTCTACGCAAGCCCGATAAATATACCGACGCGGAATATGCCGAAATGCAAAAGCACGCTGCCGAAGGCGCAAAAATCCTCCGGCAGGTGCTGCACGAGGTCGATGATGAGGAATTTGTCCGCATTGCCGTCAATATCGCAAACTTTCACCACGAGCATTATGACAGCAGCGGCTATCCGGAGCATCGTTCCGGCGACGCAATTCCAGTCGAAGCGCGCATTATGGCACTTGCGGATGTCTTTGACGCGCTCGTTAGCAAGCGCTGCTATAAAGAAGCGTATTCCTATAGCAAAGCCTTTTCCATTATTGAGCAGTCGCTCGGCACATTGTTTGATCCCGTGCTGGGCCGTGTGTTCCTGAGCTGCCGCGAGGATCTGATTCGCCTCTATACGGCAATGGAGCAGATGGGAAGCGTTTAGCGTTTGATATCATAGCATATAAAAAGCACAGGATAGCGCTCCTGTGCTTTTCTATTATTTCATATATTCAAAAGAAAAACTATGTGACCTAAGCCACATAGCTGCAAGGAGAAGTGAAATCAACAAAACATAGGGGGATTGGGGGATTTGAAACAAGGTTTTGTTAAACCTTGGGTATATTATAACGGAAAAACATAGAATAACCCTGAATACATCGTGAATAAATTGTGAATTCATGGCAATATTTTTGTGAACAGCCATCATTGTTACAATTATCCTTTCAAAATTATCGGATTGTCTTATCTTTATGACTTTTTTATGCATTTCCGCCCAATTCGCTTGACACGCTGATATGATTATGATATGATAAAATTATCAAGGTATGATATGATATATATCATCACTTTTGATCTTAAAGGGGGATTGTATCCATGAAAAAAAAGATTATCCGGAAGCTGACCGCTGCGATCACTTCCCTCGCGGCGGCATCCTGTCTGATCGCTCTGCCAACGGGTCTGCCGGCTGTCTCCGCAGCCAATAACTACTGGAAATTTGACTTTGGCGGCGGCGGTACAGAAAATGGTTACACAGGCGTTTCCGCCAGCGACAGTTACAACGCCGGCAGAGGCTATGGCTTCTCATCCGGTACAAATGTCGCCAATGTCAGTGCGTCGGGCGGCGGTGCGCTGAGCGATGCCGTGCAGTTCAAAAACGTTTCGCCAACAGGAAACTATACCTTCTGCGCCGATGTCCCGAACGGACTATATCAGGTTTCCGTCTGGCTCGGTAATACCAACCGTACCAGCGTCGCAATCGAAAATATGTACCAGATTATGAACATGACCGGCGACGGCGCATACCATACGCTGCAAGTGCCCGTTTCAGACGGTCAGCTCAATATCTGTGCCTGCGCCGGTAAGGACGGCTATCCGTTTTCGATTTCCGCGCTCGAAATCAAGCAGATTTCCACAGAAGCAAAAACCAATCCGACAATCTGGGTTTGCGGAGATTCCACCGTCTGCAATTACTATCCGCTGAATTCTTCTTCGCAGGCAGGATGGGCGCAAATGCTCCCAGATTTCATCGACAATACGAAGTGGCAGGTCATGAATATGGCAGCTTCCGGTCAGTATGCAAGAGGCTTCATGGAAGCCGGTCAATTTACGGTCGTTGAAAAGAATGGTCAGGCTGGTGATATTTACATCATCTCGATCGGCATCAACGACACCAACTCCAAAAACAATACGACGGAAGCACAGTATGAGGAAATTATTACCGATATGGCAAAGCGTGCAATGGCAAAAGGAATGCGCGTAATGCTCGTAAAGCAGCAGGGCAGAAACGGCGACTGTCAGCGCAATCCGCTGCTGTCCGGACGCTGGTACGGCGCGGCGCTCGACCGAGTCGGTCAGGCGCTGAATATTGAGGTTGTCGATCTGTTCAACCTCTGGCAGAATTACTGTCTCACTAAAAGCGCCGATGAGGTTTCCGGAATGTACCTGACTGACGGTTTGCATCCCAACCGCCAAGGCGCAACGGTTCTTGCTCAATTTATGGCGGAAGCAATCAATTCCGGTTCGCAGCTCCCGCCAGATGATCCGCCCGTACAGGAACTGGCTGAGCCGTTGATGCAGGGCGATCTTGATGAAAACGGCGTCATCAATGCAGCCGATCTTGCACTTGCCAAGCAGGTCGTTCTGACGCAGGCGCCCGCTTATCACCTGAATCAGGCGATTGATCTCAACGGCGATCTGACCGCCAATGCCGATGATATCCGTCTGCTCTCCGATTATTTACTCGGAAAAGAGACCGTGTTTGCAGATCCGAAATATGCAGCGGCAGAACAAAGCATAACATACGGCTGGCGTGAGGAAACCAATGCCGGCTATAAATATAAGGATTATCTGAATCTTGACAATACAAACACCTCTGCCGTAACCTTTGCGGTCAATGTTCCGCAGGACGGCAATTATCTCTGCACCTTCCATATTGCAAATGCGTCCGCAACCGACCGTGCAATGATGATTTCCGTCAGCGGTCAGACAAGCACATGGAAACAGAGCTTCCTGACAACCGGCGCGTGGACTACTTGGGAAGAACGCGGACTGGTTCTTCCGCTTTCCGCCGGCGTCAACTACATCACGCTCAAATCCATCACCTCAGAGGGCGGACCAAACCTTGATTATCTTCAGTTGACCTATACAGACGAACCGATTGCTGAACCATATGATCCGAATGCATCGCAGCCGGAAGTCACAATCACCGATAAGCCAGTTGTCTATATTGCGGCAGATTCTACCGCGCAAAGTTATAAGGAAAGCTATGCGCCGCAGCAAGGCTGGGGCTATTATCTCCAAAATTATTTTGATGACAACGTAACCGTTGCAAATCATGCGATCGCCGGCAGAAGCTCCAAGAGCTTTTATGACAACGGCAGATTGACAACGATTTTGGACGCGATTAAGCCCGGCGATTATCTGCTTGTTGATTTTGGCATTAACGATGGCGACTATACGAAAGCAGAACGATATGCGCCAATATGCAATAATGTCGACAATCCCGAAAACGGTTCCTTTGAGTACTATATGACTTTCTACATCAAGGGCGCACTCGACAAAGGCGCAACGCCGATTCTCATGAGCCCGACGCTTTCCATAAAGAATCAGACGCAGCCGTTTTCAGTGGGTTACCGCAATATTGATTCTGCCTGTTCGGCGCTTGCACGAAAATATAATATCCCGTATTTTGATCTCGGTAGTGCAATGACCAACGAATTCAACCAGCGAGATTATAATACCGTCAAGGGCTATTATATGGGCGGCTACAACGGCGGCACGGACTTCACGCATTTCACCGAAACCGGAGCCAATGTCACAGCCGGAATCATTTGCAACGGCATTAAAGGAATGAACATTGATCTTGCCAAGCACGTAAAATAACTGAATCAATATAATGAGCCGCGGAACGCAAGCTATCGCTTTGGATTCCGCGGCTATTTTTATCGCAGTAATATTGGCTGAAGCTGGATGCCGCGGAGCGCTGCTGCTACCGTTTCCGGTGCCTGCGTAAAATCCGCGACAAGCGAGGTAGGTTTCTTTTCCGGATTATCCTGTCCGAACGGTACAAAGTAGTAGTGACGGCGGTTCAGCAGATCGCCAATATTTCGAGCCGACGCCGCCAGACCGTCATTTGTAGCGATACATAGAATCACGGGTTTCCCACCACGCAAATGCGATTTGACCGCCATTGTCACAGTATTATCAGTAATGCCTGCGGCAAGTTTCGCAAGCAGATTGCCCGTACAGGGACAAACCAGAAGCGCGTCTGTCATGTTTTTCGGTCCAATCGGCTCCGCATCGCAAATCGACTGAATCAGTTTACCGCCGCCAAGCGCAGCAAGCGGCTCCAAAAAGGATTCTGGCGCTCCAAACCGCGTCTTGATTCCGGCAAAATGCTCCGATACAATCGGCAGAAGTTCTGCGCCCGACGCAGCACACGCCTCGGCTGTCCGGATTGCATTGGAGGCATTGCAGAAAGAGCCGCAGACAGCGTATCCAAGACGGATTCCATGGAGATTAGTCATCAGGCGTACCTCCCTCATCCAGAATCTGGCAGATCGTTTGCGCAACGATTTTGCCTGCCGAGACCGGCGCCGTTTTACCCGGCAGTGAGAGCGCCCAAATCGCCTGAATCCCAAGCGCAGACGCGGCTTCAAAATCAACCCCCGATGATGTCGGAGTCACATCGACGCCATTGCTTACGCCGGTTTATTCTGCCCGCTTCCTCTATCACGCCGAATCGGACCAAAAGCGATATCAGCATTCTGGTCTGCATATCCGGCGCGTGTATCGCCGCAGACAGCGTATCCACAGTAAACGGATCCAAGAGCGTATCGGGCAGCAATTCGGCATAGTCTGCGCTGCTTTGTAAATATTGGACATGATGCAGCGCATTCGGTACGCGATCGAGCTTCTGCCATTTCCGATTGCCGGACTGCACACTGAATTCAGTCAATTCCACCGTACAAATGCAAATTCGGAAATTCGGAAGCCGCAGATAATCGCGCAGAGTATAGATTTCACGCATTGCTGAATATACCGATTCATGCTTTGGCGATTTGCGGCGCGAGAGCACCTCTCCGAATTCGTCTACGCGGCATATCCATTTCGGATCGGCAACCGGATGCACAACCGTCACAGCACAATATGGCAGGAACGCGTCCAGCTTTTGTTTGAGACGGCTCAAGCCGCGCGTCTGAATCTCAAAAACGCCGTCTTGTGTGACGGCATCCGCAACGAATCCGCCGAGCGGACGTTCATGCGTTTCCGGATCTGGCGCAAAATAATATTTCAGGGCAAGATGCAGCGTTTTCTCGCCAAGCGTCCCGATGCCCTTACCGCCCATGTCACGCTCTGCCGCTTGCAACGCGGCTGCAAAATCTTTCATACACCCTCCGACATGACTGATGATAAAGAAAGCACAGCACCCGAGGGCACTGTGCTTTGCGTGTGAGTACAGATGTAATCCAATTACTCCTTGACACCGCCGGCTGCGACGCCGCCGATGATGAATTTGGAAAGGACAACATAGACGACAACGACCGGAATGATCGAAAGGAAGATTGCAGCGTAGTTTGCGCCAAAATCCGGATTTCGGTCAATCGAGATAACCTTCTGAACCATCATCGGCATCGTGAGCTGTTCTCTCTTACCAGAAACAAGCACGATGGACTGGTTATAGTAATCGTTCCACTTCTGGATGAACGCGAAGATCGCCTGAACAGCGAAGGCCGGCTTCATCATCGGAATGGAGATTGTCAGGAAGGTACGGAATTCGTTGGAACCGTCGATACGAGCCGCTTCGATGATATCAAGCGGGAACGAGGACATCATATATTGTCGCATAAAGAATACGATTGCCGGCGCTGCGATGGAGGGAATAATCAACGGAATGTAGCTGTCGAGCAACTTCATCTGAATGAGCATTCTCATGAAACCAACGGCAGTAACCTGCGTCGGAACCATCATAACAGCAAGGATGAATACGAAAGCCGGACCTTTCAGCTTGAAATCGTAAACAACCAGACCATAAGCAGTCATACCGGAGAAGAAAACCGTCAGGGCACAGCAGCAGCCTGCAACGATCAGCGAGTTCTTTAAGCCAAGCAGCGGCGAGAAGAACTTATAAAGCGAATTCGTTCTAAGCGTCTTGATGTTCTCAAAGAGATGGCTTCCCGGAATCAGAGAAGAAATTGAGAATTTGCTGATAATTTCATTATGCTCACGCGTTGCGTTGACAAGCAAAATCCAAATCGGAACCAGACATATCAGCGTCAAAAGTATCAGCACAATATAAATCAGGGTAGACTTCATCAAAACACGTGTCTGATATCCGCCCTTATCGGATGCATAAGTAACCTTGCTCATATACTGAATCCGCCTCCTCTCTTCTGCTTACGCTTCCATTCCTTTGCAGCCTGCTTCTGCTTCTTTTTACGCTCGATTGCGTCCTTATCGCGCTGAACGTAGAATACGAGCGCGCCAAGAATCGAGGTAATGACAAACAGAATAACAGACGCAGCACCGGAATATCCGAACGAAGGCTTCGCAAAGTTATTATGGAACATCTCATAAATAAAGACAGCAACCGTCTTGATGTAATCGTTGACGACCATTCCAGTATGGAGCATATACGGGATATCGAACATCTGGAGACCACCGATCATGGAGGTCAGCAGCGTGTAGACCATAATGGTCTTGAGGAGTGGGAATGTAATGCGCCAGAAAGTCTGCGTCGCGTTCGCGCCGTCGATTTCAGCAGCCTCGAACAGGGATTCGTTGATACCCTGAATACCAGACATCAGCATGATCATGGTGTTGCCGAACCACATCCAGACCTGAATAAACATAACTAAAATACGGGAAGACCAGCAGCCAGAGATCAGCTTTAATGCTTCTTCACCTTCACCGCTTCTCAGCAGCGTGTTGATAACACTGTAAGCGGAATCGCCGAACAGGGAAAGGAACAGACCTGCAACAGACGCAGCCGTAATGATGTTCGGCATATACATAACAACCTTAAAGAATCCCTTGCCGGGCATCTTGACGCGCAGATCGGTAAACCAGACTGCGAGCAGGAGAGACAAAGCAATCTGCGGCAGGAAGTTTCCGAACCAGATAATGAGCGTATTTTTCATTCCATTCCAGAAGCTATTGTGAATACCCATAGCTTTAAAATCATTCTCGGCAGGTTTGGCGAGAATGGTTTTGAAGTTATCAAAACCAATCAGCTCCGGCGTTCTGGAACCATTTTCGCTGAATGCCAGAATAAACGTCTGGATCAGCGGCCAAAAACTAAAAATAAAATATACAACAAAGAATGGCAGAATAAAGATGTAGCCATACTTTGCGTAGCTGACGGACTTAATCCGTCTTTGTGCAGCTGTAGCCATTCAGCACACCCTTTCAAGAAAAAATTAGTAAAAATTCCAGAGACAGATAAAATATTCGCCTATTGGGCACACTTCGACCCAATAGGCAAATATTCGGTTATGCTATTTATCAGGCATATTCGAACTTATCTGTGGAAATGTCTGAATGTTGAGTGTGCAAATTACTCGACGGTGATACCCTCGATCTTTGCAGCATTCGTCTTGAACTCGGTGATCATCTCATCGTAGGATGCGATTTCGCCCTTAGCATACTTGGTAACAGCAGTGTTGAATGCGTCCTTGATCTGAGAGTCAAATGCTGTGATCTTGCCATCCATATCGATGTTTGCAGCAGACTCGTACAGAATGGAGAACTGATCCTGACCGCCGAGGAGAGCATTCTTGTTGGAGCCCTCGTCAACGATTTCCTTCATAACATCAGGATTGTTAACGAACTCGGACTTAAACAGAGCGTAATCCTTTGCAGTAGCGGTATCAACGGTGAAGTACTTAATGAAATCGCGAGCGATTGTACCATTGTCAGCCTTCGGGGAGAGAGCCAGCCAAGAGCCGCCCCATGCCCAGCCGGAAGGACCAGCAGTGATGTTGTACTTGCCGAAGGTCGGGCCTGCTTCGCCGCCCTCAGCGTTGGAGAGCATAGAACCAGCACCGAGGCACCATGTGCAGAAGAAGTAACCCATGGTGGAATCATCCTGACCAATCTGGTACCAACCATCAGTCCATGCGTCTTCCGTGGTTACATAGCCGTTGGTGTAGTAATCCTTTGCGAGCTCTGCGTAGGTCTTGCAGTAGTCGTCAACGACGAGCTTGTTGTCAGCATCAAGCCATGCGTTATCGCGGTTGTACTGCCATACCTGCCACATACCAGCAAGGGTATCAGCCATTGCAATCTTGTGACCATCATCCTGCAGCTTCTTAGCGGTTGCAGTGAAGGTATCCCAGTCCTTAACGAACTCCTGCATTTCTTCCGGAGTCTTTGCGCCAAGGTACTGCTCAGCGAGGTCAGTTCTGTAAACATAGCCGCCCGGAGTTGCCTGCCAAGAAGCAGCCTTCAGAACGCCATTGTTATCAGTACCGATAGAAACAGTGTAATCATAGCAGCCGTCAAAGTCAGCGTCGGTGAAACCGAGGTCAGACAGCGGAGCGGTGTACTCATCGTTGTTGATGTAGTCCAGAATCCAGTCTGCTTCGAGAACGAACAGGTCAACGTCCTCGTCGCCAGCGAAGTAGTTTGCATACTGCTCACGAGCTTCCTGACCCTTAGAACCAACGTTAACATACTCAACCTGCTCAGCAGTGTAATCAGTGTTAGCGGTGAAGTTCTCGATCATCTTCTCAACGTCGTCGCCAGTCCAGCAGAGAATGGAGAGCTTATCGCCAGTCTCCGGAACCTTGTTCTCAACAGCCTCAGCCTCAGAAGACTCCTCAGTCTCGGAAGACTCCTCAGAGGACTCCTCAGAAGACGCATCGGATGACTCTTCAGAAGAGCTGGAATCCGGGGTGCTGCTGGAACTATCAGCAGTGCTGGACGAATCACCGCAGGCATAGAAAGCGGTGGAAGCGATTGCCAGAGTAGCAATCAGAGCAAGGGACTTTTTAAGCTTGTTCATTGTAAGTTTCCTCCTTCATTTTGCTGCGAATATTTGCTGCGTTCGCAGCGCCAGAAAAATATAGACCCGTTTAAACGGGTGTGATTCTGCTGCGTTTTGCGCAGCGCGGAAGCACGGCTCTCTATTTTGAGTTCGCTTCCTGCAAACAAGGCTGCTTGTTCAAATTTCTTCTGGTGTCAGGCTTCCGTCGGAAATCCTCGCGCACACCCTCGTTTTCATACTTGTAATATACACGAAATCGCACGAAAAGTCAATGCTAATCATCAATTCGTCACCTTATTTGTTCATAATGCGCACAACGCATAAGACTATTCCCATTGCATTTGGTTATTATTTCGTTTTTGAATCCGTTTTTTTATTATTTTTTTCGAGTTTGTTACATTTCGGTTACAAGCAAAGGTGCTTTTCTTACAAAATGGCGTTTCGCTTTTTCGTGGTATCAGGCGATTTTCGGTCTTACAATATATATTTTTTCGATTGGCTCTGTAATTCTTTTTAAATTTCACCTGTTTATCACATTACAGCTTGATTTTTTGCTGTTTTTCCTGTATGATTATAGTACACTAACTTGATTGGAGGCGCTTTCATGGCACATTATCCGTTCAGCGAACGTCCGGAACTGCTCGTCCTGACCTGTACGCACGTACTGGAGGGCGGCGATATCACGGTCGTTTGTCATCATTTTAACGACAATACATGGGAATTCACCTGCGGCGCAGTACATTCTGAAGAAGAAGCGATTGTTCTGAGCGTTGGGGAGCTTTGTGATATGGATCCCTCTCTGCATCTGGTATGCGATCTGCCGGTCGGCGGCGCCGCAACGCGACAGAACCGGTCTCACGCATGGCAGTTCGGACGTATTGAGAACGAAGATTTCTATCCGGCAGCCGGCTCCCGAATGCAATAATATATAATTATATAGTAAGAGCCGCAGATGAACCATTATCCGCGGCTCATTTTATGTATCCGGTTCAGATGCAATCGAATATGGATCGCCCACAACATAAAGACGCTGCTTCAGTATATTCTCGAAGTATTCACCGGAGATGCCCTCCGCTAGCGACACTTCATAAATGCCGTGATACCCTTTGAGATTATTACGCATTGTGAGGATTGCGTCTGCCATCTCTGCGGTCATATCCGGAAGCGTCAGCAGTTCCTCTCGCGTGACAGTATTTGCGTCATATATTTTTATATAGTATATGGGTTCCTCTGACGGCGTTTCGGGAACATCTGTATTTTCCAGCGAAATTTCCGCCGGTTCTGATCGTTCAGCCTCGTCTGGAATTTCAAATTCCGTCATGATCCGCCGCATCAATTCTTCTCCGATGCCCTTGATTTCGCATAGCTCCATTCGCGAAGTAAATCCGCCGAGCGCTGTTCGTTCCGCAATAATCGCTTCTGCGAGCGCATTGCCGATTCCCGCAACCCGTTTGAGATCGTCAACCCCTGCACGGTTCAGATTTCGTTCCAGCGGCATCGTCTCTATCGGTTTGGTTTCCGACGCCGTCGCGATAGGTTGATGCTGTGCGGCTGCACTTGTTTGCAAAACAGTGGGATTTGTGATTTCCGTGACAGTAATCTCCGTCACATTCGGTTCCGTCAGAACCATGATTTCCAGTTGTTTTTGCGGTTTATCCAGATTGATACCGATCGCGCCGATAATTAAAAGTACGAAAATACCTGTAATCCAATAGGCACTCCATTTATCTTTCACGCTGTCACCGCCTTTTCCGTGTTGACGGCGATTCTGTCTCCAACATCATCCCCGCCCGGCTTTGAAGCCAGATCCAGCACCAACGCTTTCGGCTGCAGCAAACGCAGTCTGCGAGCATCCAGAAGCATTGCCGGAACAGTGTTAATAATCAGAGGGAATGCGCCGAGCGCTGTATCAAGCGCGTGCAGGGGAAGCGTGCGGCAGCCTTCGCCTTCGCTCCGCCGCAGGCGCTGAGCAGAAACTGCCCTTTCAGTCTCTCCAGCGGCGGCGAAATGCAAGGCAAGTTACATTCTCAGCCTTTTTGAATTGCTTAGAGAAATAGCTCTGGTCATTAAAGCCGCAAAGGACGGAAATTTCCTCCACAGACTTATCCGTGAACCGAAGCAGACGTTTTGCGTAGTTGATTCGCAGCCCGATGATATGCTGAAAAATTGTTTCGCCATATGCGCGCTTAAATTCGCGCGTCAGATAATACTTACTGATATCAAAGCGCTGTGCCAGATCATCCAATCGGATATCTGTCGTAAAATTCGCGTCAATATGTGCAAGTACGGTTTTCAGCTTCACCTGCAGCGCGGAATCATTCTCCTCGGAGATGCTGTTAACGGTTAGCAGCATTGTCAGTAAATTGACGAGCAGACCGGATGTTAGCACCTCGGTATCGGCATAGGTTTCGGCGTTCAGCCGCATCAGCTCCTGAAGTAATGAAACGAATTTCATCGCAGAAACCGGATGAAACACAATCTGCTGCTGCATCAAAAACAGTTTAAAGTACTCCTCGGTTGTACAGCCATTGAAATGCACCCAGAGCAGTTCCCAAGGATTTGTCGGATCGCTCTGATACGAATGCGCTGAACGGCAGTCGATGAAAAAACAATCGCCGCCGTCAAGCTGAAAGCGCTGACCGTCATAATTCAGGCTGCCTTTTCCGTCCAGCACGACAGCGAACAGAAACGACTGCAAATTTTGTCTTGCCGTGTGGTGATTTTCACCGGCTTTCAGATGTCCGCACTCCTGCACGTAGAAAAAGGTACGCCGCGCAACGGCACTTGGTGTTTTCATGATACGTGTATCCAATGGATTCGGGACATGGTCGTTGAAATTTTGCGGCATAATATCCTCCTTTCGGTATCCAATCGTGAAAAACAGCTGTTTTACTCCTATCCTCTTTATCATTATACCGTATTCTACAAAAACTTTCAAGATGCGAAATGAAAGAATCTTGCGTTCAATTTTTGTGCAAATTGAAACAAAAAAATAGGTATTAACAAAAAAATGCAATAAAACATTACAAACCATTGGTGTCTATGCCGATCGCGGCAGAAAACAAATCCCCTTACAGCAGTCTTGAAATTCAAGCGTCTGCTATAAGGGGATTATGATATCCGGAACACAAATCCGCACGGCACTATACATACTTGCAGACAATACCGATCAATAGCCAGAGGTATTCGGCTCTGCAAATACATACCGCATTCCATTCACGAGCGTCACACCAATCGCACTGCCGCCGGAACGAAATGTTTTGAATTCCATATATATAGGGCTGATATACTGATTGCCCATCGCATCGTTAAGCAGATAAGGCGGTCTGCCCTCGCTGCCAGAGACATTGCCGACCGTAATCGCCGCACAGGAATAGGCGCGGCGTTTGGCACAAGCGTAAGCAGAATTGCCGCCGAAATACTTTTGGTATCCGGTTGCGAGCAGGACGACCAGCCCAATTACGCAGACAATCCAGAGTACGCCCGCCAAGGTGCTGTAGAGATTGCCAAAACCGGAAAGCAGCGACATTCCCGGAAAAAACAGCAAAACAGAGCCGGCGATGCTGATATACAGCAGATTCATATGCTTGCCGCGTGCGTCTTCAAGATACTGGATCAGTTTTTGATGCTGCTGTTCTGTAATATTGGTTCCCATGTTTTTTCCTTTCTGTTATGTACTTTTGGTAACAAGCGAATCGCCGACATCCGAAACAATGCGGTAGCCGGCGGCTTGAATGCGTGCCGTAAGACTGCGGAAACTCTGCGCCGCTTCCTCGCCAACGCAGATTTTATTTTCATAGAGATCATAGAGTTTCCGTACTTCCGTCGGACTCAGATTCGGCATCATGACGTTACTTCCCGCTTTCAGCGCCAGTTCACGCCCCTGCGGATGCATCGATCCAAACGCTGTTGTCGCCGGAATCAGCGACTTTGGGAACATCAGCCGCAGCAATGCAATGATCTTCAGACTGAAATGCAAATCACCGGACATCTGATCGGCAAAAGGCGTTTCCGAATGCGTAATATATGGTCCGACGCCAATCATCGCAGGCTGCAAATTCTGTAGAAAGCGAATATCTGCTAGCAGATTTTCCGGTGTCTGACCGGGCGAACCAATCATGAAGCCGCTGCCGACCTGATAGCCGATTGCCTGTAAATCACGAAGACAGCGCTTGCGATTTTCCAGTGTCATGCATTCCGGATGCAGTTTGCGGTAATGTTCGGGGGAGGCCGTTTCATGGCGCAGCAGATAACGCCGCGCACCGGCGTCATAATAACGCTGATAGCTTTCGCGAGATTTTTCACCAATCGAAAGCGTAATGCGACAATCCGGATACTTTGCTGCGATTGCGGAAACCAATGCACAGATTTTATCATCGGTATAATAAGGATCTTCGCCGCCTTGCAGCACAAACGTCCGATAGCCCAGCGCATAGCCCTGCGCGCAGCATTCGAGAATCTGCGTATCGGTCAGACGGTAGCGCTCCGCATGAGGATTGCCAGCGCGGATACCGCAATAATAGCAGTTGTTTTTACAGTAATTCGTAAACTCGATCAATCCGCGCAGATAAACAGCGTCGCCATACCATTTTCGGCGTTCGGCGTCCGCGGCGGCAAACAGCGCCGCCTCATCCTGCGGCTCGGTCAAAAACGCGAGCAGCTCTGTATCCGTCAAATCGTGCGCGGATTGCAGTTTTTCAATCAGTGGCGACAAACACATATCTCATTCCACCCAATAGCGGTCGTCCGGCGGAATCAGATGCGAAAAATCGGCTGTTGCACCGCGCCATCCATCCGGCAGATAACGCAAGTATTCCTCATCACCCGGAAACTGCGAATAAAACTCGGACTTGTCAAAATTCACAAACAAAGCCGGTATTCGTGCTTTTCGTTCGATTTCCGACTCGGCGTGCAGGAAATCATATGCAAGCTCGCCGGCAGAAATCTCATCGCCCTCAATCTTTTTTAGGAACTCTTTTGCGGTTCCGCGATCCAGAAGACGGATACGGAAACGACTGCTGCTAAACTCTCCGAAGGAGCCGACTTCCTTGACGAACTCCAGCTCGGTTTTGCCTCTCTGCAAATAAAGAAAATGATAATCGTCATAGAGCCGGAGATAGTCCATTTTCCAAAGAGACTTATCCGTACAGTACCATCGGTACTTTTTCTTAAACAGTACGACCACGACGATATTTTCAGCAAATTTTGGCTGCATATGTTTCTTCCTTTCTGTAAAATGCAATCTGTCGGTCTATGTCCATTATTATAGCATACTATCTCGCAAATTGCAATGTTGCAAATGAAAAAATAACAGCAAAAAAGTTTATAGCGCCGAAAATCAAGTCGGACATCGTCTTCCTTTATTCGCTTACATTGTGTGTTTATCCAAGTGAGTGAACACTGCGCGCACGAGATGACGCACACAGCTTGACAAACAAAAGGAATTGCAGTATAATGGAATTGGCATAAAAGCCCGCAGCCGGAGATACCGGCTGATTGACGGAATATCAGAGCAATCTGAAAAAGGAGGCATTCAAAATGGTAACAGTAACAACTTATGCAGAACTTCAGGCAGCGGTGCTGCGCGATGAGCCGTGCATTCGTCTTGAAGCGCACGCAAAACAGTATTATGAAAGAAAAACAAACGATCTGATCGGCGGAGGCGTAATCGGCGCGCTGCCGGGACTTCTTGTTGCCGGACCGCTCGGCGCGGCAGTCGGCGCAGTTGTCGGCGCGGCGGTCGGCAATGCTGCGAAGAACGGCGATCCCTCGGAACAGGATATCGCAAGATTTCTGCTGCGGTATTACCGCAAATCCAGCACCGGCGTGACCTATATTGAGCTGACGCACAGATAACAGATCATCACATTTATAGGCAATACAGACATTGTATTTGGAATTTTACATTCTGAATACGATGTCTGTTTACTTTTTTATACTTTTTGGCACAGAGGCCGGAATCTCTTGCATTTTTGGAGCTTTTATGATATGATATAAATGGAGAATTGTACAAAGGAGAAAAATTATGTATCAACTGCTGAAAACGGAACAAACGGCACGCCGCGGCGTGTTTCATACGGTACACGGCGACTTTCAAACGCCATGCTTCATGAATGTTGCAACGGCAGGCGCAATCAAGGGCGCGTTATCGGCGCGCGATCTGGAAGCGGTCAACTGTCAGGTGATGCTCTGCAATACCTACCATCTGCATATTCGTCCCGGCGACGGCATCGTCCGGACAATGGGCGGCTTGCAGGGCTTTACCGGTTGGAACGGCCCGACATTGACCGATTCCGGTGGATTTCAGGTATTCAGCCTTGCGAAGCTCCGCAAGATTAAAGAAGAAGGCGTCACATTTCAATCTCATGTAGACGGCAGACGCATTTTTATGGGACCGGAAGAAAGTATGCAAATTCAGTCGCATCTTGGATCTACCATTGCAATGGCATTTGATGAGTGCGTAGAAAATCCGGCGCCTTACCGCTATGCCGCACAGAGCTGCGACCGCACGACGCGCTGGCTGAAACGCTGCAAGGAGGAAATGGCGCGCCTGAACAGCCTGCCAGATACGCTCAATCCGCATCAGCTTTTGTTCGGTATCAATCAGGGCTGCACATATGCCGATCTGCGTGAACGCCATATGGACGAAATCGCTGCGCTGGATATGGACGGCTATGCAATCGGCGGACTCGCTGTTGGCGAACCGACCGAGGTTATGTATGATATGGTTGAACACGTGGAGCCGCATATGCCCAAACATAAAATCCGCTATCTCATGGGCGTTGGCACGCCGCAGAATATTGTCGAAAATGTTGCGCGCGGCATCGACCTGTTCGACTGCGTCATGCCGAGCCGGAATGCGCGTCACGCAACCGTATTTACGATGCGAGGCATTATGCATTTGACAAACCAGTGCTTTGCAACCGATCCGCGTCCGATTGAAGAAAGCTGTCAATGTCCGACCTGCCGCAATTTCTCCCGTGCCTATATCCGGCATTTGTTCAAAGCCGGTGAGCAGCTTGCGGGCAGACTTGCCGTACAGCACAATCTCTGGTTCTATAATAATCTAATGACGCAGATCCGCGATCACCTTGACGCAGGCACATTTTCCAATTTCCGCGCGCAGTATTCCGAGCAGCTC
Source organism: Oscillospiraceae bacterium (assembly GCA_016296505.1). Lineage (GTDB taxonomy): Bacteria > Bacillota > Clostridia > Oscillospirales > Ruminococcaceae > Firm-04. The sequence continues at coordinate 75,189 of JAEDJD010000007.1, forward strand.
GGAAAGCTCTGGAACGGACAGGAGTGATTCACCGGCAATACATTGACTACATTCGGAGGATTATGATATACAAAAGCTGAAGAAAATCGGCAGGCTTGCATTTTTGCTGCCGTATATTATTGTTCCGTTTATACTCATGCTGACATGGCACGAAGACTTTCTCTCAAGTCTGATTTTCTCTTATTGTCTTACAATGGGTATTGAATTCCCCATCATTCTTTACCCGATTTGCTGGATTGTTTCAATCGTATGCTTTGTTCTGTGCGCAAAGGAGAATAAGCGAAATAACGACAAAAAGAGCAGGCTCATAAACCGGCTGCTGCTCGCATTTGCAATTCTCTGGACGATTGTACATATTGCGACGGTCATTTACTCGATCAGCAGTTTCACGTTAGCATGATAACCGCACCAAAAGCCTGAACCGAGACGCATAAAGCCGGCAGACGCATCATTTGCGCCGGTAAGTATTTCTATTAGCGACTATCTAGAAATCTCGCCTCTACGTTCGAGGAGCCGTTTTATTTCTCTTTCCATATAGAGGCGGACAACGATGTTGTGCAGATGCGTTTCAGCAAGCAAAATGTGCTGCGCAAGAAACGGGTTTGTAAAAAAGTTCAACTCTCTGGAAGACGATACTCGGAGTATGGCAGGATTTTATCTCAAGACATATATTTCGGATTATCCATAATTATGGATGATATATAATTTATAATTCTTATTTTCATCATTCGGGGTGATTATATTGTATTATTGCTGCGGCATTACTGAAAAAGGCACTCGCGAGAATAATGAGGACGCATTCCTCATCCGCGGATGCGTCCGGACAGAGGGCGGCGTGCAGACAGGGCTTTCGGAGCCGTTTCTGATCGCGCTCTGCGACGGAGTTTCCGGAGAGCAGGCAGGCGAGCTTGCCTCGCGCACCTGTCTGAATCTACTCTCGCAAATTGACTATTCCTCTCGCGTCAATCTGAAACGGCGCATTCTTGATATTCATACCACAATCGCAGAACAAAGCGTCATGCAGAAAAGCACCGCCAATATGCAGACAACACTCTGCGGCATCGCGGTTGATGAAAACGAGGGTCTGCATTGCTTTAATGTCGGTGACTCGCGTATCTACCGCTACCGCGGCGGTATGCTTGAACAACTCAGCCGCGACCAGACGCTCGTACAAATGCTCTATGAGGAGGGCAGTATCTCCGTGGAGGAGAAGCGCGTCCATGCGCACCGGCATATCGTTATGCCTGTCATCGGCAATCTGGAAGCCGAGCCAAAACCGGAAGTCATTGTCTATCCGGATGGAATGCGGCTTGGCGATGTCCTGATGCTCTGCTCTGACGGGCTGAGCGATTACGTCACAACCTTTGAAATAGAAGAAGTCATGGCAAAGCCAAAGCCGCTTCCCAAGCGCTTGCACGAGCTTATCATATTGGCGCTTGCAAACGGCGGCAAGGATAATATTACTGTGTCAGCACTCGTGCGCTATCCGGATGAAGTCCCGATTCCGGGCATCAATGTACTGCATACCGCACAGAGGGAGTCTGCACAGTAAGTCTCATCAATCAGCTCCTTTCTCATTGAGATCAAGCGTTGGAGTTCACCGAATCCGGTATCCATACGTCCCAAAACAGCGGAGTATGCTCTTGAACATATGAACGGATTTAACGCAGTTTCAAAAACGAATACTTGCAGAGCAATTTCGTTTGATATGTCCAAATCTCCACAAGAAGCAATCAAAACAGTTGAAACAGACTTCAGCTGCTGCAAAGAATAAAAGGCGGGAACTGCATAAGGTGTTCCCGCCTTTTTATTTTCAAAATCAGAGCGTTTTATCAACCGCTGCCAGCGATCCATGAAACATTTTTTAACGTAACAGTATGTGTTCCGACTGCTGCTGCGTCTCCGAGATTGCCAAGCTGGAATTTCAGATCAGCTGCCAGATCGGCAGGAAATGTAACCTTCAGCGTATAATGCGTTTGCTCCGGCGTCAATGCGATCGTTTGCTCCAGATAACGCTGATAGGACGCATCTTCTGCGGTTACGAGCATTTCACGCGCCGCTGTGGATGACGCGTCAAATGTAAGCGTATAACTTTTCCCTGTCTGAACCTGTTTTGCACGAATCAATCCCATCACGCCGTAGGGGAGCGTACCGGTACTGCGAACGGTGATTTCCGTTTCGCCGTCACGATTATGCAGTTCCGCATCCGCGCCCTCGCTGTATAATTCCAACGGCAGAGAGGTCACTTCCGCCGGCTTCATCTGGGCATCGTTCGACGCATAGACGCGCACATAATCAATGTCAAAATGCCGATCACCGGCCGCAAAGGTTTCCGGCGCACCGTAGATGCCGTCCACACCGTCAAAATGGCCACCGACTGCCAGATTCAGAATCAGATAAAAATTCTGATTGAACGGTGCCGGATAGGCACGACCTTCTGAATACCATTCCGTCTGCGTACTGTAGAGCGTATCGTCCACATACCAGCAAATCTTATCGCGCTCCCATTCAACCGCGTAGATATGCCAGTTTTCGGCGGAATCACCTGCCGGAAAATTATAGTTTTCAGTCAAGTAGGTATTATTCGGCCAGACATCCCCGAAATGAATTGTTCCGCAGATTTTCTCTGGCGTACTGCCCCAGCCCTCCATGATGTCGATTTCGCCGGACGCCGCCCAGCCGCCGTATGCGCTATCCTCCGGCAGCATCCAGATCGCAGGCCAAAGCGATTTTCCCGCGTCGCAGCGAGCACGGACTTCGATTCTGCCGCCACAAGTCGAGAATTTATACTGTGAACTGAGTCTTGCCGAGGTATAGCTGTAACTTCCCTGCACAGGATCCATATAGTCCTCATGCCGCGCTGCAATGGTCAGAATACCGTCATGCACGGTTGCATTCCGATCGGTATAAAACTGCTGTTCATTGTTTCCCCAGCCGCTTGTAATGAAATTGCCACTTGCGTCGAGCTTCCAGTTGCCAAGCTCATACGACCATTTTTCCGGATCAGGCACAGTACCGTCAAATTCATCGCTCCAGATCAGCTTACTCTGAACGTCCGGAGTCGGACTATTTAACAAAAGGCGCTTTTGCATAGACAAATCCGCGCCATTGAGAATACCATCCTGCACCATGTCTGCCTGCGCAGCGTTTTCTGCCGAAATCGTACCGGCAGTCAACAAATAACGCTGTAAAATATCAATATCCGCATGATCTGTCATTCCATCCGTATTCAGATCGCCGTGCAGAGTCAAGTCTGCCGCCGAAACCGAGAACGATATTGCTAGCAGCAGCACCGTTAATATGACGCAAAGTATTTTTGTTCGCATTTTCACAGCCTCCACAGCAATATTTTTTATTTTCGAGAGAACGGCTCTCCCTCACGCATGAGCGCCGCATACAAATCCTCTGGTATGCCGCGTGGTCCGCGGACAGATACAACACCGTAATCATGCAGCCGTTCCAATGTAAACTGCGTCTGCGGATAGCTTGCAAGCAGCTTCAGCCGGACAACCTTTTCCATATGCAGACCGCCCTGATTATAATGGCAGGGGATATCGGTTTCTGCTACCGCACACGCATAGGTCACCGCACCGATCGGTCTGCCCTCATAGATATAAAGTGTATCGCCAACGATAAATTTTCCGCTCTGTTTCCAAAATATTTCTCCGGTTACGGCAAGCGATTCTGCAAGATTTTCATATTGGGGATTTGCCGGAACCAGCCACGGCTTCGGCTCTGTCCGTACATTCCTGCCGCTGCCGCCGGAGACCAGCGCATAACTTGTTTGCAGCATGGCTATCACCTGTTCGAGCGGCACCGAACCATCCAGCAGAATTGAGATCCAGTTGTTTTTGTTCATGTGATATGCCGGATAGAAACCTTTTTGCAATATGACCGACCCGATCATCATTGCGTCGCATTTGGCATTCAAAACATCACAAGATTCATCGGACGCACCCGTGATCCTGCAACGCGGGATCGACACAATCAACCCATACCATTTGCCGTTCGGATGCCGCAGAACCGCGTTAGCCGGCGTGCGCTGCCAAGGATACTCCGGCACTGTCTGATAAGTTTCGGCAGCAAAGTCTAAAATGCTCTGCCGATCGGCATAGTGCGTTTTCATACAGCATATCCCCTTTCTTCTTCCGATATTATAACATATATTTTTTCAGAATACAACAGATAAAAACAAAAATATGCCCTATATCCAATCGACCGCATTCACTGCTTGCAATGTCCAAAAAAATATGCTACAATATAAAAAATTACCCCGATTCTTCGGTGGATGAAACGTATTCTATTGTTAATATGGGGGTGATAACATGGAATCTGACGCTAAGCAGTTCATATCCCGTGTCTATCAGGCCAAAACAGATCAAAAAAATGCCGATCAGTTAATTGCAGACTATATGCCGTTTATCCGATCGGAAACAGCCAAATTTCTCAAGCGAACACCCGCTCCGAGCGATGATGAACTCAGCATCGCTGTGTTCGCTTTTTATGAGGCGATCAATAGCTATGCAGAAAAACGCGGCGCTTTCCTGAACTTCGCTGCTCTGCAAATCAAAAACCGCCTGATTGACAATTATCGAAAAGAACGGCGCAATTTCGGTCATATCTCATTGGATTCTCCAGATGAGGAGCAAAATACGCTGCTGGATACAATTCCAGATATGCACGACGCCTATGAAGAAGCCGATGTCCGCGAAGCAACCAGACTGGAAATTGCAGAGCTTTCAGCTCAAATGACGAAGTTCGGCGTTTCAATGCATGACGTTGCGGAGAATTCTCCGCGGCAGGAACGAACATTGAAAAGCTGTCAAATAGCCATCGCTTATGCAAGAAGCCATCCTGATATTCTGGATGGTTTTCTGCGAACAAAGCGCGTACCGCTCGCCAAGCTTGCAAAAGGCGCCGGCGTCGAACGCAAATCGCTGGAACGTCATCGCAGATATCTTGTCGCTGTCCTGCTGATCTGTACCAACGGCTATGAGATTTTACGCGGACACATTATGCAGGTACTCAAAGGGAGGGAGACTCCATGAATTATATCGTTATGGAATGCCATGAGGCATATGCGATCCTCATGGACGAAGAATCGCGTTTTTTCCACGCCGCAAATTTGCATTACAACGTCGGTCAGACCGTCACAGAACCGATCCTGATGCAACAATCTAACGTAGAAACAGACGTCGAAATGACTGCTGCCGCACCGCGCATCCGTCGTATTGTAATGCGCGTTACGGCTGCCGCTGCCTGTTTGCTGCTCGCTGCAGGCGCCGGATATTTCCACTTCATGCAGAATTATCACACCGACGCAATGGTAATCCTCAATTCAGACGCGAATATTCAGATGTATCTGAATAAAGAAGGTAAGGTTGTAAAGCTGCAAAGTGACAATGATGCAGGCACCGCACTGCTCGAAGGCTATGACGGTCGCCGGAAAAACAAAGTAACCGTAGCACATGAACTGCTCGCGCTCCAGAAAGCAAGCGGCAGCATCAACGACGGCGATACCGTTGAGGTTTATATCTCTGCACAGTCCACGGACGCATTCGATGAATATAAAACAGAATTTGAATCGGATATCAGCAAGCTGAAGCTGAATGTCAATGTACAGAATCTCTCCGAGCATCCCGAGGTCACTGCAACCACCAAGAAAGTGGTCGATACCAAAACAACCGAAGGCAAAACTGTACCAAAGAAGCCGGATCCGAAAAATGATCCCAAACCTCCTGCAAAGCCGGATAAAGATACAAAACCAGACGACGCCCTCAAAAATGACAGCGTACAGCCTCCAATATCAGACGCCCCGCCGGAGTCTTCTGCAGATTCGCCAAGCGTCCATATTAAGCCGCCGATACCACCCGAACCAGGCGTTCATACAGATACAAAACCGGATGAAAGCGCCGACGCAAAGAAAAAACCGGATAAAGCCGATGAGAATTCCCCCAAGCCGGACAAGCCTGCTGCGCCAGAGCATGAGCAGCCGCCAGCAAATGTCAATCCCCCTGAGCCAGCAGACAACTCAAAGAAAAAACCGGAAAGACTTGTGCCGCCACATTTGCAGAATATGTCGAAGCCGGATACAAACCAACCTTGATTCCTGATGCCGGCAGCCATGTCAATCCAATACGTATCACAAAGGCGCTTTTGACGTTCCTGTCAGAAGCGTCTTTGTATATCTCTATGATGTTGACTTTGCAAATCCTTCATGATATAATAATCATGATATTTCATACCAACTGAAAACCGTATCGGGAGAAGCATGATGGAAAAAAGCGCATAATAAAATTTTTGAAGATCATTGGAATCGAATTTGGTGTGATGCTGCTGATCACTGCGGCAGCGGCTTTCGCTTTATATGTGCAGTATTGGGGCAAAAAATATATTGGAAAATATAGCTCGATCCTATTCAGCGGTGATTCCTACGAATATAATTTATTCGCCTATTTGGGCGGCATTGTACTATATATTGGCTGTCTTTTATTTTTCTATTTCAAAATGCTGAGAAGCCATATAAAAAAGCTAACAGAATACGGAATCGGCTATAAAATCATTGTCTGCTTACTATGCATTATCGTTTCTTTGGTAATGCTTGCGGCATTGGCGATCGTAAACTTCATAACTTTAGGATGGAATACGATTGATCCGAATATTCTGAATCTATTAACCGTATTTGGATGGCCTATCATGAATGCGTTATTGATCGAAGCTATGATGATCTTCGATTGGCACAGAAAACAACATTGAAAACGCCGAAGCCCTGAATATAAGCCAAGCCTGAGAAGAAATCAACGTCTTCTCAGGCTTGTTTTCTGTACCATAACGCCTTCCTGCAAACAAAAAAAGCCCTTCCCGTTATGCGGACAGCATGGCGGGAAGGGTGCGAAAATCATTCAACAGCCAATATAGGGAATAAATCGTGGGGTGAGAACGGATTACGCAGTCGGTATGGGAAACCGACAACGTAATTATTCAGCTTCGGTGGTTTCAGTCTCGGCAGGAGCCTCGACTTCGACATCGTCAGATACTTCCTCCTTCTCCGGCTTTACCGGCTTTCCCGGCTTCACAGGAGCTTCCGGTTTTACAGGCGGTTCCGGCTTTTCCGTATTCTCCGGCTTTACAGGAGCTTCGGGCTTCACAGGAGCTTCCGGCTTCTCCGGCTTTTCAGCGTTTTCCGGCTTTACAGGCGCTTCCGGCTTCTCCGGCTTTTCAGCATTTTCCGGCTTCACAGGCGCTTCCGGCTTCGCCGGCTTCTCAAGATCATTCTTCAGATCGCCCTTGCAGAACTCAAACCAATTCAGCTTTGCATCTGCATCCTTGAAATCATCAAGCTCAAAATCAAAGGAATTTCCGATCATTTCGAGAATCTCATGCTTGCCGCTCTTCTTCGCAGGCTTTTCCGGCTTTGCAGCATCTTCATTCTCTGTGATTTCGGTATCTGTTTCCGAATCAGACGGGGTCTCAACCTCATCAGCAGGCTTTTCATCCTCGGTGATTTCCGTATCCACTTCCGGAATTACCGGCGTCTCAATCTGATCGGCAGGCTCTTCAGCGTCGATCGTCGGAGCATCGGTTTCATCGGTTGCCTCGGCCGTGGTCTCCTCAGCTTCCTGAGAGATCACAGTCTCAGTTTCCGGCGTCGGGTCGTTCTTCTCAGCCAGATTGCCTGCAAAAGCGGTGATGCCAGTTGCTGCGGACAGCACGGAGATCGCTGCGATTGCAGATACGATGCGCTTGTTTGCTTTCATGATTTCTTACTCCTTTTTTCATAAGTTCTCTCCGGATTCCGGAGTGAAAAGCAAGTTTTGCTTTCTGTCTACAGGATACGGAGCCGCGTCTGAAAAAAAGGGGTATTTTCCAAAATTTATCAAAAAAATTTTTTATGATTTGTTTCACTGCAGAATCATATACACAAAAAATCGCCTGCATCCCCTACAGTGCAGGAAACGCAGGCATATTACAATGACCAATTTCTATTATACATATACGGCGCACCAAATGCGCACCGAAATTCAAACGGAATTCATGAATTGCTGCTGAAGTGCCGCACGGGTTTCTTCCGCAAACGAATACTGCGTCATATATTCACCGTGAAAGGCGCGCATTGCCAGCGGCTCGCCGTTCAGAAAACGATAGTAATCGCAATCAATCTGATTCACATTCACACTGACACCGCCCTGCATCCGGATCAGTACGTCCTCTGCGTCTGCCTGCCGGAGCGTTCTGGCAAGCTCTGTAATAATCGTCCGCACCATACTTTTACGGGTTTCCGTCGGGCTTTCATCCGGCCAGAGATTCCCGATTATCATATCATTGCTGCAAACAGCACCATGCCGATCAATCAAATACGCCAAAAGCTCCTTGCATTTCTGTCTAGTAAATTTCAGCGGCATACTTCCCTGAAACACCTCAAAGCTGCCAAAGCACTGCACACGCAGATTATGCGATTCCCACTGCGGCTCAGCACAGTGGCGCAAATGACTCAGCGCACGCACGACTGCCTGCTCGGTTACAGGCTTCATAATATAGTCGCTGGCATAGAGCGCAAAAGCTTCCGGCATATATTCGATATGTCCTGTAATGAAAATGATGTTCATACGCGGCTGCATCTGCTGCAATTTTTTTGCAAGTGTAACGCCGTCTATTTTCGGCATTTCAATATCCAGAAACGCCGCGTCAATCAGCGTATGCGCCGCATCCTGCATCGCTGCATAAGCGTCGGTATAACCGATATGCATTCCGGCAGGATCCACTCGCTTCAAAATTCGCTGCAGCATACTGACAACTGCGCTTTTGTCGTCAACGATAATTGTCTGCACGAGAAATTGCCCCCTTTTCCGGAATCAGAATGGTTACTTTGGCACCGTCCGGATTGAGTGATATATTCAGTGTTCCGCCGCATTGCACGGCAAGCCGGTTTTCCACGTTTTTCAATCCGATACTCTGATGTGTTTTCTGCTGTGCGGTCAAATTTGCAGAGACATTTCCATTATCCGAAACCGTAATCTTTATGCACTGCCCAATCCGTTCTGTTTTGAGAAGCGCTTTTCCAGCGCCATCGCGCCGACTGAGCGCGCCGTGCTTGATCGCATTCTCAACAATCGGCTAAACAGTCAATGCCGGTATCTCAAAATCATCAGCAGCAATCTCGTATTCCAATACAAACGGCTGATCGGTACAGGCGTGCTCCAGCGCTTCATATGTACGGATATGCTCCAGCTCCGCCTCAAAGGGAATCAGATTATCTGCGGTCAGCGCCGCCATATTGCCGCGCAAATATCCCGCAAATTGTGCGATGCAATCCGCAGCGGCGTCCGCATCCTGATAACAGAGATTCTGAATGCTCATCAGAACATTAAAAATGAAATGCGGCTGAATCTGCTCGGTCAGCAGCTTTGCCTGCCGCAATTCGAGATCTGCCGCCTTTGTCTCAATCTGTACGCCCGCCTCACGCCGAAAGCAAAGATACGTCAAAAGTATGGAAAGAGAAAAACCATATTGAACAAGATTGATTTCCGAATAAAAGTGCTGACCGGTACTTGCGAGCAGAACCGGCAGCAGGGCACATCCCAACATCAGAACAGGAATTGGCGTTTTACGATTCCAAAAACGTATTTTACCATCCGGTTCACAGAATGCGGCACAGAGCAGCGTAACGCCGGCACATAGTCCAATAAAAAACGAAAGCATAAACATCAGCCAACCAATCCCCGTCGCATCCGGATTGCACGCGGATATGCCAATAGAAACCGCATATAACGTCGCAACAAGATGAAGCGCTGCAAAAGCGGCAATCAAAAATACGCGGCGATCATACTGCTTACGAAACAGCGGCGTCAAAGCCGGAATCAGCATCGGAATTCCTGCTATCATCAGCGTAATGCTGACTGCATTCGCAGTTGACATAAAAATCCTCCCTTACTCCGACAGTGCTGCAAGCAGCTGCGCTGTTTTATGTGCGTGCATTGTAATACGAAACTGTACGATCAGCAGCATGAAAACAACTGCGCCGACAAGCCCATACGCAATCAATATAAGCGATGGAAATAGGGTAATAAAGGCGACAAGCGCCGCATATAAAATGCTGCTCATCATCTGAAGCAGAAATGTCATCCGAACGCCCTTTCCCTGCGTGGGATCGCCGCCGCAAAAATACCAAACCGCGCAGAAGCCGCTCTTTTGCAAAGCAAGTAAATAACTGCTGGACAACCAGATATACAAGATATCCCGCGATCATCAGGAAATAGCGCGTATGCGGAATCCGCATAAACGTATTTTTCAATACAATCATAGAGACGTTCAGCATCAGCGCAACGGCTTCAATGACGCATTGCATCAGAAACCAGTTTTTAGATTCGTAAAAATACGGTGATGCGGCAGACGCTTCGGCTAGATGATTGGCAAGTGAAATTACCATCAGCATACGTAATGTTGTGAAAATCGCTGCGATTGGCAGCAGAAAATGCAGAATACTATAAGAACCAATCAGCATAAATACAATCACGACAGGCATCATCAGCATCAGAATCAAAATCATAGTTTCGACGCGGCAAATGCTCCGGAATACGGACGACCGCAGAATATTCATGCAGCAGCCACTCCTTTGCCTGTGAATTCGGCAGCGGATTCGCCGCCGTTTCCTATGATTATATCACAGCAAGTACACTTTGTCAAACAAAAACAGGAACGTCTTGTTTGACATAAATTCTTCGTATTCGGTTGACAACAGCATTTTACATTTGTATAATAATAGTGATGTAATACAAAGAGGTGACCACGCCATGATACAATGCCCGAAATGCGGCGCAGAGTATACGGTATTGCCCGATGTCTGTGAAAAGTGTAAAACGCATTTTGCACCGACAGATGGTATTCCGGATCCCTTTGCTGCCGCGCTCCTGCAAGAACAGCGTTCCCGTGCGCAGCAGCATAAACTGCGTGAAGCCTACCTGAAACGCAGAAATGAACGGCTCGCTGAAATCCAGCCGGAACATCCGCCCCAAACTGAGCCTCAGCAAAAACAGTCCGCGAAAACCAGCAAATCAAAGAAAAAATCCAACCGCGGCGTAATTATAATATGGATTGCCGTTTTTCTGGTCATTGGACTGTTTATTTTAGCGTTCTTTGAGCTGTGGGGCGGCGTCAAGCAGAATCAATCAAAATCCAATCACTATGCGTTTTACCGACAGGACAGCACACTCTGGTTTTATCGGGATGACACCAGAGAAAAACATTTGCTGACATCCGACTGCAACCCAAGCGACGTTCTGCCGGAGTCCTATCTCGAAAAAATGACGCAGGTTCACGCAGACGGCAGCCGCGTATACTATCCGCTGCATTTTTCGGACGATCAGTGTCAGATTGCCTGCCGGACGCTTTCGGAGCCGGAAAAGGAAACCGTCCTCATAGAAATCCCCCTGCAACCGAATGCCAGTTCATCCATCATACAGACTGGACGCTTGAATGAACGGGAAGCGTTTCAGTTTACCGATATAATGCCGCCCTATATCGTAAAGGGAGATACTGTATTTTATGTCAACAGCGACTATGCGCTTTGCCGCAAAGTCGCTGAACAGGACGCGGAAGTGCTGGCAGAAAATGTCATACGCTATTGGCAGATTTCCGGCAAGGACGGCATTTATTATCTGGCGCCGGTCGATCATACGGAATCGTCTCAAACGCAACATACCATCACAAAGACAACTTCGTTAAAATCGACTCCGTGGAGTATAATAGAAGACAACATGGAACCCTGCAATTTGTATTACTGCCCGACATCCGGCGGAAGTGAATCTGCGTATCCAGAATATATGATTGAAAGCTGGGCTGTCCCCTATGCAGACAGCGATCGCTATTTTTATTTCTGGTGCAGGTCGCGTGATAATGGCACAAGCCTTTTCTTTCAGGCGGATCTGCTGCAGGGCTTTTGCACTCTGATCGAAGTCATTGAGAACGAATGGTCTCATTCGACGCTCCTCTGCGCCTATCCGGACGGTAGCTTTTACTACACAACTGACTTGTCGCCGCGGCATTCGCCAACAGAAAAAACTTTCCTGCATTTTTTCAATCGAAAACACGCGCGGGATTATGAATTATGCAGCTTATCAAACGATAGGCATTATTTCAGCACCGTTGACATCTGCCGCACAGAGCCTTACGCTGTCGTAAATATACATCCTTTTGAACCAATGCTGTTCTACTGCGAAAAAGCTGTCGAAGTAACCATGCCGTCGTCAGGCGCATTATTCTATACCATAACAGCAACTTTTGATACACAGTATCCGACGCTGTATTTAAAAGCTTCTGATCACAGCGCCATGTCGACCAGTTCACACGTAGATGTTGTGATCACAGATCTGGAAGATGCAACGTGTCTTCTATATGCAATGCCAGACAAGGAAGCCCCTGTGACATTCCAGCAATCGCCATACCAGCTTACAAACGATATGTATTTTGCCATTTATATACCAGACGACGTTACACCGGAACAAGAGTTGCTCTGCTGGAATCGCGCCAATAATCAACTGCTTCAATCCAATACGGAACTTGGTATTTATGATACAATCCTCCGAAAAGAAGACGGTTTATTCTTCCATTCCGCTTCCGAAAATGCGATTTATGGCTATCGGAATCATCAATTTCAAAAACTGTCTGCCGAGAACAGCAAAATACATCACTATAGTTGGAAGCCGCTTACCGCCGATTCCTTTTTTGCGATTGATGCGACAAAGACGCTGACACTCTATTTACCCCACTCGTCAATCACGATTGATACGGCTGATATGCTGTTCAGCGTTGGACAAATGCCGGGGACGTCTGCTGACAAATAAAAAAAGGCTTGGAAACGCCGTATGTCGGTTGTCTCCAAGCCTTCTGCTTTATGACAGATCACTCCGCTTTTCTGACCGGTATCCAGATTTCGCAGTAATCCTCTGCCGGATTCTCATGCGGCATTTCCGGATAGGCTTCAACGCTGTAATCGCCTGCCGGCTGATACTCTCTGCTGTTCGGGAACCATTCGTCCCAGATGCACCGATTGGTACTTTGCAGCGTTTCCACAATCGGTCCGCGGCAGGGGAATATCGCCCATATGCCCGAAGGAATTGTCCGTGCTGTAAAGTCTTCCGGTATTTCCCTAAGCGGACAGTAATCGTCGGCAATCAGATATTCAAAATCTGTTTTGCCTTTGCTCATACAAACGCCGTACATACCGCAGAGGCGCTCCGCGTCCGGACTCTGCATATGCGCTGCCCAATATTTTGGGATCTCCTGATAGGATGTGTCATAGGAAAATGTCCTTGCTTTACCGATCACCGTAAAACAGGGCTTCTCAACAATTTTGTACTCCATAACAGAACCGCCTTCCAATGTAATTTTGATTTGCAGCGGCGCAAACGCTTTCAAATGCACGCCGCGCTCCTTGGCAGCAGTCGGAGATACGCCGTGAAATTTTGTGAACGCTCTCGAAAAGCTGTCCTGCGATTCATAGCCGTATTTTAATGCAATGTCGAGCACTCTCGCGTCCGAGCGCGAAAGCGCCTGCGCGGCTGCGGAGAGCCTGCGGTTGCGAATATACTCGCCAACGGAAACGCCGCAGAGCGCATGAAAAATACGCTGAAAATAATACGGCGATACATACGCTTTCGCTGCGATTTCTTCGATTCGTACCGGCTCGGTCAGATTCGCTTCGATGTAGTCGATTGCGTTCCGGATGCCGTCAGCCCAACCGTTCACGCAGCTTCTCACCCCTTTCCCCTGCCTTGATTTCAGTATACCACAAATCAAAATACTGCGCCCGACTTTTTCTGCACAGCTCTGTCGTTCATATTTTTTCTGCACGACACAGAATACAATATTGACGCAGCTTTTCTTTCAGCGCCTCATAACGCAACCGCTTTTCTTCTTTGGCAAAGTGAACTTCCCGCTGCTGTTCCGGACAATCCGTATAGCATAGCGCCTCATCGCCAAACTGCTCGCTCGTCAAATCAAATACGCAGTTCCCGACAACATTAAAACAATGATAATTGCCGTCCGGACGCAGAATGCCGTATACCATGCCGCCAAAAATATCCTGCGCAAGAAACGCCGTAATCGAGCACTGTCCGAGCGTTGGATTCTCCGGACTCCATTTTTCTCGCATACGCGGCGCACAGCTTTCCGCAGACCAGATCTGCCTTAGAGCGTCATACAGCATACGCGGCGTCCGAATCTCCGGATAAACGGCAGCGGCGGAATCCATTGCGGAAACATCCGCATTCTCCCAACCGTAAAAATGATAGATCATCAAAATCGCTCCTTTCAGAATTGCTGCTTACAGTATATCACATCACACGTTTAAATTCAATCAAATCGCGTGAAAAAGAGAAGCGCAGGCTGCATGGCCGCAAGATGCGTCGGATGCTTGACATTTTTGCAATTCTGATTTATAATAAGAAGAAGAGTATATGGAAAGGCGGTTATTCCGGATGAATAATACAGAAAAACAAATGGACAAACTCGTTGCACTCTGTCAGGGTCGCGGCTTTGTTTATGCAGGCTCCGAAATCTACGGCGGTCTCGCAAACACATGGGATTACGGTCCTCTTGGCGCAGAACTGAAAAACAACATCAAGAAGGCGTGGTGGCACTTCTTTGTGCAGGCAAATCCGCATAATGTCGGTCTGGACAGCGCTATCCTGATGAATCCGCAGACTTGGGTTGCCTCCGGTCACCTTGGCGGTTTTTCTGATCCGCTTATGGACTGTAAGGACTGCAAAACCCGTCATCGCGCCGATAATCTCATCGAGGATTTCGATGGCACCAGCGTCGCTGGCTGGACCAATCAGCAGATGACAGATTATATCCGTGAAAAGGGCATCCCCTGTCCGAACTGCGGCAAATCCAATTTCACAGATATCCGTCAGTTCAACCTGATGTTCAAGACATTTCAGGGCGTAACCGAGGACAGCAAAGCTGAACTCTATCTCCGTCCGGAAACGGCACAGGGTATCTTTGTCAATTTTGCAAACATTCAGCGTACAACACGCCGCAAGATTCCGTTTGGCGTTGGTCAAATCGGCAAATCTTTCCGCAACGAGATCACACCGGGTAACTTCATCTTCCGCGTCCGTGAATTTGAACAGATGGAACTGGAATTCTTCTGCAAGCCGGGCACTGATCTGGAATGGTTCCAGTATTGGCGCAGTTATTGCAAGGACTTTCTGCTGAAAATTGGTCTGAAAGAGGAAAACCTCCGTCTGCGTGACCACTCTGCCGAAGAGCTTTGCTTCTATTCCAAGGCAACTACTGACTTTGAGTATCTGTTCCCGTTTGGCTGGGGCGAGCTTTGGGGCGTTGCCGACAGAACCGATTACGATCTGACGCAGCATAGCAACACCTCCGGAAAAACGCTCGATTATTTTGATCCGGAGACCAATGAGCGCTATATTCCGTATGTCATTGAGCCGTCGCTCGGCGTTGAGAGACTGTTCCTCTCGATTCTGACCGAAGCCTATGACTGCGAAGTGCTCGGCACTGACGATAAAGGCAAAGAAGATGTCCGTACCGTCATGCACTTCCACCCGATGCTTGCACCGTTCAAGTGTGCGGTTCTGCCGCTTTCCAAGAAGCTCTCCGAGAAAGCATACGAAGTCTATGAGATGCTCTCGCAGCATTTCATGGTTGATTTTGACGATACCGGTTCAATCGGCAAGCGCTATCGCCGTGAGGATGAAATCGGTACGCCGTTCTGCATCACCTACGATTTCGATACCGCGGAAAACGACAACTGCGTGACCGTTCGCGACCGTGATACCATGGAACAGGTTCGCATCCCGATCACAGAGCTTGTGTCTTACCTGAACGATAAGATTCACTATTGAAACATATGAAAACGTCCGATTCAGCGCAGATGAAATGCTCCCCTTTTGTTAGACAATGTGGTATAATAGAGATATACCGAATCA
>JAEDJD010000008.1 GCA_016296505.1 Oscillospiraceae bacterium
TTTCGCCGTCAATCGAAATTACAGGGCATCTCTTGGTTCCGTCAACGCTGATATTCATATCTGTGTTGGCGTTTTTATTATAGCTGAAATTCCATATAAAGCGGTTATTTTCAACCAATATGGAATTTACGATTTCGTTAAAGAGGTCGGAAGTGTATTCAGGTGAACTCATATCCACCATTCCTGCGAGAGCCTGCGAAACTGCTGTCATATCACACATACAGCTTTCAAAGAGTTCCTGCTGTTCTCCACATCTTGCTTTTTCGTCCTTGAACTTCTGCAAGTCCGCAGAATAGGTTGCTTTAAACTCAGCAAATTCTTCCTTACTAATCTGACCGTCAGTAAAAAGGTCAATAAGATTTTTCAGCTTCCTTTCAGCCTTGTCAATCTGAGCGTCAAGGAACAATTCGCTGTGCTGAGTATTGTTTCGTGTTGCGTCGGTATAATACTTCTTAATGTATTCAAGGGCAATCATCAAATCCTCTTTACGATTTTTCCAAGCTTCATTAAGGAAGTATTTTGCCATCATTTCCATTTTCCAATCGGTAACGGAATGTTCGTTACAGTATCCGTCAGTTTCAAGTCCCATCTTCTCACGCTGAGAAGCCTTACCGTTATTCACCTGATTGTAGCAGACGTAATTGTATGACACAACACCGTCTTTGTTTTTGTGATAACGGTTTTTCCTGAAAGATGAACCACAAGAGCAGCGTAACTTCTTTACCCAAATGTCTCTGGAAGTACGGTTGCTCTTTTTCTTTTCCTCACCGTTCTCAACAAGCGTGGTTTTACGCTTTTCTTTGAGGATAGCTTGACATCTGTCCCACTGTTCTTCGGTAATAATCGGCTCAAAATCGCCCTTGACATATTCATAGGTATCTCTGTCAAGATTATGGATACGCTTCTGTTCAAGGTAGTTATTGCTGTACGACTTGTTATAGCCGATATATCCCTTATAAGTTGCGTTTTGCAGGATACGACCTACATTGTGGCAAGTCCATTTTGTAGTACCTGTTGCAGTAAGGCGTTTACGCTCCATTAAAATCTTTGCGATTTTCAGCGTTCCGTAGCCTTCTTCGTAAAGGTCATAAATCATACGGACTGTTTCAGCCTGTTCAGGATTTATTGTGTAGGTTTCGCCGGGCTTTCTGTCATAGCCTAAAATGTTTCCACTTCCGTAAAGCTGTTTATTCGCACGGCTGATACGCTGTCCTGCACGGACACGTTCGGATACCTTACGGCTTTCTTCCTGAGCGAGTGTAGCCATAATTGTCAGACGAAGCTCACCGTCACCGTCCATAGTCCAGATATTATCATCAACGAAGAATACTTCAATTCCACGCCCCTTTAATGCACGGGTATGGGTGAGAGTATCAACGGTATTTCTTGCGAAACGGCATACCTCACGGGTAACGATAAGGTCAAACATACCTTTTTCTGCGTCGGCAATCATTCTCATAAACGAAGGTCTTTTCTTTGCCTGAGTACCTGTGATACCCTCGTCTATGTATCTGCCTACGACTTCCCAATTCGGAAAACGCTTTGCAGTATCTTCATACCATTGCATCTGATTTTCAAGTGCCGAGAGCTGCGCTTCGTGTTCTGTTGATACTCGTCCATAAAATACGACTTTTCTCGGTCTGTTTTTGTCAAGAAAAAGCGGATTTGTTCCATAATACATAATATGTCCTCCTTCGGCTTTATGCCATATATTCTCTGAGTTCGTGTTTAACAATTTTATCAAAGGTTTCCTGATTGATAAGTTCGTGCTTGAGCAGAACTTTCAGAGCCACCCATATACCAAAATTGCGTTCGATTTGTGTTGTATTAGTCATTTCTATCTCTCCTTACATTTTAGCACTTTAAAGCGTAAATGTCAAGAGCGTTTCCTGACTTTCGCTCAGTGCGAGGTTGTGCCTACTTGGGGTAGGCTATGTAAAAAGGCAGCTCTTAAAGAACTGCCGTTAAAAGAGGGAGCCAATCAATATGAAAGAAAATTATCTGTTTATGATGTCAAATACCTTATCGAACTCATCGTCGCTGAGTTCAATACCGTAGTTATGGTAGAGTAAACCCATAATTTCGCAGGTTTTCTCCAAATCTCTGTCAAGCTCCTTCATCGCTTCATCGGGAGTAATAACTGCTATCACCATTACATTTTCCATAAATAAATTCTCCTTTATTTTCAGTTAGTTATTGTTATCTGCTTTATCCAATCGAAAACAGGTAAAATGCCGTTTTCTTTCAGGCGGTTATACAGGAACGCTGCTCCCTTATGCGTCCAACGGGTGTGAATAAAGAAGCCTTCACCGTAGAATGTCGGGCGTTTGTCCGTCCTCACATATCCGCAATTCTCATATTCAGGGGCAATCATCCAAGTGCCATAAGCTCTATGCTGAATACCGAGGATGCAGAGCAAGCGATTAAACTCGATTGCTGACATCTGATATGCGATTGCAATATCTGATACATTCAGCAAATCGCTTTCATCATCATACATATTGATAAAGTCAACGACCTCTGCAAGAGAGTCGTTTTCTTCGGCAAGCCTCATATTCTCGTTTTCAAGCTCCCTCGTGCGGAGCTTTTCTTCTTTAAGCTGAACAAAGAGCTTTTCGGCTTCCTCTGTGCCGCTAAGCACATTGTCGGTTGTCTGCTCTGTTGCATACATTCCGTATTTCCTGATTGAAGGGAGGACTTCATCAAATACCCAACATTCAAAAATCTCAGCAGACGGTAACTTACTGTGTGTGATGAGCCTGTAAAGGTCGCCTTCTGTAATATAGGTAAGTGTCTGTTCACCGCCGTTTGTAAGGGAGCGGCGTTTTACCGCCCCCTTGCAATGAGCTGAAATTGCATCTCTTGGTCTGGAATAACCAAGAGCCTTTGCCACATCAATTCCGCAGAAATAGATTTTCCCGTTTTCATCAAGTGTTCGGATTGAACCGAACTGTTCGTTTTCAAAGATTTTTATTTCGTTATTCATTCTCGTCACCTCCAAAGCTTTTGTTAATTCCGACGCTTAACCTCTTCGGCTTCACCGCTGAACATTGAAAAGGTTGAGTTCAGATATGCAGACAAATTAAAATCTTCGGGATATTTCTGTGCAGGCTCGTCCAAAATTTCAACGATCTCCATACGGTCAACACGGAAATTAGAAATGCTGTCATACTTTTCGTAATGAGCAACAAGATAATAACGCTCGTCGTCCCAAGTAAGAGCGTAGGGAGAACAAGTTCTTATGCCCTTTCGATAACATTTTTTCTTGCTCAGGTCATAGTCAAAATACTTAAAAGAGATTTTCTTTCGTTCAGCTATTGCACGATGAATGGCGTCAACATTCATATAGATACGCTCGTTTATAGCTTTCACACGGTCGGCAATAAAGACCTGTCGCTGTATCTGCTTTGCCTCATAAATGCTTGTGAGCTGTTCCAGCTTTTTCAGAAGCTCCGCTGATTTCTTTTCCGTAAGAAAACGGGAAGAAGAAACTGCGTCGGCAAGAAGCTTGAGTTCGGGCAGTTCAAAATCTCGGTTTACCACTTGATACCCGGCATTTACGCCTCTGCTTGAAACAATATCAAGTCCGAATAGCTTAAGAGCTTCAATATCCTCGTAAAGAGCTTTACGGGCAGCCGTAATTCCATAAAGTTCAAGTTGAGAAATAATTTCGGGCATTGTTATGTAATGTTCCTCGTCGGTACGTTCGAGGAGTATCTTGTATAAGTATAGAATTTTTAAACGTTGATTGGTGTTTTTTATGTTTTCAGACATTTGTATTATCCACCGTCTTTCTTCTTTTGATAAGTCTCATAACAAAAATGGTTACACTACAAATTATAGCTGTTCCAATAATGCATATAGCAAACATCAGAATTATCTGCCAATTTTCTATTATTCTCTTACCAATCCAAATCACGCCGTATGTAATTGCCCATAACAAACAAAATGCAAACAAACGAATTATCCAATGGAATAATGAACCTGAAAATCTTCCGTAAATCATTTCACTATTATATAAATTGCCTACAGTATTGAAAGCAAAGAGATATGCTATTACCCCAATGACACCTAATATTATATATTCATATATCCAGTCAATGAGGTATTTGATTGACAAATTAACACACCGCTGATACTTACAGCGGTGTGTTTCTTATCACCAGATTTGGTTGTAAAAAAATCAATACTGCCAAAGTGCTTTGATTTTTGCCGCAAGAAAAGAAAAAAATATTTTATCACCAAAAAACTTGACTTTTGGTTTCAATTATGGTATAATCCTATTTGAAAGGAAGGTTTTGAAGATGAATGGTGCTTATTTCGCTGAACCTTTGCCGTTGGCTGAGGGTAAAATAGACCAAACTACTTTTTTTGAAGAATTGATTGACGCAACTTCAAAATTTGAGGTATATAAGGAAAAAATCAAGGATAGCAAACTTGAAAGCTCTTGGTTTATGCCTATTCTCCAGCAGAAGGAAGCACTTGCTTCTTCTATGCTTGAGGGAACGCAGGCAACACTTGACGGAGTTTTGTCAAATCAGGTTATCCCCAATGAAAAAGATAAGAACATAAAGGAAGTAAGTAATTATTGCGAGGCTACAGTACAAGGATACGATTACCTGAAGCGTCGTGACTTTTCAGATGAGTTCTTTTTTGATATCCATAAAACGCTTATGAATGGTAATGTAAGAAAACCAAAACTTATAGGCGAATATCGTATCGAACAGAATTTCATAGGAAGAAACGACCCTATGCATTCTATTACATTTATTCCACCCAAACCTGAGCTTGTTCCTGATTTGATGAAAAACCTTATAGGATATATCAATAATCCTGACGATAAATTCAGACCACTTGTAAGAACTGCGATAATACACGCTCAATTTGAGACAATTCATCCGTTTATGGATGGAAATGGGCGTGTTGGACGTATGCTGATACCGATGTATTTGTTTGCACAAAAGCAAATTGACCTGCCCTGCTTTTTTATAAGCGAGGCTCTTGAACGAGATAAAATACTTTATTATAACCTTCTGAACGACATAAGATACAAAGGGAATTGGAATGAATGGATTAAATTTTTCCTTATTGCTGTCACGAGACAGTGCGAAAAATATATTGATATTATTTCAAGAATAAACATACTTTACGAAAAGGATTTGAGCATCGCAAGAGAACTAGCCCGTTCATCGAGTATAGTAGATGTTATGAATACCCTTTTTCGTTATCCCATTATTACCGCAAAACAGGTCGCTGAAATGACGAATATTCCGCCTACAAGCGTTAGCAGATATCTGAGCCTACTTGCGGACAACAAAATACTTGTAACGGATAATAAAAGTAGAAATCGTACTTATTATTACTACGAATTTCTCGATATTCTCCGATAATTATAACATATTAAAGGTGGTGAGGTCTATTGATTGTATTTTCTGCGACAAAGAAAAACGCACTGAAAGCTGTTGGTAGCAGCATTTCAATGCGTTTCGGGTTAAAATTGCTGTAAGCAATCTTAGTTGTGTTTGATTATTATAGCATATTTGACCTTTCTTTGTCAATTCGCAATCTTAACAAAAAAGATGTTGAAAATTACAGACATAAGAAAGGAGGCTTTGTCCTATGACAAGTCTTGAAATGCGTGAAAACGCACTTTTTATGCGGAATGAATTCAACACTGTCGGCAAATGGCAGATTCCGCTTATAAAAAATCAGGAAATAGATACGAGTGATATATCTCTTGTATCTTATTCCGATACTCGTACAAATGATAACAAAGAAAACATTAAACGAGGCGTCCACTTTTTTGTTGATGATTACCGATTTAAAGGGATTTACAATAACCCTGACAAATCGTTGGCGAAATTATCACAATATGCTTTTCTGCTCACACCCGATTATTCTACATATTCGGATATGAATTTGTGGAGGCAGATGGAAAGTGTTGCACATAGCCGTTGGGTTGGAGCATACTGGCAGAGCAAGGGACTTAAAGTTATTCCTACTGTAAGCTGGGGTGACGCAAGAAGCTATGGATTCTGCTTCGACGGAATTGAACAGAACGCCATTGTTGCTGTCGGAATGATAGGTTGCAAGGGAAATAAGCTCACTTTTATGCGTGGTTATAACACAATGCTCGAAAAGCTTTCGCCTTCTTGCATTATATGTTTTGGTACACCTTTTGATGATATGGACGGTAATATTCTCGCCGTGGACTATCTTTCTTCAAGAAAGGTGGTGCGTTGATATGGGTGGTAGAGGAACTTTTGCAAGCGGAAATCCAGTTCCATACTCTTATGAAACCGTAGGCAAAATAGATGATGTCAAAGTCCTATTTGGCAAACCCGGAACGGGATTGCACGATTTGCCTGCTGAAGCTCATTCAAGCAATATGTATATTAAATTGCATAAAGACGGCACGTTAAATATGCTTCGTATTTATGACGATAATCATTATTTAAGTGCCGAAATAGCTTATCATCCAGAACCAAAATTAACTGGAAACGGAGAACCTGTTTTACACATTCATTATTACGACAAAAACTTTAACAGAACAAAGGCTGATTATCTTGATTTTGAAACATTTAATAAATATAAGAAATATCTTGTGGGGAGGAAATGGTATGATTGATGGAAAAGCTACAGATTTCATTGATAAGCTTTATTATGAAGACCATTATGTTGTTTATAACGGTGATAAATATTTCTTTAATGGGTGTCAAACAAGTAAAGATAATACTGGAAAAATTACAAGTGTCCTGCTTGAAATTTACAATCTTTCTATTGGCAAAACAGTTTTCTCGATTATAAAATCATCTGCTACGGAATGTATAGAAGCTTTTGAAGATGCACCAATATGGAATGGTAAAACATTTTGGGATGTTGAAAGCCAAATGCAATGGGTTGACGAATAATTTGTCAAGATAGTGATAAAATGGCAACAGGCGTAAGCAAAGGATAATTGCATACGCCTGTTGTTCGTTTTCATTAGCCACCGTTTAGTCAATAACCATCAAATTCTTCTATATGGTCATCGACCTAAATCGCTCCTTTTTAAGTGTTCAATGCATTCCTCGTCAACCGATAAATTTCCAGCCGTGACAGTGATTTAGGACTATTATTGGTCTGATTCACTGTACGGCTGTTACAGAGAATTCGGTCACTGCTTCGGCAGGACAGAAGAAAATGTATGTCTGAATGGTATTGGTAATACAGAGCCAACAGGACTGCTGCATTCCGCTGAAATCGGCGTTACAGCAAGTACACTCACGGCTGATGCAGTCATTGAGCTGTTTTTCAGTCTGGACAAGAAATACCGTAGAAAAGCCGTGTGGATGATGAATGACGAAACGGCCATGACGCTTCGTGTGCTGAAAGACAGTGCCGGAAATTTCCTCTGGAGAAGCACGGATGACACGATTTTCAGCCATACTGTTGCCATCAGCAACTACATCAACGACAGCAGCCCAGTGCTTTCAAGGCATCGAGCAGTGCTGCGAAATCAATCCCTTCTGGTATGGTCAATATTCCGTCTCGCTCCAGAACGCATTCGCCAATCTGATAATTGCAGCTTGGTACTCCGAGGTATCGCGGCACTGTGCCAATGCACTCGCCAATGCAGTCTGCCAGCTTCCGGCGTTGTTTACCCTCAACATTGTACTTGATCTTGATGCTCATGGTATGTACCTCCTTCAATTTGGTAGGTACATTATAAATAAGGTACGGAATAATAGAAAGCGATGTGGGCAAAGTTATCAGTTTGTTATCATTTTAGCATCGAAGAGCATTTTTATCATTATACGATAATGTGCGAAAGAATATTTATCTTTTCCCTAGCTTTTTCTACCTGAATGATGTATAATATATACAATTACAACGAGCAGGAGGTTGATAATCATGATTGATATGCAACCAAAGAAAATGATCATACTCGATATTCTGGATATCCTGAGAAAGCACACCGATGAAAATCACAGACTCTCACAGAAGCAGATACAGACCCTGATGGAAAAAGAGTATGGAATGAAAGTTGACCGAAAAACTGTCCGGCGTAACATTTCCAAACTCATTGAATTCGGTTTCCCTATCAAGTATCGTGGAATGGACTTTGAATGTGATGCTATTACCCGAAACAGCAAAAACGGCGAAGAAACGATACTGACAGATTGGTATTATGTTCATGAATTTATGAACGGCGAGCTGCGTTTGCTGATTGACAGCGTCCTGCTGACAGACGGACTCTCGAAAAAAGACCGTTTGAGTCTGATCCACCGCCTTGAAGGACTGTCAAGTAAGCATTTCCGTTCTGAAATATCCAAGATAGATATGGATATATATGGGAAGGTCAAGAACCAGGCAATTATCATGACGCTTGAGGATATCGGCAGTGCCATAGCGGACGGCAGGCAAATCGCATTTCATTACTGCGACTGCGGACTTGACGGAGAGCTGCATGAAAAGCTCGACAGTAGCGGCAACATAAAGCAGTATACCGTCAATCCCTATCAGGTGATATCTCAGAACGGTCATTCATATCTGCTATGCAATCTTCCGCAGTATGATGATCTGACGCATTTCCGTGTTGACCGAATCAAGGAATGTCAGGTGCTTGATACACCCTCAAAATCCCTGCGTATGCTGAAAGGCTTTGAAACAGGCATCAAACTTTCGGAGTATATCAAGGCACACCCAAATCTTTGGAGTGGAGAACCGATACATATTACATTCCGATGCAAACAATACATGATGAATGATATTGCCGACAGCTTCGGCATTGATATTCAGATTGAGAAACTGCCCGATGATATGATGAAGGTATATGTTCAGGCAAGCGAATCCTCGATGCTGCACTGGGCGATACAGTTTGCAGATGCAATAGAGGTTCTGTCGCCGCAAAGTCTGCGTGAACAGATAGCTGATACCCTGAGAAATGCTCTTAAAAAATACGATTCCTGACATAGGGCGTTTTTAGTACATCGGATATGCTACAATATAATCATAGTAAAGACAACACTTCATGGAGGTATAATTATGTATCAGTATACTTGCGATTCTAAATATTGTGCAACCTGTTCCTGCTGGTCAGGTGAACGAAAAATCTGCGACCATTTTGGCTCAAGACTTGAGGTAAGCAGCCCGATGTCTACAGGGAAATGCATGAATCAGAAGTCCGGCGCTTGGCAGCAGACAAGACAGGCAAACGGCGGATGCTCTGCATTTGTAAAATGGGGCGCATTAAAATAATATGTTTTCAAGTTGAATTGTAGCATCATACACACCGTCGCTTTTTGGTACATCGGTCATGGTATACTATAATAACAAGGTAAAAGAAAGAACAAATATACGATTTATAAGGAGGAAATTTTTATGCGTGTAACATCAGCACAGGCAGCAAAGCTGCTGCGTAAGCTCAACGACGAACTGAGAGCATTACAGCTTAAAGAGTCAAATTCAAGCAGCTTTGTCGCTGCAATTCAGGAGAACATCGAATCTGTGTGTCCTGAGTACAACTTCAAGGAAATGCGTGACGCACAGAACGAACTCGAAAAGAAGATACGCAAGGTCAAGCACGCAATAAACGTGTTCAACACAACAACAATTATTCCGGTTTTTAATATTACTATCGACGAGCTGCTTGTATATCTTCCTCAACTTAATGCGGAATGCGCTACCCTCTCCAAAATGAGAGACGCAATGCCGAAAGTGCGTGTCAGCTCCGGTTATTCCGGCGGTGGCAATATCATCGACTATAAGTACGCAAATTACGACATCGAAGAAGTCGGCAGATATTATACCAAGATCTCAGAGACTCTCGCAAAAGCTCAGACAGCACTTGATCTGGTCAACAGCACTGTCGAATTCGAGATAGATATCTGATGCTCTTTCCGTTTACAGTTCTCACGCCTCCTTTTGAATATGACGTTGTTCATGTTCAAGGTTATCGTTGTCCGTTATTATCTTTCTTTATTGGTTTAGGTCAGGGTTCAATGTTTTTGACTTACAATGAAAAAAATAATTCGGCTTTGAGAACTGTAATAAAAACTTTATTGTCGGCGGAAGTTCGGTTTCAGGCTGGCAGCATAATTTTTAATGCTTATAAATCAAAGTACCTTAAAGGAGGAGTTTATCATGACGAATATGGAGAAAAACTGTTTTATCTACAAAAGAGCCATAGAGTATTTATGGGAGCATTCTCAGGGGCTTACTCAGGAGATACTTGATACCTACTTAGTTGATAAACGTAAAGACAATATGAACGAGGTATTTCAAGTAGCAGTATTCTCGTTTCGTGATTGGAATTCTCAATTTGCAAAAAGCGGAATAAAGGAACACGAGGAAGAAATAAAAGCATTGTTTAGGGATTTTGATGTATATAATTTCAATCAAAATATCGCCACTCTGCCGGAAGAAGAATTGGACGAGCTTTTCAAGAAAGCATTTAAAGGTTCTAACGATAAGTATAAAAGCGTTAAAGAAAATGTATGCGATTCAGCAAAATTTTTATCAGAATTCAAGAATTCAGCAGAGATGTATGCGTATTTCGACACATTTGATTCAACAAAGAAAGAAGAACGAGACAAGCTGATTCGCATTATAGCAGGCAGAATCAAATGGTGGGGACCTGCTCTTGTACCAAATTGGCTCAAAGATATTGGAATGTCAAATTATTCAAAACCTGACCAACACGTTATCTATATTCTATCAAATCTCGGATTATCTTCGGGTGATGAGTATGATATTATCGAAACTGTTTTCAGGATAGCAGAGGATTATAAGTCGATAGACAGTCAGGCTTCAGCATTTAAATTGGACAGACTTCTCTGGCTGATAGGTTCAAAAAGCCGTTTTTACGATCATGTAGGTATTGTTTCATTTAACGGAAGTGAAAAGGAGTTCGTGGAAATAGTAAAGTCGGAACTTGAGAAAATGGTTTGATATTATATTGCTTCTGCCTATAATGGAGGACTTTTATGCGAGTATACGAAGGTTATGATATCGGTCATCCTGTTTATACTATTAATAATAATCAAGTATATCAGGGATACGGCACAGGACATCCAGTCTATACAATCAAAAGCAATCAGGTGTATCAAGGCTATGGAACGTGACACCCCGTCTACACTATCAAAGGTAATCAGGTATATCAGGGTTATGGTGCTGGTTCGCCTGTTTATACGATCAAGGATAACTAAAAATGGTAGAAATACATCCTGTTGCTTTGAAGTGTCCATACCGGAAAGAGGGACATTGACATGATCATATTAAATATCCACGGATACGGTGGAAATCCACATAATGCTGCTTATACGGCATTACAAGAAAACGGCTGCTGCGACATTACAGCTCCTGCAATTGACTATGCTATGCAATCGCCTGAGAACATTCTCGGAAAACTACGGTACATCATTGCAGACAAGCAAATCGAATTGATTGTTGGAACAAGTCTGGGCGGCTTTTTTGCTGCAGTACTGTCTGCTGAGCTGAATCTTCCTGTTATTTTTGTTAATCCCTGTCTGATGCCTTTTCATCACTTGCCAAGACTTGGATTTCAAGGTAATATCAAACCGTTCATACCGCTATTCGGAATGCTTGATAAATTGGAAAGTGACAATGTCAATTGTATTGTCGGCGCAGATGACGAAATTATCGACACACACGATTTTACAGAACGAATGCTGGGCAATGCTCGCTTTCGCAGGATTCCGGGCGGAAAGCATTCCGGCGCAACTCTGCCGTTGAAGTCATATTTTGGGGAAATAATGTACTACTATACAGAAATACTGCCGAGGTAAGAATTTTCAGAAGTTGTATTGTGTGATATGTTTGAATAATACTAATTCCATATCGTTCTGTTGAAAAAAGTTGTCTGATAGCGTTTCGTTAATCAAGGCGACTGACCGCAGACAGGCTGTCGCCTTTCAAGGTCACTCAACGCAGAGTGACGGAATGATGACTGACAAATTTTTTAACAGGTTGACGTGGAATTAGTATAATAGGAGGCTTCTATGAAGGTATCAGTTTATTCGAGAGAAGCATTGGAAAATATCATTCGAAATAAAGAATTCCCACCCAATACAGCTGTTATTAGCTTTTGCGATCCTGCAATAAAGCGTATTGATGAGGACTATTCCCACGTTGATTACAGCGGTATATGCGATACAGTCTTTTACAGTGAACTGGACGATCTTGACCTTGATGTTCTCAGGCGCAAAGGGTACACTTACGATACTTATTTCCCGGAAGTTTTTGATATCGCCGCATTCATCTACCGTGCATACGACAGAGGAATGGACATCATCTGTCAGTGTGAATACGGTCAGAGCAGAAGTGCTGCCACAGCCGCAGCAATACTGGAGCATTTCTATAACAATGGCATTTCGATTTTTACAAATTATGATTATTACCCCAATCAGGTAGTGTATCATAAGATATTTGACGCACTCGACAAGTATAAACGCTATCACGATAACCGATACTATTACTCTGCTGATACAGATATCATAAAAAAGCAAATAGAGCAATTACAGCTTCCCGACGCACTTCTTGCATATTATCAGCCTGAAAACAGCCATTCGGTTGTAGATCTCAAAGCAGGAATCGAAAAGAATTTATCAGAAAAGAATATGCTTCATCATACACAGGAAGAAATAATAAACGCCTTACAAATTACCAAACGATCTGTGTATGCTTCGTTTGACGTGCATAGCTTGTTTTATTTGTATTACGGCTGGAATCCTGACGGAGTTGGTACGAATTTCAGGTATGGCTGCGAGAAGATACCTGTTTACATTTATTTCAACAGATACTACTTCAATACTACAGATCACAAACTGCCAATAAATCGTCGAAAATCAGAGAATAATACAACCTTTAGATTAGGCTCAAAAGAGCACTTCAAATCTCTATCTTTTTTTGGAAAGCTGTCATGGGATAGCAAAAGAAAAATGATAGATGCTGTTCCGCTGGTTATTACAAATATGCAACCATAAAACATAATCTCGTTAAGACTGTAAAAGAGCATTTATCACCATCTTCTCAAGGAGAAAAAACTATACATATGGCTCGTTTTTAGTATACTGCTTCGTAACCATTCGTTTTCTTCTGTTCTATAAATTTAAACACCAACCAAACACCAATATTAATCGGAAAGTGCCGTAAATTGCGAGTTTACTGCACTTTTGCTGTTAAGGTGTTTTCCTTCTCGAAATAACACTCCACATTATGCTCTTTCAGCTTGCGGATCGTAGAAAGAGAATCCACGGTATTTCGTGCAAAACGGGATACGGATTTTGTAATGATAAGGTTTATTTTTCCCGCCAGAGCTTCTTCCACCATTGTCTGGAAGCCCTTTCTGCCCTTGATGCTGCAACCTGAAATACCCTCATCGGCATATTCCCAGTCGGATCGCCCTCTGATATAATCGGTGTAGTAGATGACCTGTGCCTCGTAGGAACTCTGCTGTTCCTCGTGATCGGTGCTGACTCTTGCGTAGGCTGCCAGCTTTCTCTTCACAGGAGCTGACAGCGGTGCATCAGTGAACCGACTGATTGTTGCCGGAATCGCTGTTATACTTTTCGCTATGTTTTTTCACTCCCGTCTTTGTAGATGAATCTAAGACTGCCGTCTGTAGGGCTTGAGAAGAAAAGGAACGATATATATGTTATTGATGTGCAGTTCAACAACGGCTCAAAAAGCAAACTGCATCTCGAAGTTGTAGTACGGATGGGGCTAATGCGGTTAGCAAGAGATGCGTAATAAGCGTAATGATATTACCACAGAGATGAAGAAAGGAGCATATTTGCAAATGTTACATCAAATGAAATTAAAACTACCTCCGTTCGAGAAAATCAAGAACGGCAGTAAAACAATAGAGCTTCGACTATATGATGAAAAGCGTCAGAAGGTGCAGGTCGGTGATTTTATCGAGTTTACCTGTCTTGATGATGCAACGAAGAAGATACAAACAAGAGTGACCGCCCTGCATCAATACAGTTCTTTTGCAGAACTTTATGCAGCACTTCCGAAGGAGAAACTTGGTTATAATCTTACAGACACCCCTGATCCTAACCACATGGACGATTACTACTCCAGAGAAGATCAGAAGAAATACGGTGTGCTTGGCATAGAACTATACTGCACTGACCTTCAGAAGTTCATTGATGCCCAGGACAGCGGATACAGTTTCGGTGAAACTTACAACACTGCTCTATCTGAGATGAAACAGGGATACAAGGTATCTCACTGGATCTGGTATGTATTTCCGCAGATTCAGGGGTTGGGACTTAGCGGTACGACCGCATATTTCTCTATAAAAGACCTTGCACCATCGACAAAAGCCTCTTCAACGGTTACAATGCAAACATTAACGCGTTTTATAACAATATACTCCAGTGTTCTTATTCATTCAATCTCTGTATTTGAATTGCGGTTATGAGCTCAGCGGCAAGTGCAAAGCCGTCCTCAAACTTCAGCAAATGCAGCGTTTCATCGTAAAAGCGAAAATTTCCGGTGTATCGGACATATCTGCCGCCATTCTTCTTTGCGTCCATCTGAAAATATGTGACGACCACCTTCGGACGCTCCGCAGCAATTTGAAGCAAATACTGAAACCGCTTGTCAAGTTCGACAATATCATCCTCGCTCATCGCTTCCCGCATATCTGTCAGCCGACCGGTCTCGGCAATCTCATCCTCAAAGCCCTCCAACGCCTTGAATGATGAAAATTGTGCCGCACGCTCGTACATCGACATCGGCTTATGCGATTCCAGTGCATGACGCGGATGCCGGAGCATATCTTCGTAGTTTCCCATATACAACCTCACGCTTTATGTCCGCCGACCTGTCCATTCCGTTCGATCGCAGTCGAATGCTTTTGAAAGTTCATGCACTTCAAAATGGCGTTTTTACCGTATCTGGATTTGATGGACAGCATTGTTTTTTGCAGCGCATACTCTTTTTTCAACTTTTCATCCTGTTGCTGTCGTTTGGCTTCGAGCGTCTCAATATCATCGAACAAACCGTACTGTATCGGCTTTTCGGCTGCCTGTGATTCCGGTATCACATCTATCGCCACAACATTGATTCTTCGGATCCATAAAAGTGGATTTACAATACGATCAAATATTTGCAGCATCGCCTGTATCGCCAATTTCGCAGACGCGGTTTGCCGTTTAAGCAGCATAGAACCGTGTACCGATTTCGGTATTTTTCTGTTATAACGATCCTTCTCATATTCGCCGTCATAGTCGTGCGGAACGCCCTCATGGTCATAGCCGATACGCAGTTCAACTTTTTCCGTCACAAGCCGCTTGCTGACCAGTTCGAGCATCAGATATTCCGTCATTTCCTTCACAATCAGCCGTGCATCGTCCATGCAATAGGGACGTTTCAATACTTGTCCCTGACTGACGCTGTGCTTCTTCGGCACATAAGCCTTAATGTCGGCAATCGTGCACGGCTCATAGCCCCACGCATGGTCGATCATCAGTTCTGCCTTGACGCCGAACGCTTTGAACAATTCATGCTCTCCATATTCCGAGAATCGCGCGATATCCCCCATTGTATAGAGATGCATTGCGTTCAGTTTTTTCTCCGTGCCCGGTCCGGTGCTCCAAAAATCCGTCAGCGGACGATGATCCCAAAGCTGTTGGCGGAACGATATCTCGTCCAGTTCCGCAATACGCACGCCGTCCTTGTCCGCAGACATTTTCTTTGCAACAATATCCATGGCGATTTTTGCAAGATACAGATTCGTACCGACGCCTGCCGTCGCTGTGATACCGGTTTCTTTCAGCACGTCGCGAATCATACGCATCGCCAACGCACGGGCGGTACAGCGATATGTCTGCAAATAGTCGGTCACATCTATAAACGCCTCGTCAATCGAATAAATATGGATATCTTCCGGTGCGATATATCTCAGATAGATTTCGTAAATCTGGTTGCTGACTTTTTTATAGAGCGCCATCCGCGGCTCGGCGACAATATACGAAAGTTCGAGTTTCGGATTTGCAGCCAGTTCGGTCGGAATCACAGACTGCGCCTCGAATGTTTCAAGACGCGTATGGGCAAGGCGTTTTCGGTTATATTCCTTTACGATCTGCACCACCTCAAATAATCGCGGTCTGCCCGGTACGCCAATCGCTTTCAAAGATGGCGATACCGCAAGGCAGATTGTTTTATCTGTACGGTTGGAGTCTGCAACAACAAGATGCGTATTCAGCGGATCGACGCCGCGTGCAATACATTCTGCCGACGCGTAAAATGATTTCAGATCGATACAGATATATGACCGCACGACGGTTCACCTCCATACTTTTCCGCAACCATCTCCGTCAAAGCGGTTTCCGCAGCTTTTGCAGGAACGCCATCCGGACGAATCCACTCTGCTACGATTTCTTTTCCGAGAATCAGCGGCATCCGATCGTGCAGCTTATGTAATTCAGGACTTGACGCTCTTGTCAGAACCGCAAACACCGGCACTTCAATTCCCTTATGTTGCTCAAAACGGTAAAGTCCTGCAAGCCATGTAATTTCCGCGTCTTTCGGCTGCACGATATATTTACTGCCGGTTTTCATTTTTCCATCCGGCGCTCGGAAATGCTCCCACTCATAATACCATGCCGCCGGAATGACACAGCGGCGGCGATACCAAGAATCCTTCCACAAATTCTTTCGATCGGCGGTTTCCAGACGGCAATTCACGATTGGCGCGTCGCTATCGGAGACCGTAAACCCCCACATCATTGGAAATACTGCCATTTTGCCATCCTTATTTGGCGCAAGAACAGCCGCAACATTCGTTGGCTGTATTTCTCCAGACATAAAGGTGGATTTTCCGAGCACCGACATGAATTGATAGGTTAGCGACGTATGTTTTGCACGTTCGATCAATGGAGTAAACAAGTCCCCTGCTACATAAAAGCGTGTACACATGAAAATCACCGACCTTTCTTGATGGAAACATTGCAGCCATGACAGCAATCAATATATAGTATGTTCTTTTTCAAACTCCATAATTTCCTTGTGAAACAGTTCTTCCAGAATTGGCTGTTCGTCGGCAGTCGGAGAATCCGAAGCCTCAACAATGCCAATGACGCGTCCGATGATCCGGATTTCAAAGGTTTCATCCCGATCCGCATACGGAATTTCAGGATTGACAGACCGCAATCTGTGATCTGCCGTCAGCCGTTTCACAATCAGACCATCCGGCGTATCGCAAACGACATCTTCCCCCGGACGCGCTGACTCTGTATATTCGATGTAAACGCTGTCGCCATCGTGATAAACGGGCAGCATACTATCACCCGAAATGCCAATCACCGCATCTGCATAACGGTTGCGGTCATTTTTTCGCATGAAGCAATAGGTCACAGCTTCATCTGCATACATCGTACCGGAACCTGCCGCTGCACGAACAGTCGGCGTTTCAAATAATTCAAATGAAGCGCGGAACCATTCATCCCTTGCTGTCAGCTCCTCGTCCAGCATACTCTGAACTATCTTTTCGATGACGCGCTTTCCCACCGGACTGATACGGCGGAATTTCAACAGCATCCGCAGTTCTGCCTGCGAAACCGTATTCGTTGCAACGCCATACAATTCATCCAACGTCATACCGAGCGCGTCGCACAGCTGAATCGTCGTATCATGATCCGGCTTATATCCATCGTTTTCCCATTTGACTACTGTATTGCGGCTGACGTGCATGATCTCTGCAAGCGCAGCCTGTGACAAGCCTGCCTTTGCACGAAACGCTCTGATGGCAGGGCCGAATTTTACAACACTCGCTGTACCATCCGGTCTGCCCAGCGTATTTTGACGCACTGCAATTTTCGGTTTCCCCTGCGGCGGCGGATCTGGCATATGAAGCTGCGCGTCAATATGCCGTGAGTCATCTCTGTTTTTTGGATCCATCATAGCATCCTCCATTCTATCCATCTCTCTCCGATACAAAATGATCTCCGTATTCATTATAGCATATATTATCTATTCTGTCAACATCAATTTGAATATCTAATATTGTCAAAATATGCTGCATTACATGACAAAAACCATGCTTTATCATCATGATTACGGTTGGTCTTTTTCGGATAGATAAACACACCCCCACCTATTGCGCATATAGGTGGGGGTAAGTATATCTGATATATGGAACTCAGCTTATCCGAACAAATACTGCTTCATCAAACTCAGATCAGCGGCGTCCAATCTGCCGTCAAACGTAAAGTCTGCCGCCTGCCAGTCGATCGCATTGGAATTCGGAACGGTCAGCAGAAAGCGCTGAAGCAAGGATAAATCCTCGCGATCAAACATTCCATCGGCATTGATATCGCCAAGCGTGGATCTGAGATACGCTTCATACTCCGGCATCGCGTAAAAATCAGCGCCCAGATCGTTTTGCGGAGCGCTTTGCGCTGTCAGCAAGGTGGATTGCTCGCCATCATAAAAGTATAAATCATAATTGCCGTTGACCGTTGCGCTGTAAATGATACGGTCTGCATCAATCGGGCAAGCGTCCGAACAATCATATTGTTCCGAATTCAATGGCAGTCGCATACTGTTATCTCCGTCCAGCCGCATCAGTTGGTCGCAGTGATTGTCTGCGCTGAACCATTTGGTAAAGTACAGCGCTTGACGCTTCATAATCGGATAATAGGCGTTCACGCCCTCCTCAGCATAGACGGCTTTTGTCTGACCGGTCGCAAGCTCCATTTGGTAAATCGCGCCGATACCATTGAAATATCTTGTATAATAGATAAATGTACCGCTTTCATCAAAGCACGGCATTGCTTCTTCGGCAATATCATCTGTCAGCAGAGTAATCTCCCCTGTCTGAAGCTCAAGCAGCGCTAGATTATACACAAAATCCTGTATGCTGTGATCCCAGTAACCGCGTTTGAATACAATCTGTCTGCCGTCCGGAGACCACTTCGGATCTTCATTTCGGAATCCGCTATTCGGCGTCAGATTCTGGATTCTGCCGTCGTCATAGAGATAAATGTCCCATTCATCTGCTGCCGCGTCAATCGCCATGAATACAATCTGGTTCGGCGTGATGCCGAAGCTGCCGTTCATCGCATGAATGAAATCACCAGAAATCTCTTGTATTTCGCCATCCGGCGTACAGCAATACAGTCGGCTGTCAGAAGCGGAATATTCACTATAACTATGCCACAAAAGCCAACCGTTCGGCAGCTTTGCGGACGTTTCAGCAGAGAGCGCTGTCATCGGCTGTATTGTCAGCATACCGCCTGCCAAAACCGCTGCCATCCTATTGAGAAACTTTGCTCTCATGTCATCACATCCGTTCTGAACTGCATTTCATTATATCACTATCCCGTTTAAGTGGTCGATCTCATGCTGAATAATTTGCGCGGTCCAGCCAGAAAACTTCCGCTTTTGCCACCGAAGCTGCATATCCTGATACGCCACTTCGATTTCCTGATAGCGCGTGCATTTTCGTGTGCCGACAAGCGATAGACAGCCTTCCTCTGTTTCAAACGCACCGCTTTTCCGCGTGACGCTCGGATTCAGCATCGCAACATCGGCAAAGCCCATATGTACCGCAATAATCGCTTTTCGCACGCCTATCATATTTGCCGCCAAACCTACGCATTCTGTTTCATGCGCTTTCAAGGTATCCAGCAGATTCTGCGCAGTTTGAAGATCGGCTTTTCCTGCCGGCTCTGCTTTCTGCGATAGAAAAAATGTATCCTTCACAATCGGGCAAACCATTTGATTTCTCCTATTTCAAAAACAATCCATATTCTCACTGTCACGCTTGCAAGACGCACTCCGCACGCTCATGCTGCTTGAAGCGCTCGTGACTGCATTCGCCTTTATAAACCGTAAATTGTATTTACGATTCCACCTTGCCTTCCTTCATTCTTTGCAGATAGCTTTTGGTTTCAGCGGTTACAACTCCCGAAAGCGCAATAATTGCGATGATATTCGGAAATGCCATGAGTCCGTTGAATACGCCGGCAATGCTCCATACCGCCTCAATCGTGAGATAAGGTCCGATGAAAACTGCTGCAACATAAAGCCAATGGTATACCATCGAAACGCGCTTTTTGGAGCCTGTGAGATAATTGAGACAGCATTCCGAATAGTAATTCCAGCCGAGAATCGTTGTAAATGCAAAAATAGAAAGACATATCATCACAATGAACGAAGCCATTTTCTCCGAAACAGGAAGTCCATAGCCGAACGCGTCAATGGTAATATCAACACCCTCAAGCCCCTTGTTGTAGCTGCCTGCCATGACGATCGCAAGCCCCGACATGGTGCAGACGATAATTGTATCAATAAAGGTTCCTGTCATTGTGACAAGGCCCTGACGTGCAGACTCGTTTGTTTTCGCAGCAGCCGCCGCAATCGGTGCAGAACCGAGTCCAGCCTCATTGGAGAAAATGCCGCGTTCGACGCCCTTGCTCATGCAGGCTCTTACAACGGCAAAGCCTGCAAAACCGCCTGCCGCCTGTCGAAAGCCAAACGCGCTTTTTACAATGGTTGAAAGTGCTGCGGGAATTTCTGTGACATGACAGAAAATAATCACAAGACAACTTGCAACATATAAAAAAATCATTGCAGGCACGATAATTTCTGAAATTTTTGCGATTCGCTTGATGCCGCCGATCACGATCAAAGCCACCAATATCGTCACGAGCACGCCTGTAATCACGGTTGTAAGCGTGTAGTCACGACCGAAAAGCGATATCGTGTGCATAGCGTCGTGGTCGAAGAAATTGTTCGCCGCCGATGTAATCCCGTTAATCTGCGTAATCGTTCCGATTCCAAGCAGACCAGCCAATAATCCGAAAACAGCAAACATCTTTGCAAGCCATTTCCACTTGTTTCCAAGACCGTTTTCAATGTAATAGAACGGTCCGCCGATATAATTACCGTTTTGATCCTTCACGCGATATTTGACGGAAAGAAGCCCTTCGGCATACTTTGTAGCCATGCCGAAAAATGCGGCAATCTCCATCCAGAGCAAAGCGCCCGGACCGCCTGTTCCGATCGCTGTCGCAACGCCGATAATATTGCCCGTACCGACAGTCGCCGAAAGCGCGGTACAAAGCGCTGCAAAGCTTGAAATTTCTCCATTTCCGTTGCTTTCACTCTTGACGATGAATTTGAGCGCCTTTCCAAGCTTATGCACCTGAATCAATCGCAAACGGAATGTCAGCAGAATTCCACAGAATAAGACTCCCAGTACAAGCGGTACGCCCCATAGAAAATCATTGATGCTTGTAATGAATTCATTGATGCTGCTCATAAAATACTCCATTTCGCCATTCAATAAAATAACCCGTATTATAAAATTATATCATATTCTGTCATCTTAGTCAATAGCAAAATGACGATACTCAGACATATTATTTCTCATTTAAAACGTATACCGGTTCCCATCCGGCAGACATAACCAAACGGCTATGAGACGCAAAACCTCTCATAGCCGTTTTTCTATGTATATAGTTTAGTTTTTCGTTATCATATAAGGCTGAATCGCACTTGCCAGAACATTTGCAGGCATTGTTTGCAGCCAGATTCTGCCCGGACCTGTGACTCTTGTATTAAAGAAGCTTTCGCCGCCCAGCAGTGCATTGCCAATGCCCTTGACGCTTTCAATATCAATCGAACAGGTTTCTTCCATTGCTGCAAGATACCCTGTATCAACCAGCATGGATTGTCCGGGCGCCAGCACGTATTCACAGACACAGCCGTTGATCTCTAAGAAAACCATACCGTTTCCACTGAAACGCTGCATGATAAATCCTTCGCCGCCAAATAATCCTGCGCCAAGCTTCTTCTGGAAGAAAATATTCATGTCCACGCCGGGCGTATTGGCGAGATAAGCGGATTTTTGCGCAATAATGCCATTGCTTCTGACATCAAAGCACAGAATATTGCCGGGGAACGTCGCTGCAAATGCGATAATACCCTCTCCGCCAGTAGCGGTATAGGTATTGCGAAAGACGGATTCACCCGTTACAGCGCTTTTTGCCATCTTGCCAAGCGCGCCGAGTTTCCACCCATGCCAGTACTCATCGACAGCGTTGTTGTCATCCAAGACATTGCACCACGTTGACATTCAATACTTTCACCCGGCTGCAATTTGCAGATTAACACGGGTAATGGTGCGTTTTTCACTTCATAATCCATACGAATTCCTCCACTCTAATGTCTTTTAATTATGAATGATGGCTTATGCCATATATATATTAACACAAAAACAGCGATTTGTCAATATATATAATATCATGTCTCAGCGAATCGGCATTGTTTCATAAACTGAAAGACGTTTAATCCATATTCTGACAGAATACTATGATAAGGACATCGTCGCTCGATGGATTTTTTACAAAATAATCCGCCGTTTCAACCGGATGATATTGACCGTCTTCGCCAATCTGTCTTGTAACGCGTTTGACTACTTTTGCGCCCTTTTCATATTCATGCAGCAGATTTTCTCTATTGAATACGCTTTTAAATTCCGCCTGATCATCCGGATGCATGGTAGTCGCACCGTGCTCAATCAGCTCATGGAAACTGCCCGACGCTGCACAGGTACGCTGGGTAAAATCCTCATAAGCCATCATATAATAGCTGTCTCTCGTAAGATTCACCATAATGACAAGCGGGAATCTTGTAAAAACAGCGTCATTGAGCAGCGTCAAGGCGCTGGCACTCGATTGCGTCAACAAAACATCGTCTTCTTCCATTTCATACCTATGCACCAACAATTCGCGATATTCTTTTTCCGGCATAGGCTTGGCAAATAAATAGCCCTGAATTCTGGTACATCCACAGGTACGCAAAAAGCCCAATTGCTGTTCCGTTTCTACACCTTCCGAAACGGTTTTCATTTTCAAGCGATTCGCCAACTGGATGGTCCCCTCCAAAAGAATCCGTTCCTTTTCTTCTTCGCAATTCTGACTGAGCAATGACTTGTCGATTTTCAGTACGCTTGCGTCGATATCGTGCAAGAGCTTCATAGAGGACATTCCACTGCCAAAATCATCAATCGCAACATCAAAACCAAGATTCCGCATATGGTTCACAAATTGAATCGTGCGTTCATCGTGCGCCTGCATCGCTGATTCGGTAATCTCAATACTGATGCGTTTATGCGGGATTCCATATGAATCCACAATTTCACACATCTTTGCTTCAAACTCCGGATTTTTCAGGTGAAGTCTGGAGAAATTACAAGCTGCTGTTTTGACGGTTTCACCAGCTTCGATTTGTTTCTTTAAACACACACAGACTTCATTGAGTATATACCAATCAATTTCCGTAATGATCCCATTTTCTTCTGCAAAAGGGATAAACGCTTCCGGACTGACGATTGTACCGTCTGCTTTCACCCATCTTGCCAATGCTTCCGCGCTAACCACCCGTCCGCTGACTGCGTCGTATTGCGGCTGATAATAAGCAACAAACTCATGCTGTGCCAATCCGTTTTGTATGGCTTTCAACAAATCATGTTTCACCATATTTCCCGCTCCTTACTCGTTCCCATTGCAAAGTAATATATTTTTACAAAAAGTCGAAAGGTATTCTGATCGCATCAATTAAGATACATTCAGTATACCACACATTTCCCGAAAATTCAATAGAAAAAAGAAAGTTTTTATGTTTTATGCTTATGTTTTTGAAACAAAAAAGAGAAAAAAAGCAATATTTCATGGATAATAAGTACTTTTTCTTTCAAAAAAGCAAAAACCTCTCCGTATTTTGAAAACAGAGAGGTTTTTGGATTGCGCCTGTCCTTATCTAGAGTCATATTTGCACATGGCGCTCCGACCGTGCTAAAAGCTGTTTGCAACAGGCGAAAGGACTTTCATTCCGCGAAAGCCCCTTATTTTAATTTATTCGTCTTCTTTCATGTCATCCATCTTTTTCTTTGCGTCAGTCATGGCGTCCGTAACAGCCGATTCTACAGAATCCAGTGCCGATTCTGCACGGTCAATCAGATTCGGCTCGTTCCGATCGGTCTTTCGATGAACATCATCCTCTTCATAGAGCGCATGATCCCGATCGCTGTCGGATTCCGATACAACTGCCTGATCCGTTTTTGCTGTTGTCGCCTTATTCGTCTGCTCCGCGCGATCTGCCATGCTATTTGTTCCGCATCCAGTCATCAGAACACCGCAAATCACAGCACTCAGCCAAAGAGCCGTATTCGTTTTTTTCATACAGGCATCTATTCCTTCCCGGCAAATCTGCCTTCATTGTCCCTGCAAAATGCTACAGGGCAAATGTATCATGCCCGTAAAATGATTAATTAACCATTTTTTCTTTGAAAAAAAATACGCCAAAAAATTATATCGCCTGCAAATCTGCCGTCTTGCCGTTGGTTGCTGTAAGAAAAATATCCGGCGAAAGAAAAATCTGCGTTCCAAGTCTGCCGCCGCTGACAATTATTTCTTCATAAAGCAACGCTGTTTCATCGAGAAATACCGGATAATCCTTCTTCATGCCGATTGCCGTACAGCCGCCGCGGATATACCCCGTTATCGCAAGAATCTCCTTGACAGGCAAAAGCTGTACGGATTTCTCTCCTGCCGCTGCCGCCGCCTTTTTCAAATCCATTTCCGCAGTTCCCTGCATTACAAACGCATAGTATCCACCGCTTTTTCCTACGCACATCAGCGTTTTGAATGTCATCTCCGGATCCTGTCCGAGCGTCTGCGCAATCTGTACCGCGTCGGTAAATTCATCGCAATCGTAAAAATTCAGACGATGCGGAAGCTTTTTCTGCTCCAGAATCCGCATTGCATTGGTTTTCTGCTGCTTTGCCACTTGGCGCACTCCCTCTCATTGTATTTTCCTATACAGTATACCACATTCCTGCAAAAATTGCAATGAAAAATCACCGGATTCGCCGTTTGACTTTTCCAAGCGGTTATGATACAATATCCATAACGATTATTTGAATGAAAGGAGCGTTTTATATGACAAAAACAGACCTGATTACCGGTATTCTCGGCGCCGGAAAAACGACGTTTCTGCTGAAATATGCCCGTCATCTCATCAACAGCGGTCAGCGCATCGCGATATTGGAAAATGATTTCGGCGCTGTCAATGCGGATATGGCGCTGTTACAGGAACTCAAATGCGATCGCTGTCAGATTGCAATGGTTTCCGGCGGCGGCGACGCGCACTGTCACCGCAGACGCTTTCGCACGCAGCTCATTACTCTCGGTATGCAGCATTATGACCGCGTACTCATCGAGCCATCCGGTATCTATGATATAGACGAGTTTCTCGATGTCCTCCGCGAACCGCCAATCGACAAGTGGTTCGAGATCGGCAGTATCTTGACGATTCTCGACGCCGAAACCGAAAACCAGCTTTCAGATGAAATGGATTATCTGCTTGCTTCCGAAGCCGCCTGTGCCGGAAAGCTCCTGCTGAGCAAAATGCCGGAAGCGCGTCAGGAAAACCGTGCCGCGCAAATCCTTGCGCATCTCAATTCTGCACTCGCAAGAATTCAATGCGACCGCCGTTTTTCAGAATACGACGTACTCCTGAAAAACTGGGATGATTTGGATTCCAACGATTTTGAAATGCTCTCTGCCGCCGGCTACCGCTCTGCAAGCTATGTCAAAAAGTATCACATGGATATGCTGCGCAGCGCCGTGCATTACTTCATGCACATTCAGCTTGCAGAACAGGATATCCGTCCGGTTATACAGGCTATTTTCGATGACTCCAACTGTGGTCACATCTATAGAATCAAGGGTTCGCTCCCTGCCGCTGACGGCAAATGGCTCTCAATCAATGCGCAAAAAAATCATATCACAATCGCTCCTGTCGCAAATGGACAGTCTGTGCTCATCGTAATCGGTGAGGAATTGAACCGCAAAGCCATCGACACGCATCTCAAGGCACAGAACAGCGATCCTGAATATGTCTCCATCTGATTGACCTTGCCATATCCCTCCGGCGAAAAAATCATACAGAATGGATATACAAAGGATACATCGCTCCGTTATTATAGAATCAAGGAGGTGAACAACATGGGTTACAGCATCCTGCTTGCCGAGGACGACGCACAGATTCGCGAGATCATCTCGGATTATTTTACACACAAAAGCGAGGATTCCATCTGTCTGTCCTGCGCCCCAAACGGTACTGCCGCACTGGAGCTGCTTCAGAATACCGAATATGATCTCATTCTGCTCGATGTGATGATGCCGGGTATTGACGGCTTTTCACTCTGCCGCGAGATCCGCGCGAAAAGCGATGTGCCGATCCTGTTTCTCACGGCGCGCGCCCGTGAGGAAGACCTGCTCTACGGCTATGAGCTCGGCTGCGATGATTATGTCATCAAGCCGTTTTCGCTTGCGGCGCTCTATGCAAAATGTCTGGCGCTCCTCAAACGCGCAAGCGGCACCATCCTGATTCCGGAGCTTGTCTGCGGCAGAATCCGGATGAATCTCCGAACACTAGACGTCACCGCAGACGGCAGGCACGTTGTACTGGCACCCAAAGAGTTCGCCTTGCTGAAATATCTGCTGGAGCACAAAAACTGGGTTGTCTCGCGCGATATGCTGCTCGACCGCATCTGGGGCGCTGATTATTTCGGCAGCGACAGAGTCGTTGATAATCATATCAAAAAGCTGCGCAAGGCGCTCGGAGATGCAGGCGAACAGATTCGCACTGTCATCACGAAAGGCTACCGGCTGACCGAATGACATCTGAACGGAGGGATAATTATGAAACAGGCAAAAGAGCGCAGTTACTTCTCATATTTTGCGAAAACGCTCGCAATGATCCTTGCAGTTACCGCGGCGATCGGCGGAACTGCACTCTACGGTAAATATCAGAACCGTGTTGACAATACGGCAAGGGACTGCCAATCCAGACTTGAGGCACTTGAAACCTGGCTCAGCAACCCGAAACACGCAGACCCGTCCTATGAGGAGATCCGCGCTGAACTCGCATTCTGCTGCACAAGTGACCCGTCCATCGACTCGGCAATGATCCTCTATGACCGCGAAACCGGTAAAACCTATGACAGCACCGAACTGGTCTGGAGTTCTGTATTCTTTCGTGCAGACAATACCAAGCAGATCGAAAAGCTGAAAAAAGCAGCACCAGAGCTTGCAGAACAAAGCGCACAGGATGACGGAAGATATGTCATCAACAGCATCATTGAAGATCCGGAGCGGATCAAAGAGCTAACACCGCTTCCGCGGGAAACCTATGAATATTCTCTCCAAATCCGCGATCTTTACATTTGCGGCAGCGAGGTATACCCCGGAAAAATCGCTATTTACAGCGGAAAAAGACCGCTCGCTGACAGATTATTCAACCTGGATCTTCTAAATGATTTAAACTACCTGAAAGACATAGAGCACGATCCGCCTGCCGGTCAGGACTGTCTCCGCTTTACAACGGAAAACACCGTTGCAATCCCGGAGGATGCAATCCGTGTGAATAGTCTGCTCTATCTTCCGATTGGCACAAAGGAAAACAGCCCTGCGATGAAGGAAGTCTACCGCTATATGGAGGATTATAACGATCACGGCTCTTCCGAATACGCCTTTGAAAACCGCCCGAAAACTGCAATCTGCACCTCACTCACTTCTACTTACTATCCGGAAGGCAAACGGACGGATGCACGATACGAGATCTACTATCTCGCCTTTTATGATTTCTGGCAGGAATATCTGCCGCGGCTGCTGTTTTACACCGGCATCATCTTCCTGACCGAGCTGCTGATCGCAGCACTGATTGCAAAAATCATGCACATGAAGCACCGCAAGGCTTATGAGATGAACGAATACCGCAGGACGCTGACTGCTGCACTTGCACATGATCTCAAATCTCCGCTGACTATCATCTCCGGCTATGCGGAAAATCTTCGCGAGAATATCCACACCGAAAAGCGTGAATCCTACGCGGATGCAATTCTCGAAAATACGCAGTATATGGACAAGATCATCGCGGATGTACTCGATCTTGCCAAACTGGAGCGAATGCAGCATACCGAAAAAACAACGGTCGATCTCGCACAGCTTGCCCAAACTGCCGCGGCTCGATTTGAGGCGCAGATCACTGAAAAA
This sequence comes from Oscillospiraceae bacterium, assembly GCA_016296505.1. Lineage (GTDB taxonomy): Bacteria > Bacillota > Clostridia > Oscillospirales > Ruminococcaceae > Firm-04. The sequence continues at coordinate 28,083 of JAEDJD010000008.1, forward strand.
AAGGTCGATCTGCGATGCGCCGGCAAATGCGTCGTTTCCGGCAATGAGAAAATGCTGACGCAGGCGATCGGGAACCTCATGGACAATGCGATTCGCTATACACCTGAGGGCGGTACTGTTGAAATCCGTGCCTATGAAAAAGGAATCGTGATCCGCAATGACGCCTATGATCTCCCGGATGCAGCAGCCGTTTGTGAACCGCTTGTCAAGGGGGACGCAGCAAGAGCATCCCGTTCCGGCAGCGGCATGGGACTCGCAATCGTCCGGCAGATCGTGCAGCTGCACGGATTCCGATTGACTGTCAAAGCAGCAGACGGCAAATTTACTGCGAAAATCAAAATCTGATCCTCAAAGAGCCGGCATCTGCGGATGCCGGCTCAGTCTGTCGAGAAACTGACGGGTGCGCACACCGAAGGTAAAATAAAAGTTTTGGTCGAGCTTTTTCAAAAGCTCGCGGGTTCTTAGGACGGCGCTCTTAGGGCGCCGCCCTAAGTCGCACTCCGCAGAGTGCGAAACTCCACATTTTGCATTCTATTTCGGGAAGATAGAGGTTTGGGGGAAGTGCCCCATTTTTAATGGGCCACTTCCCCCATGATTGATCTCTATACCTCTTTTGTGTGATTCTAAATCAGAACAGAGGACTTTATCTACAAGCTGAGCCGGCGTCTGCGGATGCCGGCTTTCCCTATAGAAAAGCAAAGAAAATTCGATGAAAATGGTAAATCCGCAAAATATACATAAATTTACTTGGTTTTGCAGCTCGTTTAGCAGAAACCGAGAAAATTCCCGAATAAGTTGCCGAAGTTCTTATTTTCTGATATAATATAGTATACAAAAGAGTTTTCAATCGAAAGGAGTGCAGATTATGCTGCAGCTCAAATCTATTTCCTTTCATGCAGATTCTACTGACGGCAAAACGGAAATTATCCGCAATATCAGCTTGAATCTCGATAAAAATAAGTTTATTGTGATTACCGGTCCGAACGGCGGCGGAAAATCAACTCTCGCGAAAATGATCGCCGGCATCGTTCCCGCAACGGACGGTTCTATTGTCTTTCAGGGTAAGGAGATCTCCGGTCTTTCGATCACCGACCGCGCAAAGCTTGGCATCGGCTTTGCATTTCAACAGCCTGTTCGTTTTAAGGGGCTGACCGTGCTGGACTTGCTTCGCATTGCGTCCGGTAAACAACTCAAGATCGGCGAGGCCTGTGAATTTCTTTCCGAGGTCGGACTCTGCGCCAAGGACTATATCCATCGCGAAATCAATGCGTCGCTCTCCGGCGGCGAACTCAAACGCATCGAAATCGCAACCATTCTTGCCCGCGATGTCAAGCTCGCGATTTTTGATGAACCGGAAGCGGGTATTGATCTCTGGAGTTTCCAGAATCTCATCCGTATTTTCGAGAAAATGCGCGAATCATCACAGGAACGTACCATTCTTGTCATTTCTCATCAGGAGCGAATTCTCAATATCGCTGATGAGATTATCGTTCTGGCAAACGGCGTCATCGAAAAACAAGGTTCCAAGGAGCAGATTCTGCCCTCGATCATTGGTACAAAGTACGCAGCGGATGTCTGCCGGAAATTATCCTGAGGAGGCGATCATTGATGGACGTAATTCAAAAGCAGCTTTTGCAGGAGGTCGCAGACCTGCATGATATTCCGGAGGGCGCTTATAATCTCCGCGCCAACGGCGAATCCGTCGGCAAACAATCTACCGCCAATATCGAGATCATCTCCAAAACCGATATCAGCGGCATAGATATCCGTATCAAGCCGAATACGAAAAATGAAAGCGTGCATATCCCCGTTGTACTCAGCGAAAGCGGTCTGAAAGAAACCGTTTATAATGATTTCTATATTGGTGATAATTGCGACGTCTTGATTGTTGCTGGCTGCGGAATTGATAACTGCGGCAGTCAGGATTCTGAACATGACGGCGTGCATCGTTTTTATATTGGCAAAAACGCCAAAATCCGTTATGTCGAAAAGCATTACGGCTCCGGCAGCGGTGACGGTAAACGAATTCTCAATCCGGTCACCGAGGTCTATATGGAGGAAGGCAGTATCTGCGAAATGGAAATGGTGCAGATCAAAGGCGTGGATTCTACCAATCGCACCACCATCGCAAAGCTCAACGCCGATGCAAAGCTCATTGTACATGAGCGTCTGATGACGCACGGCGATCAACGTGCGCTGAGCGTCTACAAAGTCGAGTTGAATGGCGATGGTTCCAGTGCTGATGTTGTCTCTCGTTCCGTCGCACGGGACAACTCCTATCAGAAACTCGATATGTGTATTTCCGGCAATGCCGCTTGCAGCGGTCATACGGAATGCGATTCCATTATTATGGATCACGGTACGATCCTTGCAGTCCCCTCTCTGGAAGCGAATAGTACCGACGCCGCGCTTGTTCATGAAGCGGCAATCGGCAAAATTGCCGGCGATCAGCTCATCAAGCTCATGACGCTTGGCTTGACCGAAACAGAAGCCGAAGAACAAATCATCAACGGTTTCCTCAAATAATCGAAAACTGCTGTAATTCTTCCGGTTACAGCAGTTTTTTGCTTGCATGAAAAACGAAAAAGCGCTGCTGCAAAGTTCAAATCTCCGCAGCAGCGTTTTTTTTAATTCTTACTGAAATCACGAAGTTCTAAGCCGTTATTTTTCTCCGTCGCCCAGCGAATGTTCCATTCGCTCGTAAACAGAAGCAAATACTGATCCCGGAAATCCTGCACCAGCTTTGTATCCTCACTGATGATGAGCTGCGGCTTTTTATCCGTCGATATGCCGCCGATCCAGCGGATATACTGGTAACTTAACGGCTCACGAATGATCTCGACATTGTACTCTGTCCGCATCCGATGCTCAAATACCTCGAATTGCAGCACGCCGACTACGCCGACAATGACTTCCTCCATACCGCTTTCCGGCTCATGGAAGATTTGAATGGCACCTTCCTGTGCGATCTGCATGACGCCCTTCACAAACTGCTTACGCTTCATTGTATCCTTATGGCGCACACGTGCAAAATGCTCCGGCGCAAATGTCGGAATACCCTCGAAGCATACTTTTTTATTCGCTGCACAGATCGTATCGCCAATCGAGAAAATGCCGGGATCAAATACGCCGATGATATCGCCTGCAAACGCTTCGTCAATAATCTCACGGTTTTCTGCCATCATCATCTGCGGCTGCGACAGACGCATTTTTTTATCGCCTTGTACATGATAGACTTCCATATCCCGCGTGAATTTACCGGAACAGATACGCAAAAACGTCACACGGTCACGATGCGCCTTATTCATATTCGCCTGAATCTTGAATACAAATGCGGAAAAGCTCTCGTCAAACGGTGAGACAGTTTCGCCGTTTACAACAGCACGCGCTAACGGCGGCGGCGTCAGTTCCAGAAAGCGCTTCAAAAACGGTTCAACGCCAAAATTTGTCAATGCTGAACCAAAAAACACCGGCGAAAGCGCTCCGGAATGTATCGCTTCCAGATCAAATTCCTCCGAAGCACCGTCCAGCAGCTCAATATCCTCTGCAAGCTGCGCATGATTGTCCTTGCCAATCAGCGCAGACAGTTCAGGATCCTCCGGCGTCACCTCGGTCTGCGAAACCGTGTGCATACCGCCTGTCCCCTCAAAAGAAAGAATATGGCGCGTTTCCAGATCGAATACGCCGCGGAAATCCTTGCCGCAGCCGATCGGCCAATTGACTGCATACGTCTTGATACCTAGCTCGCGTTCGATTTCCTCAAGCAGATCAAACGGATTCTGCGCTTCTCGATCCATCTTATTGATAAAGGTGAAAATCGGAATATGCCGCATCACACAGACATGAAAGAGCTTTCTTGTCTGCGGCTCAACGCCTTTTGCAGCGTCAATCACCATGATTGCCGCGTCCGCTGCCATCAACGTCCGGTAAGTATCCTCAGAAAAATCCTGATGTCCGGGCGTGTCCAGAATATTGATGCAGCAGCCGTCATACTCGAACTGCATGACAGAGGATGTGACCGAGATACCGCGCTGCTTCTCGATTTCCATCCAGTCTGATACAGCATGACGGGCATTCTTCTTTCCTTTGACGGCTCCCGCCATCGAAATTGCACCGCCGTACAGCAGCAGCTTCTCCGTCAGAGTTGTTTTACCGGCGTCCGGATGCGAAATAATCGCAAAAGTTCTCCTGCGCCGGATTTCTTCTTCCATTGTTGGCAAGCTGAATTCCTCCGTTCAGTTCAATCAAAGATAGATTTGCATAACTGTATTATTATAGCATATTATCCGATAAAATGCAATGGGGAAAATGAAAAAACTAGATAATCAAAAAAATAAAGTAAATCAGAACTGATTTCTGCAAAAAACAGTCCGTATTCCGCATACGGACTGTTTATTTCGTTACTGTTTTCTTGCGATTATATATGCGTCGCCATCACGATAGTATGGACAATGCGCACGGGAATCTTGTACGAACCGCGCGTATTCATCCTCATCAAGATTCATATCGCAAACATAACAATCCCATTCCTCGTCATATGCGAAATATGCACAGGTATCGCAATCATTCATCTGACTTCCCTCATTTCTTCAAACGCGCTATGAACGCCGATGAAACAGGCAGTTCTTACTCTTTCATGCATCCAATCCGCATTTCACAAAATATACCTCATACCAGACAAGGAATGAATAGATCGTCCAGATCTTACGCCAGAGATCAGAATTGCCGCCGACATATTCATCATAGATTGCCTTGATTTCTTCCGGACGGAAGAACTTTGCGCAGATATCACTGTTCAGCAGACGGCGCACATCCGCATTATACTGTTCATCGGCAAGCCACAGACGAATCGGTACAATAAAGCCAAGCTTTTTCCGGAACGCGATTTCCTCCGGCAAAACCTTTGCGGCAGCAGTACGGAACGCTACTTTGTTTTGTTCATCATTCACTTTATATTTAGAGGGCATTCTGGACGCAATATCAAAAATCCGGCGGTCGGTCAGAGGCATACGAATCTCCAGACCGGCAGCAGTGCTCATCTTATCCACATTCAGATAGATGTCGCCCTCAAGCCAGAGCTGAATATCGACATCCGACATTTTTGTAAGCGGATCAAGCCCCTCTGTCTCCGCATATATCTGCTGTACAAGATTGATCGGCACAATATCCGGATCATAATGCTGCAAAATACGTGCTTTCTCATCTTCCTTCATGATATTGGTATTGCCGACATAGAAAGTTTTGAGATTTTCGCCGTAACGCTCCGCATTGCGGTACATATTATAGCCGCCGAAGAATTCATCCGCACCCTCGCCGGAATAGCAGAGCTTCGTGTGCTCCGCCACCGATAGACAGCCAAGCGCAAAAGCAATCGCGGACGCGTCACCGAGTGGCTGTTCCATATGATACATGACATATGGAACAATATCAAAATATTGCTGCGGCGTGATTTTCGCGACTGCGTGTTCTACACCCAGTAATTCAGCCGTTTTTGCTGCAATCCGAGATTCATCAAACCGTTCATCGTCATATCCGCAGGAAGCTGCACATTTTGCGTCGGACATCGCAAGCACATACGAGGAATCGACGCCGCCAGAAAGAAAAGAATGCGCTGTTTCATCCGGCGTCTTGATTTCCTGCATAATAGTCTGAATCGTTGCATGAATCTCGTCTGCATAGTCTGCCAGCGATTTGCTGTCATCTGTATGAAACTCTGGCTTCCAATAGCGTTTTATGCTGATATGACCGTTCCGGAATTCAAGCAGACAACCCGGCATCAGCTTTTTCAGCCCCTTAAAAAATGTATCCTCGCCGCCTACATAGGTCAGCGTCAGATAAATCTGAAGCATATTTTCATTCAGTTCCCGAATAAATCCATCCTGCGAAATAATATCGCGGATCATCGTGCCATAAAGCAATCTGCCATCATTCGTCTGATAATAATAGAACGGCTTTGTGCCGAACTGGTCTCGGACACAAATCAACGCATCTGCTTCCATATCGTAGAGCGCAAACGCGAACATTCCGTACAGATGATCGGGCAGGGCATTTCCCCATTTCTCATAGCCCCGAATCAGGATTGCCTCCTCCCGTTCCTTACGGGACAACGCTTTGTCAATGGAAAGCTCTGTGCAGAGCGACTCCCAGTTCCGAATATGACCGCGATATGTTTTCAGTTGAATCATTGAATTACTCCGTTCTGTGCGGATAATTTTCTGCTTCCGCACTCTTTGCATATGTATGCATTCTTGAATTATTATACCACATATTCAGCCAAAATGCAATGGCGTGAATGAAAAAATTGACGGCAAAAGACGCCTTTGCAAATACAAAGGCACCTGAATGCTTATTTCTGATATTTAGCCTTATCCATTTCACGGATTGCCGCGCGGCGGATTTTACCGCTGCCGACTGTTTTCGGAAGTTCCTCCAAAAACTCTACGACGCGCGGATATTTATATGGCGCCGTACCGTTTTTGACATACTCCTGAATCTCTTTCACAAGTGCGTCCGAGGGAACCGTACCTTTTGTCAATACAATCGTTGCCTTGACGACCTGACCGCGCACCTCGTCCGGTACGCCGGTAACTGCGCATTCCAGCACATACGGCAACTCCATGATCACGCTTTCAATCTCGAACGGTCCAATCCGGTAGCCCGAGGATTTGATGACGTCGTCGACTCTGCCGACATACCAGAAATAACCGTCCTCATCCACCCATGCCGTATCGCCTGTATGGTAGTAACCGTCACGCCATGTTTCCGCTGTCGTTTCAGCGTCGCCGTAATAGCAGAGCGCAAGTCCCGGAACGCCTTCTTCCTTCAGCTTGATACAGATTTCGCCAGTCTCGCCGACGCTCGCAGGCGTTCCGTCAGGCAGAAGCACCTGTACGTCATACTGCGGATTCGGCTTGCCCATACTGCCGGGCTTCGGTTCCATACCCACAACATTGGCAATGGTAAGCGTTGTTTCCGTCTGACCAAAACCTTCCATCAGCTTAATGCCCGTTGCGCGCTGGAACTGATAGAACACCTCTGGATTCAGCGCCTCTCCTGCAATACAAGCATATTTCAGCGAGGAGAGGTCATATCTGCCGAGATCCTCCTTGATAAAGAAGCGATACATCGTCGGCGGCGCGCAGAACGATGTGACATGGTACTGCTCGAACATCGGCAGGATATCGTCCGCATGGAAGCGTTCAAAATCATACACGAATACAGCAGATTCGCACATCCACTGTCCGTAGAGCTTGCCCCAGAGCGCCTTGCCCCAGCCCGTATCTGAAATTGTAAAGTGCAGACCGTTGGGATCGGCATTCTGCCAGTAACGCGCGGTCACATAATGTCCCAGCGGATACTGATAGCTGTGCAAGACAAGCTTCGGATTGCCGGATGTACCGGAGCTGAAGAAAATCAACATCGGATCCTTGCCGCAAGGCGTATCGTCTGTACGGCTGAAATGCGTGCTGTATGCCGGAAGCTCTGCATTGAAATCATGCCAGCCCTCTCGTTGTCCATTTACAAGCACTTTCGTCCGCATAGACGGCGCCTTCGCGCAAGCAAGATCCACCTCGTTTGCAACGTCACCGTCAGCAGTACAGACAATCGCAGACACCTCCGCCGAATTGAACCGATATTCAAAATCGTGCATTTTCAGCATATTCGACGCCGGAATGACAAGTGCGCCGATACGATGCAGCGCAAGGATTGAGAACCAGAATTGATAATGTCGCTTCAAGACAAGCATGACACGATCGCCGCGCTTGATACCAAGTGATTTGAAATAATTTGCCGTCTGACAGGAATACCGCTTGATATCCTTGAATGTAAACCGACGTTCATTATGCGCAGCGTCCACATAGATCATTGCCGTTTTATCCGGACATTTCTCCGCCATCGCGTCTACAATGTCAAAGGCAAAATTAAACGAATCCTGATTCTCGAAATATACTGCGCTGAGAACGCCTTCCTCGTTGGTTTCGCAAGTCACATACTTCTCTGCTACCGGATGCATCAAACCAGCTTTGTCAACATTGGTCGTCTGGTGCTCGGTAATATGCTCATGATACTCTGACATACCGGTTGTGCCGCGCGGCGCCATCACAAACGCATAGATTTCGCAATCTTCTCCGCCAAGCGCAACCTCGTCGTGCGGCATAGAGCTATCATAGTAGATGCAGTCGCCCTCATGCAGAATCTCAGTATGCGAACCGATGATCATGCGTACCGTTCCTTTCAGCACGATATCCATTTCATGTCCTGCATGACTTGCAAGATGCAGCGGTCTGGAAAGCGCTTCCTCGGAATACGGAATCACGACATGAAACGGCTCAACCATTTTATTCTTGAACTTCGACGCAAGACGGTTATATACAAAACCCTCTCTCCGAACAATCGGAACACCCTCGCCCTTACGCGTGACAGTGTATCCGCTCAGCTCCGGACTGCTGCCCTCCATCAATTCAGAAATCTCTACATGAAACGCTTTCGCGCATTTATATATAAACGTAAAGCTGAAATCCTTTTCGCCGGCTTCATACTGCTTGTATTCTTCTACAGAATAATCAGTCACTTTTGCCATTTCCTCGACAGATATGCCCAAATCTTCACGCAGATGCGCAATTCATCCTGCAACCTCTTTGATTCTGGCTTCGGCATTCTGAAGTTTTTTCTGGTCGCTCATCACAATCTCTCCTATCTAAATAAAATAAAAAACTCGCCCCAAAGAAAAACTTTGAGGCGAGCATCTTCCTTGATTACCCGCGGTACCACTCAAATTGTGCCGCTATTGCGTAACACCACTTTCAGACTCTAACAAGCCCTATTCTTTCACGCAGACTCACGTGAGCGCTTACTGTATCTTTCAGCACTCCAGCTCAGAAGGGATACATCGTATTGCTTGTCACCGGCTCGCACCATCCGCCGGCTCTCTGAACACATTGGCAATCCTCTGCTTGGCTTCCTCATAGCCTTTCAACGGTTTTATTATAGCATAGAGATTTTTATTTGTCAAGACCTTTTGCAACTTTTTTTGTGAAATCCGGATCGACGCAATAGTTTTTCAACGGACAATCTTCGCATTTCGGATTTCTTGCCGTGCAGATATCCCGACCAAACTGTACAATTTGGTGACAATACCGCGATGAACGCGCAATTGGCAATATTTTTCGTAAATCCGCTTCAACCTGTTCCGGCGCATGGCGCTTCGTCAGACCAAGCCGACCGGATATCCGGATACAGTGCGTATCCGTCACGACAGAGGGCTTCCCATAGACGTCCCCCAACAGCAGATTCGCCGTTTTACGCCCAATGCCTGAAAGCGTCAGCAAATCCTCCATTGTATCGGGGACTGTTCCGCCGTATACATCACGCACGCGCTGACACATTTCTTTCACGCTCTTGGCTTTCGCTTTATAGAATCCGCAGGGATGTACTGCTTTTTCCAGTTCGGTAATATCGGCATCTGCAAAGGAATCCAGCGTCGGAAACTGCTGGAACAGATCCTTTGTTACGATATTGACGCGCGCGTCCGTACACTGTGCAGAAAGCCGCGTCGCAATCATCAGCTGATATGGTTCGTCATATTCCAGCGAGCATTTCGCCTCCGGATAAACAGTATCCAGAACATCGCAGATTTCCTCCGCTTTTTTTTGCAGCTTCGTCATTTATACACCCCTCGCATTCTGCATTTTTCATGCTTGACATCTTTTCGTTTTCATGTTATCATTACCTTAGTGCAATGAAAAGGAGTCTGATTCTATGGGAACAGCACAACGCTTTGAACCGGAAAAACTGATCTGCGCGGTTTTATATACCGACGCCGCCGACGCCGACGCTGCAATTTCGCAGCTCAAAGCCGCATACGGCGAGACAGACCTCGTATCCGAAGCATATCTTTTTTCAGAGATCTCGCCCTATTACGACGGCGAAATGGGCGGGAACGTATACCGCAAACTGCTTTCTTTTTCCGAATGCCGCAATCCGGCTGAGCTTGCTGCAATCAAATGCTTTACAAACAGCATTGAACAGCAAACCGCCAATGCCGGAAATCGTCACATCAATCTTGATCCGGGATTTGTCAGCGCTGGCAGACTTTCACTCGCTACAACGAAAAATGCAGGTCACCGCATTCCGCTCTCCGACGGCATCTATGCGGAATTGACGCTCTTTTATGCGCGGCAGGCATGGCATCCGTTTCCTTGGACCTACATGGATTTCAAATTGCCGCAGGTACATGAATTCTTAACAAAATCCCGTAAAATCTATATGCAGCAGCGAAAAAGCTGGCTCTCTACCGACTGACGCAACTGCCGAACATAGCTCGTAAGCTGTTCGCCGCGGTAACCCAGCAAACATCCTGTCCAGACAGCTCCGTATGCAAACGGTAGCGTCATATCTTCAAGCGGTATTGCGCCCTCCTGAATCAGATCATATGCCGAACCGTAGCTCTGATTCTGCTCGGAGCATGGCGCCAAATAACAAGGGATATCAAGCTCCCGACATCTGTAAAGCAACGTCTGAACCGCATAAGGTGAAAATCGAACCGAATTTGCCGTTTCGGAATGATAGGTTCCATGTACAGCGGCAGTAATCCCGTCAAGCGTCACCTTATCATACCGCAAACCATTATACGGTCGAATCAGTAATACATCCGGTACAGCATTTGTCTGTGCCGCAAGCGTCTGCATATCCGCGCAGACGCTTTTTTGATGCGCGGGCGCCGCGTCCAGAACCGTGCTGAGCTTACGCATAGATCGGCTGTAAAAGGAACGGCTTTCGTTCTGACATGGCAAAAGCTCAAATCCGCGATGCAGATACATCTCGCCATCGCTATTCTCATAAACAACCCATAAGCCGCCGTATAAATGCTTGCAAATCAGCTTAACGGCTGCTTCAAAATTTGCATGACCGTTCGTTTGCGGCTCATCCAGCGGCTCTATCGCTGAGACCAATATAACCGGAACCGAAATATCTGCGAGTGCTGCGGAAAGCATACCGGCAGTTTGCTCCAGCGTATCCGTTCCATGCGCAATGATAATACCGTCATAGCGGCGAAGATCCAGCAAAGCGATACTCCGCAAAATGACGCACCAATCATCGGGAATCAAATCCTCGCTTAAACGATTCAGCGGCATCTGAACATCAAATTGAACGGATGAAAACGGATGCGCCAGCCGGTAATGCTGTTCCAAAACAGTCGAAGCGGTACCAACATCGCTGCGCCGCGTTCCGTCATGACCGACCCGACTGCAAATTGTGCCGCCGGTCAGAATGAGAGCAATCCGCATATAAACCTCCGATTTATGAAGGATTTTCGGATACTGTCTGCAATGTCACGCAGACAATCTCCGGATGATTGAACAAACGCAGCGGAAATCCGCTGTTTCCAAGTCCTCGGCTCAGATACATAGTCGTATCGCCTTCGGTAAATTCGCCTGCCGTATATTCCGGCAAAACACCTTGATCCGGTCCATACAATCCCTGATTCGTAAACGGAATCCGAAACTGTCCGCCATGTACATGACCGGAAAACACCAAATTCACACCGGTTTGCGCATAATAATCACGCAAATACTGCGGCTCATGCGCGAGCAGAACCTGAAAGTCATCCTCTGCTTCCTCCGTCAGCGTTTTCAGTATGTTCGCTTGCAGAGAAAGTTCATCCAATCCTATCAGCGAAAATGTCTGCCCTGTCGATGACGCAATCTGCGCTGTTTCATTGTTGAGATAATGCACGCCGTATTCCTGTATTTTTTGGATGAAAGCATTCAGAACGTCTTTCGGCAAATAATACTCATGATTTCCGCAAACATAGTAGGTAGGTGCAACTTTGACGATCTGCTCCATGAACAGCAATGCCGCAGGCACATCCGTATGATTGCTGGCGTCTATCATATCGCCTGTCAGCACAATGATATTCGGCTTCAGATCCTGCACTTCCCGCAGTAAGGCTTCATTATTTTCGGCGAATATTTTGTTATGCAGATCAGACAGTTGAACAATCCGGAATCCGTTGAACGACGCCGAAAGTGCGTCCGTTTCATATGTATACTTTGTAATATCAATACGATTGTTGGCGCCGTAAGCCAATGCAAAAAACAGCAAAACCATAATCATCCAGACTCCGACTGTACGCCATCGCTTTGCTGTTCTGCCTTTTTTCTCGATTTGTTCTGCGCTATTCTGATTTTGCATCCAGAATTCCTCCTGAGTCCGTGAATTTGGTATCTTTTAATTCGCATGAATGCTGATCTTCGTATATGCGAACGCGGATACGGCAAAAATGCCGTATCCGTGCCCAAATCTGAAAGTATTTGATTATGATAATGATATATCAATCATGCAAACAATCCAATTAACGTGCCAGATCATCCTCTGTAATGATTTTTGCAAGATACTTCAGAAGCTTGATCAGGTCGTCGCTGTCAACTTTTCCGTTATGGGAAACGTCTGCATTCTTTTTGCCAACCGCTGTAATATTCGCGGTCGAATCCTCTGCTGTAAAGCGTGCACAGAGAACGGCGTCCGAAATATCAACCTTACCGCTGCAGTTGGCGTCGCCCCACAGATTTGCTTCAGCTTCTTTGGTTGTGCTCGTGGTGGTGGTTGTCGACTTGGTTGTAGTAGTCGTTGTGGTAGTAGTTGTGGTAGTAGTTGTGGTAGTCTTTGTGGTGCTTGTGGTAGTCTTTGTCGTAGTCTGTGGCGCGCTGCCGCTGCCAGTTGCAGACTCCAGCGTTGCACTTGTCGGCCACCAGACCGTGATCGAAACCTGATCTGCGCCGGACGCGTTATCGCACTCAACGGTCATTTCGCCGCCGGAAGGAGCCGCAGACCATTCTACCATTTTGCCATTGATCTCAAAGCAGCCATTTGCTTCGGTATCGTTGGAATTGGTCTTGAGTTTAAAGGTGATCTTGGTTGCGCCGCCGGTCTGGACAACCCACTTCGGGTTATTATCCATATCGTCAGCTTTGGTAAAGGTCAGCGAACCGCCGGAAGAAGGATTGCCGCCAGTGGTCTGATTCGGTGTCGTGTCATTGGTTGTTTTGCTTGTAGTATCCTGCGAGCTAGGCTGCGTTGTCGTATTCGAAGAACCATTGTAAATCTTATCTACGCCTTCAATGCTGGTATCAATGGTACCGGTCTTGTAGAAGTGATACAGACCTGCTGCTGCGCCGACAAAACCTGCATTATAGTCGAGTGCAACTTCATTTGACTTATAATCGGAACGGACATCGCGATAAGAACCATTTGCGTCAGTCGGACCGCCGCAGAGTGCGCCGACCAGCGTGTACTTATTCTGTACGCCGTCGTTTTCTGCCGCAGCGCTGTTGGTACCGGAAGCTGCTCTGTGATGCGGATTCTTGGAAGCGTTCGGCTTAAATCCGCATACGAGACAATGGGACTGACCATTTGCAAACGCCTTGTCTCCGGTGATGTACTGCATCTGACCCTTTGCCCATGCAGCGTCAGCCTTATTATGCTTTGCCGCAACCAGAGTACAAAGCTGTGCGGTGCTGTTATGTCTTGCGCTGCCCCACTCCCAGTTCTGGAGGAAGCAGTAGCCATCGCCCTTGAAATTGCTGAGGAAGCCTGCGCTGCCCCAATCTCCGGTAATTTCGCCCTTCATGATGCCGGCGCCAAGCTGTACGCTTTCCCATGAATGCACAGAATAAGACTGCGGAATGGATTTGATCTCATCCATATACTTATTATCTTTTGTTGCAAGATAGAGCCAGCAGGCTGCCCAGTCAATCTCATCGTCTGCGCCTGTCCAGTGGCCATCATAGAATTCGCAGTTATAGCAGTTTGTATTCTGCTTGGAGAAATCATAAAGCGCCTTTGCATATTTCAGGTCGTCCGGATTGCCGAAGTTGATATAGTTGAGCGCAAGCGCTGCTGCATACTGTGCAGTAATGTTTGCTGCGCCGCCGGTTGACCAGAGCATACGGCCTCTATCGCCCTGTGATTCAGGCGGACCCCAGTAAGCGTGATCCGGACCGCCTTCGCCCTTTTCAATCAGAACCTTCTGAACTCTGTCGCCGCTGAGTACGGTTGCGTCACGGAAGAATTTGCAGAATCTATCGGTAATCATCTTGAGGTGCTCACCCTGACCAGTTGCTTCATAAGCGTCCTTGAACTCGTAGTAGCCCCAGCCGAGCGTAGACGCTGTGTAGCCCTGCGGCTGACCGAACATAACATGGTCGCCGGCGTCATGGAAGCCGCCCAGAACCTCGTCATTTGTGTGGCAGTTGCCGCGCCACTCGATGCCGCACAAGGAATCTACATCATTGCCGCACATATTGGCGTCATAGAAATAGAGGCTGTATTGCAGCAGCTTTGCATAGTTGTCCGAATCTGCTGCACTTGCAGACATCGGCGAGGCGGTTCCGGTAGCGAGCAATGCGCCAACGGACATGACGGCACTGGTGCAAACAGCGCCCAAACGATGGACAAATTGTTTTTTCATATAAATCCCCTCTCAGAATAAATTTAGTGGATTACCGGATGTCCCTCTCATCCGGCAGTCGTACTCCGACATCTTTATTATAGCCGAAAACAATTTGTATTATATAGACAGAGTGTGAATATTCTATGAATTATAATTGAACATTTGCCAATCTTTTCACTGATAGATGCTCATTCTGTATAACAATTCAAATAACGAGTTGTTAAATATGCCGAAGATGCTATCATTCACAATATTATTACATATAGAAATTTCAATTTTAATCCGACTATATTTATTTGCATTTTTGTATACGAACTTGCAAAATATACATTTCGTATATTCGCATACTGAGTTTGACAAATACGGATTTGCGTGATATACTATAATATGATTCATTTTCATACGAAAGGAGCTTTGTATGCCTTTCAATCTCTCTATTTCCGATCTGCCCGCATGGAGCGAAACGCTCATGACGGAAACCAGCCGCGTCATTGCAGGCGCGTCTGATACCATTCGTTTGCTGATGGCAGCTATCTTCTGCGGCGGTCATGTGTTATTGGAAGATCTGCCGGGCACTGGAAAAACAACGCTCGTCAAAGCCGTAACCATCCTGACCGGATGCGAGGGCAGACGCGTGCAATGCACCCCCGATCTCATGCCTGCCGATCTGACTGGATACGAAATTTTACAGCAGGACGCGTCCGGAAACCGCCATATGGATTTCAGGAAAGGCCCTGTTTTTACAAATATGCTTCTGGTGGACGAGATCAACCGGATGACGCCGCGTTCACAGGCGGGTCTGCTCGAATGTATGGCTGAGCGCCAGGTGACTGCCGGTGGAAAAACCTATCCGCTTCCGGAGCCTTTCCTTGTCGTAGCAACGCAGAATCCGATCGAGCTTCAGGGTACATTCCCACTTCCGGAAGCGCAGCTCGACCGCTTCTTCATGCGGCTCTCAATGGGAAATCCGACCGCTGCGCAGGAACGTGCAATCCTGTCCGACCGGCAGCTCACCGATCCGCTGGACTCTCTTTCCGCAGTGACTTCGCCTGCGGAGCTTCTTGCCGTACAACGCGCTGTACGAAATGTGACTGCGTCCGACGACGTACTCGATTATCTGCTCGCGCTTGTCACCGCAACGCGGAATCATCCCAAACTGCGATATGGTCTGAGTACCCGCGCCGCGCTTGCACTGCGTCATGCCGCACAGGCGCTTGCCTCCATGGACGGCAGATCCTATCTTTTGCCGGATGATATCAAAGCAGCTTGGATTCCGGTTTGCGGTCACCGCTTGCAGGCGTCCGATGGACTTCTCTCGGACCGGAAAGCCGCCGAAGCAGTTTTGCTGAGTATTCTCAGCAGCGTTGAGGTGCCAAAACCGTGACGCTGTTTTTGCTGCTGCTCATCATCGGCGTCGCCATATTGGGGACCCAGCAGCTCATTGATAAATTCGGATTCCGGCATCTCTCGTATTCAATCCGGTTTTCCGCCGACACGGTCACTGAGGGCGATCAGGTGGAACTGATTGAAACGATCATCAGCAGAAAGCTGATTCCGCTGCCATGGGTAAAAGCAGAATTGACAACAGACGCCTCTCTGCTTTTTGCATCGGCGCAATCCGCCGTTTCAAAGGAAACACGCTTCGTTTCCAGTTGCTTCTGCCTGTTTCCATATAAAAAAATCGAACGGCATTGGAATGTGACCTGTACCAAGCGCGGTATATTTTCCGTTTCTCATGTTGTTCTTGTAATCAGCGATCTGTTCGGAACTGCGGAATGGTCAACGCCGATGCCGGATACGACTGCGCATCTGTCCGTATTGCCTGCCGTCCGCAGACTGGACGAAATCCGTGAACTGCCGCAGCAATTCGGCGGCGAACTTCTTCGGCAGCGAACCGTGATTCCCGATCGCTATGCAATTTGCGGCATCCGTGAATATGCAGACGGCGATTCTGTACGGGATATCTGCTGGTCTGCCTCCGCCCGTACAGTCAATCCAATGGTCTGGCAATTTCAGGAGACCGCTGCGCCTGAACTGACGATTCTGCTTAATCTTGAAACAAAACCGTCTGACATAGAATGCGTTTCCGACCATGATTTATATGAAAATGCAATCCGTTTCTGTGCTGCGCTCCTTGGTACTGCTGCACAGACGCATCTGCCCGTCAGACTGCTCGCTAATACCGAAATTGACGGAATACCTGCGGAATCCAGAACCGGATCCGGTCCCGATCACTTGATTCGTCTGCTGCATATGCTCGCGGCGCTTCCGGATCTCATATCCTGTCAATTCATACGCCTTCTGCGCCGTTTCCTCGCCCAGAATCAGAATACCCCCGTCATCGTCATATCGCCGTTTGTCTCGGACGAGCTGCTGCGGATTGCTGCGGCAGAATCGCGCGTTACCGTGCTTTCTCTCAAACCGCTTCGCGATATGAAATATCCTGCCAATATCCGGCATATCACTTTGCAATCAGAAAGGAAATCAATCTCATGAAACATTCATTTCTCAAGTCGGCATTCTCTTTACTCGCTGCGGCAGCACTCCTGACCGCCTGCGGCAATTCCGCCACGCAAAGCACCGCCGATACATCCTCCGACGCGTCCTCTGCGCCAACCGAAAGCAGTTCTGCTGAAAATGTGCAGCCTGACATCGGTTCCGAACTGACCATCGGCGTCAAATCCTTTACCGCCCATGCCGGAGACAAAGCCGTTCCGGTCAGCGTCGAAATCTGGAATAACCCCGGCTATGCCGCCACCGGTATTCAATTGTTTTATGATCCGATGCTCAAGCCGGTCATAACCGACGAAACTTCTGAAGCGACTACCTTCCCGTTTGCCAAGTGCGATCTCGGTGACGCCACCGAAGGCTTCCTGAAATCCTGTCTGGTCGGCGAAAAAGACCATATCATTGCATTCGGCGGAATGTCTACGGAAAATTCTACAAAGGACGGCGTCATGTTTACGGTTTATTTTGATATTCCGGATGATGTACCTGCTGGACATGAATTTTCATTTGTTTGCGTTATGGATTCGCTCAATACAATGAATCAAGAACGTCTGTCGCCCAAAATGCTCGACGGAAAACTGACGATTGAATAATAATTTGCCCCGTATTTTTTGCATACGGGGCTTCATTTTGCCGAACATCACCATTTTCCGCAGAATGATTACTGCATTTCTTGAACACCTTCGCAATACGACCAAATTCGCAGATTGATTCCGATATGATAGAAAGACCAAATAGAAAAGGAGTCTTTCTCATGCATATGAAACGGATCGCGATTCTTCTGTGTTTGTTCCTGTTGCCAATCTTGACAGGCTGCTATACGGCACCGGATACGCCGAATCCGGAATTCCGTAACAGCCAATCTTTTGCACAGCTTCATCTGAATGAACCGGATCCTGTCACGGAAACAAAACCGATTGTTGCGGCTTGGATCCCATATTTCACGGTCGAAGCAATGCTGACTTCCGACGATCCTGTGCAGACGGAAAGTGTCGTTATGGCATATCTGACTAGCCTGATGCAGTCCGGCGTCAATACGGTTTTTGTTCATGTCTGCGCATTCGGAGAGAGCAGCTATCCCTCTGAATATTATCCGTATCTGCCAGCTGCGAACGGCTACGATGTTATGCGACTGTTCTCGCTGACCTGCGAGAAACTCGGATTATCCTTTCATGCATGGATCAATCCGCTGCGGCTTCAAACGACAGAATATATCGAAGCGCAATCAGACGATTCGCTCCTGCAAAGATGGTTTCAGGACAGCAATACGCGGAATACCAACTTCTCTGAATGGAACGGCAGATATTTTTTGAATCCGGCATCCGCTTCAACCAGCGAATTTTTAACCGGCGTCATTTCCGAACTCATTACAACCTATCATCCGGATGGTATTCATATCGACGACTATTTCTATCCGACAACAGAACCTGCGTTTGATGAGACTGAATTCCGCGCTTCCGGCGCAGACGAACGCGCAGCTTGGCGGCGCAATCATATCACTGTATTGATGCAGCAGATGTATTCTGCGGTTCATAACGCAGAACCGGAAGCCGTATTTTCCGTCAGTCCGCAGGGAAATCTTGCGGAAAATCAAAAGGTCCAGTATGCCGATATCCCTGCATGGATTGGAGCAGAGCCATATTGCGACTGGATTGTACCGCAGCTGTATTTCGGTTACATGAACGAGAAATCTCCCTTCAATCAGCTGCTCCGGACATGGAGCGAATTGCCGCGCAATGACCATGTTCAGCTGATCGTCGGTCTTGCAGCATACAAATCCGGACAGCAGGATACATTCGCTGGAACTGGCGCGAACGAATGGCTCGAAACAGAAAATCTGCTCGCAGAACAGGCGGCAGACGCGCTTGGAAATACCGCTGTAGACGGTATCGCTCTGTATCATGCCGACGCGCTGCAAAATCTCCCCGCCGCCCATGCCGCTGCACTGCGTCAGGTAATTGCAGACCATAGTATACTGACTCAAGCAGAATAAAACAACCGCTGAGCCGTTTATTTCAGCTCAGCGGTTACTTTTATTATAGTATGATTCAAGTTCACTGCGGCGCAGGCTCGATCCCTAGCTGCTCCAGTGCCGCTTCAAACTGCATGGAATAGCGTTCCGCAATATTGCCTGCCCCGATCAGCGGCTCGGCAACCAGATTACCCTTGGCATCGAAAAAAACCGTGGTCGGCGTATACATGAGCTGACTATAAAGAACCTGCATATCGCCGTCGCCGAACGCCAGTGTAACGTCATGGAAGCCGCATTCATTCATAAATTTTTCGATTTCAGTGCCGGTTGCAGAAATATTCGCGTCCACACACCATGTAATAATCCGTAGATTTTCCGGCAATGTTCCGGCATATTCTGCAAGCTCCGGCATTTCTCTCACGCAGGGACCGCAGGTTGTTGACCAGATATTGATTGCCGTTACATCGGCTTCCGCAAAATCTTCCGGCGAAAAATGATCGCCCGTTACGGTTGTCGCTTCAAAGCTGTGAAGATCCGAAAACGATTCAGAAAGAGAAGAATCGCCGCTGCGCGCATCCTGCCTGCTTTCCAACGATGTCTCCGCGGAAGATTGTGATGTTTTTTCTTTCTCATCAGCGTGCAGATCATCCGGCAAAGAAGAAAATCCACAAGCGCTCAGAAGTAAACTGCCGGTAAAGATCAGTACTGTCCCTAAGTGTTTCATTGCATATCCTCGCTTCATGAAATGAATATCACACATCGGATTTTTTCTATGCAGTTATCATACCATGTGATTGTGATAAACATATGAAAGCTGCATAAAAGAAAACAAATGTGCAAGCTGACAATTCCAATACGACGCTTGCATAAATCCCTATTCTATGTTATAATATGAACAGTAACAAAGCTTACGTCAGAAAGGATGTGTTATTGTGCCGAATATTCTGCTGGTCGAGGATGATCAACAGCTTGCACGCACACTTTGCCGCTTTCTCATTTCCGAGAATTTCTGCGTAACGCACGCATCCGGTCAGCAAGAAGCGCTGCTGTGCTTTGAACAGAACAGCTTCGACTGCGTTCTGCTGGATATTTCCCTGCAAGACGGAAACGGTTTTTCTGTTTGTGCCGCTTGCAAGCAAATTTCCGATACGCCTGTGATCTTCCTGACGGCGTCCACGAATGAAGCCTGTACCGTTGCTGGTTTTGATGTCGGTGCGGACGATTACATCAATAAGCCGTTCCGTCCCCGCGAGCTGATCGCGCGAATCAAAAATGCCCTGCGGCGGACTCAGCGCGGCTCTCATCTGCTGACCTGTCAGGATCTGATTCTTGACCAGTCAAAGGGGACTGTCACCAAAAACGGTACGGAGCTTTTTCTCTATGCGCTCGAATACCGTCTGCTCCTGATTCTGATGACAAACAAGGAGCAGCTTCTCTCCCGCGACAGATTGATTGATGAGCTTTGGTCAGCTTCCAGTGAATTTGTCTCGGATAATACTTTGAACGTGTACATGAAGCGGTTGCGTGAGAAAATCGAGGACGATCCGCAAAATCCTAAAATCATCAAAACCATTCGCGGAATGGGGTATAAGGTCGTGTCAAAATGAAAGATTACAGCCAACTGGAATCTATCCTGATGTCAATAATTTTCATCATAGCAATCGCTAGTTGCTGTTTGATTCATCCTGCCGCTGCTGTCGCCGTGCTTGTAACAGGTCTGATCGCAGCCGCGCTGCGTCGCTTTTTCGCACATCTTCGCAAAAAGCAAATTCTTCGTCTTTGCGATGAAATCAGCCAGATTCTTCATGGCGCCGAGCACGTCGCATTCGATGCCTATCACGAGGGCGAACTGAGTATCCTTGCCGAAGAAATCCGCAAAATGACCGTTCGGCTTCGCGAACAGAATGCCGCGCTGCGCAAAGAACGCTGCTTTATGCAGGAATCCTTGGAGGATATTTCCCATCAGCTCCGGACGCCTCTCACTTCCGTCATTCTGCTTGCCGACCTGATGCGGAATCCGAATCTCACAAAATTCCAGCAAGCTGAAAATTTGCAGGAATTGCTGTCGCTGCTCTCCAGAATGCAATGGATGATTGAAACATTGCTCGGATTGTCCCGATTGGACGCAGGCTCCGTCATATTCCAGAAAACCGCATTCTCGTTCCGCACGCTCGTTGCCGACGCGCTCGAACCCATTTCGATTGCGCTGGAACTGAAAAATGTTTCCGTCAATATCCGGATTGAAGATGACGCTGTCATATCCGGCGATCTCCCCTACTGTACCGAAGCGCTCTGCAATATTCTCAAAAACTGTATGGAGCATACGCCGGAGAACGGTTCCATTACCATCGCCTCGACATCCAATGCAATCTATAAAGGTCTCCTGATTTCCGATACCGGCTGCGGTATTTCAGAAGAAGATTTGCCGCATATCTTTGAACGATTCTATCGAAGCGGGTCGTTTTCACAAACCGGATATGGCATTGGTCTCTCATTCGCCAGAAAAATCATCGTTTCACAGGGCGGCAGCATTCAGGTTCGCAATATAACGCCCCTCGGCGCACAGTTCGATATCCGCTTCTACGATTCCGTTATATAAAGCAAGCTGTATCTTTTATGCCGCAGCTTGCTTTTTTCCATTCATTCTGTTTGACAAACAGATGTGTTCATGCTATAATATTATGATAAACCATAGATGAAAGGCGGATATCCGCATGGCAATCGCATTTGCGCCTCCCGTTCTCTCCGACCGCACGGCTGTTGTTAAAGCAGCCTCTGATTCTAAATCTATTGAAAACGACTGCTCTTTTGTAAATCTGTACCTTCTTCGTGAAAAATACGGCGTCGAAATCGCTTTTTCGGATTCCATGCTGCTCCGGCGCTATCAATGCGGTTTCCGTAAAGATACATACGGCTTTCCACTCGGCAGCGGCGCACTCCGAACTGCAATCCGGCTGCTGTATGAAGATGCCGCTGCACGAAATCTGCCGTTGCGTATCACCATGCTCAATCAAACGCAATGTGATTGGCTCGCAAACACATATCCGGACTGCTTTACCTTTACCCACGCAAAGGATTACACGGAATATCTGTATCTGCAAGAGAATCTTGCGACGCTCCGCGGCAGCCGTTATCATGGAAAACGCAATCATATCGCACAGTTCTGGCGCGCCTGTCCAGACGCCTATATTCAACCGCTGATTCCGGAAAATGCTGCGTTTGCACTCGAAATTGCTGATAAATGGCTCTCTGCACGTTCCGATCCCAATGACGCTTCTCTGCAATATGAGCGTAACTGTATCGCAGAGGCCGCTGCCAATGTCGAGGCGCTCGGCATATCCGGTTTATTGCTCTATGCAGACGGTCAGCCGATTGGTATGACGATGGTTTCTGAAATCTCAGAGGGTATCTTTGATGTCCATTTTGAAAAAGTGATTCCCGATTATCCGCACGCATGGCCCGTTGTTGCAACCGAAATGGCGAAATGTTTGTCCGGCGCTCTATATCTGAATCGTGAGGAGGACTTGGGCGAACATGGAATGCGTACTTCAAAACAATCCTATCGACCCGATCTTCTGCATGAGAAATTCATTGCTGTATGGCATGGAAAGGAATCTGATTTATGCTGAGTTCTATTCTGTCCGCCCAAACCTGCGCAGAATGCAAAAATTGCTGCGTATTTGAAGAAAACAGCGCATGGGAGCTGCCTGCTTTTTCAATCGCTGCCGCCGCACGGCTTGTCGATCATCCGGATTATATCATCACCAAGGAGAACGATAGATACCGAATCACACTCCCCTATGACAGCAATCATGCTGCACAGCCCTGCCCTTTTCTCAATCCTCAAACCGGCTGCACGCTTCCGCCGGACGATAAACCGTTCGCCTGTTCGATTTGGCCTATCCGCGTAATGCGCGATCCGGATTCCGGTATCCCGCGTCTCGCGCTCTATCAGGGCTGCTCCGGCGTTCCGGCACAGCAGCATCCGGCACTCGATGCTCTGCTTGCGGACGGTCTGCGCGACAGAATCTTTGCAGAAGCGCAAGCGGATCCCGCGCTGATTCTGCCCTATCACCCTAATTATCGTTTTCTATAAAAAGGAGAATGTATATGCTGCAATATCCGCAGCCGGAAGCCGTATTCCGGTATTTTTCCGAACTCTCTGCCATCCCCCATGGTTCCGGCAATACCGGACATATCCAGAAATGGATTCTAGATACCGCAAAGCGGCTTTCCTGCAAAGCCGCTATCGATTCGATTGGTAATGTAATCATAAGGAAACCGGCGTCGGCAGGCTATGAGAATCATCCCGGCGTCATCATTCAGGGACATATGGATATGGTCTGCGCCAAATTGCCGGAATGCACGAAAAATATGGATACGGATGGGCTTGATCTGATTTGGTCGGATGACTTTCTCAGCGCGGACGGCACAACGCTCGGCGGTGACGACGGTATTGCGATCGCCTATGCACTTGCGCTTCTGGAATCCGATACGCTGCCCCATCCGCCGTTAACTGTTGTGATTACCGTTGACGAGGAAACTGGTATGGACGGCGCAACCGCGCTTAGTCCGGACGCGCTGAACGGTACGTATCTGATTAACATTGACTCCGAGGAGGAGGGTATCTTTACCGTCGGATGCGCCGGCGGCGTTCGCACACATCTGCAATATCCGGTTCAGCGAAGAAAAGCTGACGGCTGCTTCATGCGCATTGTCGTTTCCGGACTGATCGGCGGTCACTCCGGCGCAGAAATCCATAAGAAGCTGCTGAATGCGAATGTTGTTATGATAAAATTGCTGCGCGCTGTCAAGGAGCCGTTCTGTCTTGCCGCTTGGAACGGCGGTATTCGGGATAACGTCATCCCGACTGACTGTACCGTGACAATTCGCTGCGCCGCAGAGAATGCTGCCGCCATTGCACAAAGCATCCGGTCAGAAGAACAACAAATCCGCCTCGTATATCCCAATGAAACAGCATTTCAAACGGATATCGCCACGCTGCCTACGCATCAATTTGATTCCGTATTGACGGAAGCGTCCACGCGCACGCTGCTGCATGAACTCCATAAACTGCCAAACGGCGTGCAAAGTATGAACGATGTGCTGCATATGCCGGAAACTTCGCTCAATCTCGGCATCTTTTCCCTGCAAGAAACAGCGATGTGCGTCGACGCGCTCCTGCGAAGCTGCGTCAATGCGGAAAAGAACGCGCTTGCGCATAAGCTGCACCATCTTGCCGAATCCGCCGGCGGTATGGCGTCTGATTCCGGAAGCTATCCTGCTTGGGAATATGTGCCGGATACGGCGCTCGAACAGATCGCCGCCGATGTTTTTCAAACTATGTTCGGTAAGAAGCCCGTCATTCAGACCATCCACGCAGGACTGGAATGCGGTATCCTCAGTGACAAAGCGCCGCAGCTCCAGTGTATCTCAATCGGACCGGATTTGTTTGATATCCATACGCCGCGCGAACGGCTTTCGATTGCCTCTGCCGAACGGACTTGGCATTTTTTACTCGCGCTGCTCAAAGCGCTTTGATATCATGGAGGAATATTCATGCGATTTCTGCACTTGGCAGATCTGCACCTCGGAAAGGTGCTGCATAAGCAAAATCTGCTCGATGATCAAAAATTTATCCTGAACGAAATCCTGCAAATCGCGGATGAACGACAGATCGACGCCGTTCTCATTGCTGGCGACGTCTATCAGCGAAATGCGCCCTCAGCCGAGGCAATGACTCTGTTCAGCAATTTTATCACAGAATTTACAGTACGCCATTTGCCTTGCTATATGATCAGCGGCAATCACGATTCTGCCGAACGCATTGCCTATCTCGCGCCCCTTGCACAACGCTCCAATGTCTATATTTCCGGCGCAGATACTGCGAAAATCTATCAGTATACGTGCTCTGACGCATATGGAGAAATCATTCTCCATATGATGCCGTTCACAACGCCGATGCAGATGCGCGCGGCTGCTCCGGATCAGGCTGACGAAATTCAGACTTATAACGACGCCATTCGTATTCTCATGCAGAATCACACTGTCGATACCAGAAAACGTAATATCTTGATCGCGCACCAATTTCTGACCGGTGCGCAGGTCTGCGATTCCGAGGAGCTTGCCATCGGCGGTCTCGATCAGGTTTCTGCTTCGCTCTTTGATGATTATGATTATGTTGCGCTCGGTCATCTGCACGGTCCGCAGCAGGTGGAAAGACCCGAAATCCGATATGCCGGCTCGCCGTTGATGTACTCCTTCTCGGAAGTACATCAGCATAAATCCGTTACAATCGTAGATTTACTCGAAAAAGGTCATGTACATATTGAGACCGTGCCGCTGAAGCCCCTCCGGAATATGCAAATTCTCAGCGGAAGCTTTGAGGATTTGATGCAGATGCCGCGCTGTGAGGATTATGTGCAGCTTACCGTGACGGATCCTGTTCCTCCGGTGAATGCCGCCCGTGCGCTGCGCACCGTTTTCCCGAACTGTCTGCAAACGCTATTTGCACAGAGCGCCGATGATCCTGAAATCTTCCGAACGTCCCAGTCTGTACCGCAGTCCTCTGATTTCCTTACGCTGCTTCAGGAATTCTATGCCGCACAGCATGACGGTACGGCTCTTTCCGACGCACAGAATCAGATTGTTCGGAAAGTTCTGGACGTACTCGATCAGAAAGAAGGTGCGCTATGAAACCGAGAATGCTCACGATGCAGGCTTTTGGTCCCTATGCGCAGAAGACGATCGTCGATTTCACTAAGCTGGAGCGCGATGGGCTGTTCCTTGTCTGCGGTGCAACCGGCGCCGGCAAAACGACAATCTTTGACGCGATTGCCTATGCGTTGTTCGGCGAAGCCAGCGGCGGTCCAGAACGCAGAAGCGCCGACAGCTTCCGATCCGATTACGCCGCGCCGGACGCCGATACCTTTGCAGAACTCGAATTTGAACATCGCGGCGAAATATTCAAAGTCCGCAGATCGCCGGAATATCTCTGTCCGAAGAAAATCGGCGATGGAATGAAAACCTGTAAACGTACCGCTGCTCTCTGGCTGCCGGATGGGACAATCCTCGAAAATATCAAGGAGGTCAATGCAAAAATACAGGAGCTGATCGGGCTGACGCGCGCACAGTTCGCACAGACGGTCATGATCGCGCAGGGCGATTTTCGTAAGATACTGACAGCGTCTTCATCTGACCGCAAGGCGATTTTTCAAAAGCTGTTCGGCACTGTTCGCTATTCAGATTTTCAGGATATGCTGTCGGCAATGGAATCAGACGCCAAAGCGGAAATTGCCTCGCTGGAACAGGAGATCCTGCTCACAGTCCGCGATCTGATTCTGCCCGATGATACGTCCGAGCAATCAGAACCGCTGATTCGGCTGCGTGCAGAGCCGGAATATGCGGAAAAAGCACTTGCGCCACTCAGAGAAATCTGTAAAAACCAAAGAGTATTACTCGATTCTTTGCTTCACGATCAGGAAGAATGTTCAAAAGCATACCAAATTCTCTCCCAAAAAGCAGAATTTGCAAAACAACAGAATCTGCTGCTCAAAGAACTGTCGTCAACGTCGATGCAGCTCGAACAGCTCAATGAAAAGGCGGCTGAATTTGTACACTATGAGGAAGAACTCAACCGTTCGCGTCATGCCGCCGCACTGCTGCGGGAGTATCAGGCTTCCGTCAATGCCGATCAGCAGCTTGATAAAGCGCGTGACATCATGAAAAAACACTCGGATATGCTGCCCGTACTCGCTGACGCCAGTAAACACGCTGCACACGCCTTGGAAGTCGCCCAAAAGGAAGCCGAAAAGATTCCGGCGTTGCAGGAACAAAGATCCGTTATGCAGAAATGCTTTGATCTGCTGCGGAAAAGCGCTGCCTTGCGCGATCAGCACAGACAAGCTGCTTCCCTGCTCTCCGCGAAATCAACTGCCTATCAAAAAGCCTCCGAAACAGAACGCCTCTGCATGGATGCATACAATGCCGGTCAGGCTGGCTTGCTTGCCGCTTCTCTGCAATCCGGTATGCCTTGTCCGGTCTGCGGCGCTACAGAGCATCCCTCTCCTGCCGTACAAACAGACCGTACGCCTACCGACGCAGAAGTTGCTGCTGTTCGTCAGAAAACAAGCGACGCGTTCGCGGATTTCGTCAAGCAAAAGCAAACCGTCGAGGAACGCCGGAATATGCTCGACGATCTTCTTGCCGAACTGCAAGCCTGCTGCGACGGTCAGATTCCAACCGAACAGGCGCTTCAGCATGACGCCGACCAGATAGAGTGCAAAATCAATGCGCTGAATCATGCTTTGTCGCAGGCGCAGGCGCTTCATACGAAAGCCGAACGCGATGAGGCTGTACAGCGTGCGGCTGTAAAAGAATCTGCGGCAAACTATGAACGTGCCTTGGATACCGCCAATCATTACCGAAAACATTATGCAAACGCGCTGGAAGATTCTATCTTTTCCGATGAAGCAGGTTTTCTCAATGCGGTTATGGACCCCGAAAAACAACTTCAGCTTCAGAAACAGGTACAAATATATCTGGAACGCCGCAATACCCTGCGCGGACAGCTAGCGCATTTGCGCGCACAGTGTACCATCACCGAGCCAATGCCGCTTGCTGAAATCGAAGCCGATATCCGTTCACTCAACGATAAACAAAACACGCTCGCTCTCGCAATCAGAAAAGCCGAACAAGTTTGCAATACGAATGATATCATACAGGAACGACTCGCCCCTCTCGCGAATGCACGTAAAAAAGCCGTCGCATACGAAAAACAGCTTCGCGATCTCTATTTTACCGTCAGCGGTCAGCTTTCCGGAAAAGCCAAAATCAGTCTGGAAGCTTATGTGCAGCAATTCTATTTCCGCCATGTCGTGACTGCGGCGAATCAGCGGCTTCGCTTCCTGACAAACAATACCTATTCGCTTCGCTGCCGGAAAAACGCTGAACAGAAGCATTCGCAGACCGGTCTTGATCTCGAAGTGTTCGACAGCGGAACCGGCGCTTGGCGCGATGTTGCGTCCCTTTCCGGCGGTGAATCGTTCCTCGCCTCACTCGCGCTCGCACTCGGTCTTTCCGATGTCGTTCAGGCGCAAAGCGGCGGTATCCGGCTCGACGCTATGTTTATTGACGAGGGCTTCGGCTCTCTGGACGAAAATCTTCTTGCGCTGGCTATGCAAATGCTATCAAAGCTCGCGGACGGTTCGCGCCTGATTGGCGTCATTTCGCACGTCGCTGAGCTGCGCGAAGCAATCCCTGCTCAAATCGTCATCAACAAATCGGAAAACGGAAGCATTTTACAGATCCGGACATAATAATTCGGTCGATTCCGCGATGAACTTGACAAATGAAGTCGTATCAGGTAAAATAATATCAGCGGAGTTTCATCGAAGGAGGATAAAAATATGGATCCCAAAAGACCAAGAGGCAGAGTCAAAAATGTGACAAGCGGCGGCTCAGGCGTTCATCGCCGCGGCGAGGGACTCGGTACAGGACCTGTCGGTTCGCAAAATGGATACGCCGGTAAAACATCCGGCAGAACAGGCGTTGGAAAACGTGCGGCTGCCGCAGGCGGAAGCGGTACAATCGTCCTGCTGATTATTGGTTATCTGCTGCTCAAAGGTTGCAGCGGTAACAGCGAAGGTATGCTCGGCGGTTTGTCGGACGGTCTCAGCGGCGGTCTGACCGGTCAGCTTCCCTATCATTCTTCGGAAGATCAATCTGATCAGTATGTTGCGCCTCCGACTGCGAACGTCGATCAGACCGTTGCAGAGGGTTCCCGTGCAAAATATACCACGATCCTCGGTAACAATCAGGATACCGTTACGATCATGGTCTATATCTGCGGTACGGATCTCGAATCCAAAAGCGGCATGGCTTCTTCCGATTTGCAGGAAATGGCTGCTGCAAAATATGGCGATAATGTCAATCTGATCGTCTATACCGGCGGCTGCAAGCAATGGCAAACCTCCGGTATCAGCACGAGCGTCAACCAAATTTACCGCGTCAGAAATGGTAAGTTGGAACGCCTTGAAGCCGATATGGGCAACAAACTTATGACCGATCCCAATACGCTTTCCGAATTTATACGGTACTGCGCAGAGAATTTTCCGGCAAACCGTAATATTCTGGATTTCTGGGATCACGGCGGCGGCTCCGTCAGCGGCTTCGGTTACGATGAAAAACTGCGGAACGGCGGCTCGATGAATCTTGCCGATATCAGCAAGGCACTGAAAAACGGCGGCGTCAAATTCGATTTCATTGGCTTCGACGCCTGCCTCATGGCGACGGCTGAAAATGCCTTGATGCTGAATAATTATGCAGATTATCTGGTGGCGTCTGAGGAGACAGAACCCGGTATCGGCTGGTACTATACCGACTGGCTGACAAAGCTCGGTAACAATACCTCCATGCCAACGCTCGAAATCGGTAAGAATATCTGCGATGACTTCGTCGCGGCTTGCGATCGGCGCTGCCCCGGTCAGAAAACAACGCTTTCTGTCATTGATCTTGCCGAGTTTGCAAATACCGTTCCAAAGCAGCTTTCTGCTTTCTCCGACTCAGTCAGCGCAAAGATGGAAGCGCAAGCGTATCAGGAAGTATCCAACGCCCGCAATAACACCAGAGAATTTGCCGTTTCCTCTAAAATAGATCAGGTTGACCTTGTTGACCTTGCAATCAATATGGATACTGCTGAGGGCAATCGGCTCGCGGAAGTCATCCAGAATGCTGTCAAGTATAACCGCACATCACGTAATATGACCAACGCATACGGCGTTTCGATCTTTTTCCCGTATAAGCGTACATCCTACGTGGATAATGCGTGCAATACCTATCAGCAGATCAATATGGATCAATCCTATATCAAGTGTATCCGTCAGTTCGCAAGCCTTGAAACAAGCGGTCAGATCGCTGCCGGCGGTTCCAGTTCGCCGCTTGGTTCGCTCTTCGGCAATATGACCAGCGGTTCTTCCGGCAATGCGGATATGATCGGCTCGCTGCTCAGCGGCTTCCTCAGTTCTGCATCATTTGACGGCAAAAGCATCGAGGGACTCACACAGGATAACATCAGCTTTATGGATGAAACGCCGCTTTCCGAAGCGAATACCGCTGAATACCTCGCGCTCAACTACTTTGATACTAATAATCTCTACTGGAAAGAATCCAATGGTCAATATACTCTGACATTGAGCGAATCGCAATGGCAGCTCGTCAATTCGCTCGACAAAAATGTGTTCTATGATGACGGTACCGGGTATGTCGATCTCGGTCTGGACAATGTCTATGACTTCGACGCCGACGGCAATCTGATTGCGGATACTGCCCGTGACTGGCTTGCTGTAAACGGTCAGGTGGTTGCGTATTATCATACCGATACCATCGAAAACGGCGACGACTATACAATCTCCGGCTACATCCCTGCGCTGCTCAACGGCGACCGCGTCAAGCTGCTTGTCGCATTCGATCAGGATAACCCGAATGGTTATATCATCGGCGCCGAATCTGATTACCGCAACAACGAAACCAATACCGTCGCAAAAAGTATGACCGAACTGCATAACGGAGACAAGCTTGATTTTGTCTGCGATTATTACAGCTATGACGGCGAATATCTCGACAGCTATATGCTCGGTAATCAGCTTACCGTCAGCGACACAATGACAATCAGCAATGTAAATGTCGGCGATGGTGCAATCAAAATAATGTATCGTTTCACCGATATTTATAATCAGGAATACTGGACAGAAGCAATCATGCAGTAATTTCAATGAACAGCATCCTGCCGCGTTGACAGGATGCTGTTTCGCTCGAAAGGAAGCTATATGTCAAAAATATTTATAATCGTATTGCTTGTGATGAGCGCGATCACTTTTATCATATATGGATTGGATAAACGTGCCGCAAAGCTGAATGTATGGCGTACACCAGAACGCCGACTGCTGCTGTTTGGTTTTGCCGGCGGCGCATTGGGCGGTCTGCTCGGTATGGTATTCTTTCATCATAAGACTAGAAAGTTTTATTTCTGGCTCATCAATCTGCTCGGTCTGACATGGCAGATAATTGCATTATATTTTATTTGCTCAGCACACATTGCTTAATATTGCATATGAAAAACCGCAGGATACACATTGAAATCCTGCGGATTTTTTGTATTATCTTGCGTAAGGATTCAGTTGACCCATCGGGATCAGCTTTGCAATCGCACGCAGAATTTGCATCGTATCATCACCGTTCAGATTCCGATCGCCGGTGACATCGGCATTGATCTTACCCTGCGCCGTGATTTTTGCGGTTGCGTCCTCGGCTGCGAATCTTGCAAGCAGAACCGCGTCTGAAACGTCAACCTCATCGTCAAGATTGACGTCGCCCCAACACGTAGCCGTTTGCACATTGGAAGCTGTTGTCTCAGATACTGTCGTCGTTGTCTTGGAATCAGAAGAAACCGTTGTCGTAGTAGTTGACTGCGGCGTGGTTTCCGTCTGAATCGGCGTTGTACCATTCGGTTTACTGCCCGACGCCGGGTTCGCACTGATCGAGCCTGTACCCTTTGTACCATCCGGCTCAATACCGAATATCAACTGACCGTTTTCATATACCGGAATATACTCTGTCTTGATATTGTCCTTGCCCGGCAAGCCATTTGCAGAGTGATCATTCGATTCATCCCAGCCCTTGCCGTAATCCGGACAGACGATCGCAAGCAGAATTTCACACTGCTGTACGCCCTCGGAAACCGGAAGAACTGCTCTGCCATCCGGGAATGTCACTTCGATATAATAGATATCGCCGTCATACTGCTTCGGCTCGGATACGACTGCCGGTTCCACGCCGGAGCCTTTATACATCTCAGATTGGTTACGGTCGCAGCGCAGAACAACCTTGGTCGGATCGTAGCCTGCGGCTTTCAGCTCGCTTGCGTCAAAGAAATAACGCATCGAGAGATTGTCAACGCAGCGTGCCGGCCATGCGGTATGGTTTGTCAGCTTCATGCTGACGGTTGTACCGCCGGAATCATGCGTTGCCTTTGCCTCGACAAAGAATTCATCGTCGCGCTCGTCCGGATACGGGAATGCAGGATCGCCCTTGCCGCCGTATTCCGTTACCATCTTACATAACAATGCGGTAAAGCCTGCGTTATAGTCGGTCGCAACCTCATTGTTAATGTAGTTATTGCGGTCGTCAACATAATTGCCCGATTCATCCGGACCGCCAACCAACGCGCCGTAAAGAACGTGACGGCTGATTTCCGGCTGCTTGAAATCGTTTTTCCAAGAGCCATGCGCTGTACGATGATGCGGATTGCGCGGAGAATTTTCCGCATATCCGACTACATACGGAATCTTATTCGGGTTGTCGCCGAGCGTGTAATTGATCTGCGTCTCATACAGATTCTTGTAGGTATCGTAATTTGCGTCGTCCTTGAACAGCTCGTCCGCAGCCACAGCGGTAATGAAACCAACTGTATTTGCATAACGCAGACAACCCCACGAATCTACATAGACCAATCCGCCGGCTTTATGACGGGACGTATCAGACCAGTAATCCAGATGCTTCTTGACCTGCGCTTTCCATGTTGCGTCGCCGGTGTTGATCGCATACAGCAAGGAACCGCCCTGCTGTACGTCATCCCAGCACTGCGACCATGAATATTTCAGCGTATCGCCCTGTCCAAGCTCATGTCCGAGATTCGGAATATAGCCCTTTGCCTGATCGAGATATGCGCTGTCTCCTGTCGCGATGTACAGCCAGTTTGCACAGTAGAACAGATCGTCATAAAACTGTCTGGACTGATAGAATCCCTGCGCGTCGGTATCATTATAGCCGTCATCGCTCTGATCGGCGTCTGCCATTTTCAGATAATTCTTTGCATGATCAATATAATCCTGCAAAATCGAATCATCGACTCTGCCCTTGAGCGCGCACGCGCCGGCAGCTAGCGCCGCACCCATTTCCGCCGTAACAGCGGAAGCATTGCGGCCCTCGATATGCTCTCTGGAACCGGTGATATTCTGATCCGCCATGCCGTACTCAAGCACTTCAACAGATCCCCACCAAGAATGGTCCTTCTGACCGATACCAACCTGATAAATTACGGAATCACCCAGATCACAGGCTGCCAGATAGTCCATAACCCATTTCAGATTATTGACATAATTGGTCATTTCGCCGCAAGCCTCGATGCCTTCGGGATACTGGTACAATCCCCATGCAAGCATGGACGCCGTATAGGACATCGGAAGATTGAATTTTACATGGTCGCCTGCGTCGTACCAGCCGCCGTCCACAATGTCATCAACTGTGGCGTCGCCGCGCCATTCTACACGATTCCATTCCGGCAGATGTCCTGCCTGCTGACACTCGTAAAAATAGAGCGACATCTGCAATGCCTTGGCATAATCATATTTACCCTCTGCTGAGACTGTTGCAGCCGGTACAAGCTGCATCGCGCCTGCAAGCATGACAAAGGCTGATAAAAATGCCGCGGACCGTTTCAGTTTCATTGATAAATCCCCTCCTCATAATTTGCGTGGTCATACCACTCTATTTTATATTATGCCATAATTCCCACAGATTGTCAAGTGAATTCTTGCGATTTCTGCAACAATCCGTCATGCAGACCACTCAATATATCATTTACTTCATATTCGTTTCCGTGTATAATAGATATATAAAAATATATATTTCTGGGGGAATTGCTATGAAAAAAATATTCGCACTGTTTTCCGCAGCCGCACTGCTTTGCTCTGCGCTGAATGCGTATACGCCGGCGGTCTCTGCTGCGGACGCGGAATTCAAAAAAGCTCGCGTTTCCGCGCATGATCCATCTATCGTGAAGGACGAGCAGACCGGTATGTACTATGTCTTCGGCTCGCATATCGAAGCCGCGAAGTCCAATAATCTGCAAAGCTGGACTTCCTTTGCAAACGGCTATACTCGTCAGAATAACAAGCTTTTTGGCGATCTTTCAAACAATCTGAAAAAAGCCTTCGCTTGGGCTGGCGAGGATCTCGGAGACTGTGTGGGCGGGTTTGCCGTCTGGGCGCCGGATGTGGTCTGGAATCCCGATTATGTCAATCAGGATGGCTCCAAAGGCGCGTATCTGATGTACTTCTGCACATCCTCCGACTACCGTACTTCCGTCATCGCATATGCGGCGTCCAAAACGATAGAGGGTCCGTATACCTTTGTGGATACGCTGATTTACTCCGGCTTCACCGACACGACCGTTATGGCGACCAGCCCCTCGAAAAATGTCAACCGCAGATACTCCAATACGAATATTCAGGAACTGATTGACGCAGGACAGGTCACGTTCAATAGCCAGTGGTTCAACAACCATATTTTCAATAACCAGATGTTCCCGAATGCAATCGACCCGACAATCTATACCGATACCGATGGCAAAATGTATATGTGCTACGGTTCATGGTCGGGCGGCA
Source organism: Oscillospiraceae bacterium (assembly GCA_016296505.1). GTDB lineage: Bacteria > Bacillota > Clostridia > Oscillospirales > Ruminococcaceae > Firm-04. The sequence goes on from JAEDJD010000008.1 coordinate 62,458, forward strand.
TTTTTACGCTGGAGCTTGATAAAACAACCGGTAAATGTATCCATCCGAAATCCGGTCAGACCGCTGACGGCAGAATGGTGGACAGCTATTTCGGCACCAAAATTTCCGGCGGCTACGGCAAATCCGGCGAGGGACCGTTCATCGAATATAATGCGGATACCGGCTTCTATTATCTTTGGATTACCTACGGCGGTCTGACTTCGACCGGCGGCTATAATATGCGCGTTGGACGTTCCAGATCCCCCCTTGGACCATTTGTGGATCCCTCCGGCAAGGATATGGTGCTTCCGTCAAACCCCGATCTCAATTCAGTCGGTCTCAAAGTCATGACAAACTATAAATTCTCGTCGCTGCCACGCGCATATATGGCGCCTGGACATAATTCTGTTTTGCAGGATTCCGATGGTCAATGGTATCTCGTCAATCATACGCGCTTCGACGATGGCGCGGAATTCCATGAGGTTCGCGTCCATGCGATGCACTTCAACGAGGCGGGCTGGCCTGTCGTCATGCCCTATGAATACAGCGGCGAAACATGGTCGGACGCCGGCTTTGAACCTGCTTCTCTTGCTGGTACCTATGAATTCATCAACCACGGCAGCGCAACGGATGGCAAAATCACTTCCGCACAGAACATTACCCTCAATCCAGACGGTACGATTTCCGGTTCTGTCTCCGGAACATGGCGCGAAAACAATGACAGCGCCGCCGCGACTTTCAATATCGGAAACGTTAGTTATCAGGGGTATTTCAATCCGCAATATGATGAGACCGGTACTGGAAAAAAGGTCATGACCTTTACCGCCGTCGGCAACAATAACCAGTCAATCTGGGGCGTGAATACAGCTGCATGGAACGGCACAGAACGCAATCGTCTGTACAATCATATCGGCAGCGGCGCGCTCGTCTATGACAAAAATGCCGTCGCAGATCACAGCGGCAGCGTCTTGATCGGCGATTCCGGTCTGCTGAGCAATGTCCCTTATACGATCACCAATGTCAACAGCGGTCTGGTGCTCGAATCCGTACCCGGTTCCATGCAGGACGGTACCGGTATTCAGCAATGGGCGAAGCGCGGCAACAAATCCGGCGACATCAATCAGGATTTCCGTCTGACCGATCTCGGCGATGGCTACTGCCGCATTTCTTCTATGGTCGATGAGGATTACTGCGTGACCGTTCAGGGCAACTCTGCTGAAAATGGGCTGGAAATCGCGTTTCAAAAGTACAGCGGCGCGGATAATCAGAAATGGAAACTCATAAAATCCGGCAGCTATTTCGCGATTGTCGCAAAATCTGCCGGCGACGCAGCCGGTCTCGATGTCTATGAATGGTCAAAGGAAAACGGCGGCGCTATCAAACAATGGGAATTCTGGGGCGGTGAATGTCAGCTCTGGAAAATTACCCCAACATATGCGACGGTTCCTGCGCGCGCCTATACCATCCGGAATCTCGAAAACGCGCAGTTCATCAGCGCAAATCATAACGCTTTACAGCAAAGCAATACCGCAACTGCTTGGATTCTGAAGCGAGTCGATGACAATTATGTGACCATTTCCGACGCGAACGGTAACTGCGTCACTGCTGAACAGGATACTGAATACGCTGCGCTGTCTCTTACGGCATATTCCGATCAGGATCAACAGAAATTTTCGATCTGGTGCAATGCAGACGGCAGCTATTCTCTTATTTCTAAAATCGAAAATCAAACGATCGGCTTGGGCTTCCTTGCAGACGGTTCGCTCTCGCAATGGACGTACCGCGGCGACCACGCACAGCGTTTTGTCCTCTCTCCTGCCGCCGAGCCGGAACCGCTCCAAACCACCACAACTTCTACTACTACCACTACAACAACCACATCTACGGAAACTACAACTACAATTCCCAAACTGTATCTCGGAGATGTGAACTGTGATGAAACTGTAGATGTTTCGGACGCGGTTCTGCTTGCAAGATTTGTCGCCGAGGACCCCTCCGCCTTGATTTCTGCATCGGGATTGCAGAATGCAGACTGTGACCGCAATGGTCAGCCGGAATCTGATGACATCGTTTTGATTCTCAAGCATATCGCAAAGCTTGCAATCCTGCCTGATGTGAATTAAGGCAATGTTCGCCTGACTGTATATGGTGCAGTCTGTGCGCTGCGCTTCACTGATTCAGGGAAAAATATAAGGGCAGATTTTAGGAACCCATTCCTTCTTGTTAAAAGGAGCGTTCTTAAAGCCCGATCAATAATCAGAGCTGAAAGCAAAATACTTTCTGCCGGGCGGACAAACCGGAACTGCCGCTACCGTATTGGCGTCACTTGGCGTAAACGTCAAGATTGACGGCACCCATATCGGAACACAGGTCGCACCCCTGCTGAAAAGTTTTTACCAGGATAAATCAGTGGATTTATCTTCTCTCCGCTTCGATCCCGAATACGAGGGATTGATGGACTATGTGGTGATTGCAGGACTGGTGCGTTCGCCTATGGGGGTATTTCAGTCTCTGTATGAAGACGGTGCAAAAATACGCTGGAATATGCCGAAAGAAGAAGATATTGCAGCCTGCAAGATTGCGGCGATTGATCCGTTTTTCCTCGATGCAACGCAGAAAGCCGCCGAGCTTTGCGTCAAACATCAGATACCGTATATTACAATAGATTGCCCTCATGACAGTTTCCTTCATCAGCATTGCGCCGTCAACGTGGTTTCCAAGGAGTGCACAGGCTCAGAACAATATCAGAATAAAAATGCAGAAGAAATCTATGAACTGCTGACTGGTCATACTGATGGACTTGTCATTCTCACGCGCGGCGAAAAGGAAATGCTGTACGGCAGAAAAGGTCAGCCAATGAAGAAAATGAAGCCGTTTGCCATTGCGGTGAAAAGTACATTGGGCGCAGGCAATACATTCAAGATTCAAGGCAGGCTGTATCTATGGTTTGCTGCACGGTATGACCGACGATGAACTGGTACGCTTTGCAAGCGCTTGTTCCGCAATCGCCATTTCCAGATTCCCTCTGCCGCTGAATCCTCCGACTTTGGACGAGATTCAGTCGTTGCTGCACAGTGAAATGCAACGATTTCCATTATAACTCGTTTGTCCACAGACCGCTGCGTTTTGCGTAGAATAAAGCTCATGCAGCTCGACCGCATCGCGATTCCATATTTCATATTCTTTCTCCATTGCTTTTCTGCGTTATAAATGATAAAGCAAATGCCTGTGCACCATTTCCAGATGCACAGGCATTTGCTATTTTATGTCGGTGTAATCGCCAGATAATCAATATTCGGTCCGCCCTGTTCGGTCTCAGACGTCAGCCGAATCGTATTCATGCCCGCCTGCAATGTCAGAGTCAGCTTCGTATCCGACCACGTTGTCCATGCACCCGTGGAATTGAAGTCTATCGACTGTGACGCGCCGCCATTCACCGAAAGCTTCATGATACGGTTTGCGTCGCTGCCGTTTGCAGTACGCAGCGTACCGCTATAGCTTCCCGATTTTGCAGCATACACACGGAATTCTACATAGCTTCCGTTGACATTATCCAGATTCAGATATGCCGCGTCCTTGAATCCGGCATTGGTCGATTCCTCGATACCCTGCGTATAACCGGCGTCAATCGCATAGTAAAATCCGCCGTCATATGTACCGGTGCCAAGCAGATATTTTTGCAGCGCAACTGCGTCGGCAATCGTCACTGCGCCGTCGCCGTTGACATCTGCCGGACGTTTTTCAATTCGCGTACGCGCCGGACGCAGAATCTCCTGCTTCATCATAGAAAGATCGGCAGCATTTACAATGCCGTTGTCATCCAGATCTCCGGAGATGAAATCCGGTGCCGCCGGATGGAATGTGATGGCTTCCAGAACCCATGTCTGGCATTTCTCACCATTACGCTCCCACTCCTGCGCATTTGCGCCGGCGTCCGGCGACGCAAACGCAATCTCTAAGCATTTCTCATATTCACTGGATTTCGTCAGAAGCAGATAGCCCCCGGATACGCGACGGAGCTGAACCGTCTGTGCGTCGGGATTCTTTCCCTTTAGCACGATGGCATTTCCGTTGTCGATGGTAAGCGTCTGACCCGCAAGGTTTGTCAGCGTATAGCCGTCCTCGCCAGAGTTCTTGAATATCCACAGCGCATTGACGTCCTCTGCATTTTTTTGCTGCACGGCATTGCCTTCTGTACCGGTCAGATACAATCCGCTGGATGCATTTTTTAATACGTATGTACGGGATGTATCAATCACTGCCGGGGAATCCGAACCGCTGATCTGACCGTTGATCGTCACCGCCGGACGATCCGGAAGCGGCTGATCCGAACCCAGATAAAAGCTCGGATGCGGCGGCTGATTGTAACAGTTCTGCTGCGTTGCGACCTGCATTCTGTACTGCATATCGTGCATCAGCGTCGTAATACGGTATTTTGTTTCGCTTGGCGTACAGAAAATCCGCAGCGTTTTGCTGTCCGAGGAATGCAGAATCAGCTCCTCGCGCCAGTCGCCAAAGATATCTGCCGAGAGATTCGGCGTAGCCTTGGTGCCGTTGCAGGAATCAAAGCCGGTTGCTGTCAGCAGTGTATCGATGCCGCCGGACTGATTGATCTTCGTGATTGTGTTGCCGTCGAGCAGTTCACGTTCCAGATCACCATCCCACCAAATCAAAAAGTTAATGGACGGACAGCTCATATTGATCGGCTGACCTGCGGCGTTGAATACGGCGGTGGAGCGTGAGCCCCAGAATTCACCGCCCGGATTGCCTGCCCATACGTTGCCGGCGCAAGCTCTGCCGGTATCTTTATCGCGATCCTCATGCACCAGAATATTTCCGGTTGCGCCGTCAATCAAAGATACGCCATACGGTTTCGCTTCATGACAAACCCAAAGCTCCTGTCCGGGATGATTCGGATCAAAATCACTTACGTGCATGGCGTCGCCGTGGAGCTTATTTGTGCACCAGAGCGCTTTGCCGTTGTCATCGAACGTAAACGCGCCGCAAAGGATTTCATCCTTGCCGTCGCCGTCCACATCGGCAGGCATACAGTTATGGTTGCCGTTGCCCCAGCCGCTGCCATTCTGCTGCGACCAGCCGGAATCATACGTCCAACGCTTCGAGAGCTTCTTATTGACGACATCGTATGCAACGGCGGTCATTCTGGTATAGTATCCGCGAATAGAAACCGCGCTCGGATGCACGCCATCGAGATACGCGACCGTACCGAGGAAGCGGTCGCAGCGGTTGCCGTAGTCGTCGCCCCAAGTCTGTTTGGATACCGTGCCGCGCGGAAATTCATAGCTGACAGTGTCCAGTACCGCGCCTGTTTCACAATCGAACAGCGAATAATATTCCGGACCGTCGAGGATATAGCCGGAGCCGTTGCGGTAATCCTTTGAGCCGTCCCCGATGACATTGCCCTTTCCGTCTACCGTACCATCGGCAGTTTTACAGGTCATTTCACATTTACCGTCGCAGTCAAAATCCGCAACAAGAAACTGCGTATAATGCGCGCCTGCGCGGATATTGCGTCCAAGGTCGATACGCCACAGCTTTTCTCCGGTCAGCTTATAGCAGTCGATATAGACATTGCCGGTATAGCCTTGCTGCGAATTATCATGCGCATTGGTCGGATCCCATTTCACAAAAATCTCGTAAACGCCGTCGCCGTCTGCGTCACCCACGGAGCAGTCGTTTGCAGTATAACTGTAATTTTCGCCAGTCTTCGTTGTGCCGCCCCACGGAATATCAAGCGGAATATCAAAATACGACTGGTTGGAGACCATCGAACAGGTATCCGAGCCGACCTTTTTTCCGCTTATCATCGTATCCAAGCGATACTTGGAGGACGCGCTGCCAGCTTTATCAAGGAAGCTGGTTGCATTGTCTGCTTCACTGGTATAAATCAGCGTATCGTCACGATAGAGCTGAAATTCCGCCCTGTCATTGTCATTCGCAAGAAACCGCCAGCTTACCATCATGCCGGAGCCGGTATTGTATGCCACCAGTCCGCGGTCAAGCAGCTCTGCAATGTTTTGTCCGGAGCCGTAAGCCGCAGAAGCGATCTGGTTCGCTTCTGCCGGAAGCGTTCCGACGGTCAGCGCGAACGCCATTACGACAATACAACTTTTTTTCATTTTCATCAAATCCACCCTTTCAAATTAAAAAATAACAAAAAGTAATTCCCATTTTCAGCTCAATTATTTTAATTATAACATAATCGTTTGAAAAAAGAAATAGAGAATTCTCGCTTATAACTGGAAAAAATGCAGATTACATTCAAACCATACAACTTATACAGAATTGTTGCATACATTACATACATTTATCTCCTGAAAACTGCAAGGCAATCCCTGACTCCTGATATCAAAAACATCTGCGGATTTTACTTTTTACTGATTTCGCATTCCATACGATATTCTGCGCAGAAACCGCAATCCTTGCATAGACAAATCGCTTTTTTTGCGTTAAAATAAAAATATGTATGTCCAATCAAAAGGAGAAAGGAATTATGATGCTGAAAACGCGTTTGACGGCTTTACTCTGTACTTCCGCGATACTTTGCGGTATCGCTCCCATTTCTGCTGCGGCGACCGCCCTGCCGCATGAAGCGGACTATTACGAAACGGAAGCAGATTTTGCAAAGCTGCTGCAATATTCTCTCTATTTCTATGACGCCAATATGTGCGGAACCGATGTCACTCAGAAAAATCTGCTGTCGTGGCGCGGAAACTGTCATGTCTACGACGCAAAAGTACCGCTTCAGCCATATGACGAAAAAATCGGCGGAACCAATCTTTCCGCTTCGTTCATCAAACAATATACCGATATTCTCGATCCCGACGGCGATGGAACAGTCGATGTCTCAGGCGGCTATCACGACGCCGGCGACCATGTGAAATTCGGCTTGCCGGAAGCCTATGCCGGCTCCATCGTATCTTGGGGATACTATGAATTCCGTGAAGCCTACGAAGCCATCGGAGAAGCTACGCATACCGAAACCATTCTCCGTCATTTCTGCGATTACTTTATGCGCAGCACCTTCCGAAATGAGGAAGGCGATGTCATTGCTTTTTGCTATCAGGTCGGCGACGGCGCCGTTGACCATAAATACTGGCAGGCGCCGGAGATTGACGCCATGGTTCGTCCGGCATTCTTTGCAACCGAGGCAATCCCGACAACCGACGGCGTTTCCGAAGCTGCCGCCGCGCTCGCAATCAACTATTATAATTTCCTCGAAACCGATCCAGAGTATGCGGAACAATGTCTCGATTACGCAAAAGCTCTGTTCAAATTTGCCGCCGAACATGAAAAAGGCGTTGGACTCGGTCAGGATGGTCCTGCTTCCTTCTATACCTCAAGCAAATGGGAGGATGATTTCTGCTTCGCCGCCGGCTGGCTCTATCTGATTACCGAGGATCATTGGTATCTGGAGCAATCGCTGCAATATGACGACTATTACGCGCCGCCCGGATATGTGCTCTGCTGGAACGATATGTGGAACGGCGTTTCTATCATCTTCGGCAGAATTCAGGATCAGTATCCCGAAATCTGCGAAGAAACGCGTGTGGCAATCGGACGCGGTCCGTATGAAAAGCTCGATTTCTGGGAGATATCAGCCAAAGCCCTCAATGGTTATATCAACGGACAGGTCGGAAAAAATACCGAAGCCGGCTATTTCTGGCTCGATGAATGGGGCTCGGCGCGCTATAACACTGCGGCGCAGTTTACAGCGCTTGTTTATGATAAATACAAAAATGGTAAGGATCAGTATGACCCCGATCAGCCGGATTATCATTTCTCTGAATGGGCGCTCGGTCAAATGGAATATCTGCTCGGCGATAACCCGATCGACCGCTGCTATGTAGTCGGCTACGCTGAGAATTCCGCAAAATATCCGCATCATCGCGCCGCGTCCGGTCTGACTATGGCGGAGGATCCCGGCGAACATAAGCACGTTCTCTGGGGCGCACTCGTTGGCGGTCCGCGTTCCAACGATCAGCATAGCGATACCACCAACGATTGGATTGACAATGAAGTGACAATCGACTATAATGCCGCTTTTGTCGGCGCTGCCGCTGGACTCTATCTCCGTTACGGCGACGATACCATGCACCCAACGCCAGATTTTCCGCCAGCCGAAAAAGAGGACGATTCTACGCTGTTTTCCGGCAGCGACTTCTGGGTGTCCGGCTACTATTCCGATTCTCCGGAATCAACCGGCGCAGGCGTTACAAAGCTGACGTTCTTCGTCAATACCGATTCATTGGAGCCGCATACCGATCTTTCCATCCGCTACTATTTCAGTATCAAGGAATTTGAAAACAATACCGGTATTCCGTCCAGCTTTGTGCTGCAAAAAACCTACGATCAGGTGCAAACCGAGGTCGATGACCGCGAGGCGATCCTCTCAGAACCCAAACAGTATAAAGACGATATTTACTATATCGAAATCGCATGGCCTGATTATGCGATTGCGAATTCCAATAAAAAATATCAGCTCATTCTCGGTATGTACTTCGGGGATAAGTGGGATCCGGCAAATGACTGGAGCTTGCAGGATATGGAGGATATCGGCGAGGACTATGATAATATTGTCGGCGGCGTGGAGCTTGCAAAGCGCTGTCCCTATGTCTGCGTCTATGCGGACGGCAAGCTCGTCGGCGGTACAGAGCCGGACGGCACAAAGCCCGAAAAAATCTATACGACGGCGCAGCTGACGCGCCTGTATCAGCATTTGCTGACGCAGAAACCGTTTGATTCCGTCGATATTGCCGCCCAGTTTGACTTCAACAAGGATCAGTGTATCGACGTCCGCGACGCCTCCTTCCTCAAGAAAATGCTGCTGGCATCATAACATCAATCATGTTACCTCTCTGTTTCTCAGCGAATAGAGAGGTTCATTTTTTTGAATATATATCGCCATTTTTACGTTTTGCGCACCATGCCGATTCATAACGCGAGCATCATAAACAGATTGCAATGACTGTTTCGGTGACAGTCAAAATGACTTTTTTCGCACAATTCATACAAATTATAAAAAAATATTGTCATAATGCTTGCAAAATTGTTTGAAACATGGTATAATAATATCATTCTTCAGAACAGGAGGCTTTCATATGCCATATATCCAAGTGCAAACCAATCAAACAATATCTGCGGAAAATGCCATAGCAATCAAAACACAGCTCGGTACGGCAATCACTGCGATCCCAGGAAAATCGGAAAGCTGGCTCATGGTCGGGCTGGAGGGAGATTGTCAATTATACTTTAAAGGCACAGACGCGCCTGCCGCTATGGTATCTGTGCGTATCTATGGCACCGCATCCGATAATGCCCTGAATACGCTGACCGCTCATATCACCGGAATCCTGACCGATACGCTTGCCATTCCGTCCGACCGCATTTACGTCAGCTTCTGGGGAACTGAACACTGGGGTTGGAACGGCTCGAATCTTTGAACCGCTCACATAAATGTCCTTAAATAATGGAGGTATATCATGGAAGATAGAATGCAAATTATTAAATCACAGAAGAATAATCGGATTACCATTGGAATCATTCCGGGTCATTATGCTACAAACCATTCTCATGTCAACTTTTATGTTGATATGACTTCTGTAAAGACAAGCATGAAAACTGCCAAGGCGGCTGCTGAGGTGCTTGCTGGCGAATTCAGCAATCACTTTGTCGATACAGTGATTTGTCTGGAGGGTACCGAAATCCTCGGCGCTTTCCTTGCGGAAACGCTCGCCCAAAGCGGTATCAATCAAAATAAAGATATCAATGTTATTACACCCGAAATGAATGCGGTCAATCAGATGATTTTCCGTGATAATACGCAGAAAATGATTTGGGGTAAGCGCGTTCTGCTGCTGATCAGTTCTGCATCAACCGGCAAGACAATCAACCGAGCAATCGAGTGTCTGCAATATTACAGCGGTGAACTTGTCGCAATCGGTTCGATTTTCTCTGCAATCAACGAAGTACACGGAATGGAGATCAAGTCTCTCTTTACCGAGCAGGATCTTCCGAAATATGACAATTTTGCGCAGAATGCCTGCCCGCTCTGCAAGCAGGGCATCAAAGTCGACGCGCTGATTAACAGCTTCGGCTATTCCAAACTGTAATACTATATGATACTAACTACAAATACAGCCCGAAACAGGCGTTTACCTGCTTCGGGCTGTTCTTATTGTTCTGCCAGATACGCTTCCGCCTGCTTCTGCCGACGTACATCAACCATGACTTCCACCAGCGTACCATTTTCCGTATATTCCTCACGGAAGATTTTTCCCTCGTTGCGAAGCAGCTGCAAAAAACTGCCGTCCGTATAGGGAATGCACAGAGTCATGCGCCTTGCGGTTGGCGGCAGTGCGGCTGAAATTGCGTGCAGAAGCGCCTCTATGCCTTCTCCTGTTTTTGCGCTGATCCAGATTGTTTCAGCGTCATTATGCTTCGGAAGTTCAACAAGATCTGCCTTATTCAGCACATGAATCTGCGGTATCTCTGCACAGCCCAGATCATTGAGCAGCTCCTGCGTAATCTGCATCCGTTCCCGAATATCAGGCTCGGACGCGTCCAGAACATGGAGAATCACATCTGCCTGCGCCGATTCTTCCAGCGTTGATCGGAATGCCTCAACCAGATGATGCGGCAGACGGCGAATCAGACCAACCGTATCCGAAAGTAGAATCGTTCTTCCATCCGGTAAATCAAGCGCGCGCGCAGTGACGTCCAATGTTGCAAACAGCTTGTTTTCCGTCAGCACGCCAGCGTCGGTCAGCAGATTGAACAGCGTGGATTTTCCTGCGTTCGTATATCCGACGATCGCTGCGGACAGAAAACCGTCTTTTTTACGGCGGCTGCCCAGAAACTTACGATGCTTCTCCATTTCCCGCAGCGTATGTTCCAATGAGGCGATTCGCGTCCGGATATGCCGGCGATCGGTTTCCAGCTTTGTTTCGCCCGGTCCGCGTGTGCCGATACCGCCGCCAAGCCTCGAAAGCGCTGCGCCAATACCGGTCAGTCGCGTCAGCCGATAGCGATATTGTGCGAGAGAAACCTGTACCTTGCCTTCTGCCGTTCGCGCTCTGCCAGCAAATATATCCAGAATCAGCATGGTACGATCTATGACCTTGCAATTCGTCATGTCGGAGATGTTGCGCATCTGCATACCGGTCAACTCGGTATCAAATATCAGCATTTCAATTTCCAGCGCTTCAATCAGCGCTGCAATTTCCTCTAATTTACCGCTGCCAATGCAGGTTGCTGTTTCCGCCGCCGGACGCGTTTGCACGACCGATCGGATGACTTCGCATCCGGCTGTATCGGCAAGCTCTGCAAGCTCCTCAATCGAAACCTTTGCGTCATATTCTCCGGTATCAATACCAACCAGAATCACCTTTGTTCGCGCTGTTTGCTGTTCATTCTCGTACATATATATGATACTCCTGTTGCGGAAAGTACTCGGAATACAGATTCGCCCTGCAATCCGGAATGTAGATTACAGGGCGGAAACGATACAATCTGATTATGCCATACCTGCCGTGATGATCGCCATGACATAGACCTCCTCTGCGTTGCAGCCGCGGGAGAGATCGTTGATCGGCGCATTCAGTCCCTGCAGAATCGGGCCGTATGCTGCATAGCCGCCGAGTCGCTGTGCAATCTTATAGCCGATATTACCAGCCTCGATCAGCGGGAAGATGAATGTATTTGCCTGACCTGCGACCTTGGAATCCGGACACTTCGTTTTTGCAACTTCTTCGGATACAGCCGCGTCAAATTGGAATTCGCCGTCAATGACAAGCTCCGGATCAATCTCTCGTGCCGCAAGCACTGCGTCGTGGCTGAGCTGAACCGTTGCGCCCTTGCCGGAGCCATAGGTCGAGAAGCTGAGCACTGCAACCTTCGGGTCAATACCAAAATAAGCAGCGGTGCGCGCTGTTTCAACAGCAACCTCGCCGAGCTGCTGTGCAGCGGACAGAACTACATTTCCGTCTTTATCCAGTCTGTCCTGATAACCGATGTTGATTGCACAGTCGCCCATTGCGATTTTTTCCTCAACGCCGTCTTTCTCGCGGAACAGGATGAAACTGGAGCTGACGAGATTTGCGCCCTTCTTCGTCTTGATAATCTGAAGCGCCGGACGAACCGTATCTGCGGTCGAATAGGTTGCACCGCCAAGCAGCGCGTCTGCCTTGCCCATTTTGACGAGCATCGTACCGAAATAGTTGGACTTCTTCAAAGCGGCACGGACTTCTTCCTCGCTCATCTTACCCTTGCGGAGTGCGACCATCTCAGCAACCATTGCGTCGAATTCCGGATAGGTTTCCGGATTGAGAATCGTTGCAGCAGAAACATCATAGCCACCGTCAGCAGCCGCAGTCTGAACTGCGTCCGCATTTCCGCAGAGAATCACATCCATGAGATCCTCCTGCATCAGACGAGCCGCGGCAGAAAGAATACGGGCGTCGGTTCCCTCAGTAAATACAATCGTTTTTCTGCTTGCTTTGAGATTTGCAAGCAGCTTGTCAAACATTCCCATTGTTGACAGCCTCCAATTCAAATTTTCCGGATTGTCTGCCTTGCAGAACTTCCAAACCATATTATAACACATAATCTGGTAAAATGCAATGGGCGAAATATGAAAAAGTAATTGCCTCTGATTTTTCCCGATGTAATTTTGTGATCGCCATTTTTTCATACTTTTACCATTGCTTTTTTTTCCATATTATGCTATAATAATATAGTATGTATCATTATCAGGAACGGAGCGTAACATGGTTTATCAAAATATTTTGGACGCAATGGGACACACACCCATGATCAGGCTGAATCGCATGGTCAAACCCGGCAGCGCACAGATTCTCGTCAAATTCGAGGGGCTGAATGTCGGCGGCTCAATTAAAACGCGTACTGCCTATAATATGATCCTGAAAGCTGAGAAGGAAGGCAAACTCACCCCCGACACCATCATTGTCGAACCAACCAGCGGCAATCAAGGCATCGGGCTTGCACTTGTCGGCGCTGTCCGCGGCTATCAGACTGTCATCATTATGCCGGATTCTGTCAGCGAGGAGCGCCGGAAGCTCGTTGAGCATTATGGCGCAAAGGTCATTCTCATTCACGATGACGGCGATATCGGTAAATGTATTCAGAAATGTCTCGATACGGCGCTTGAAATGCAGGCTGCCGATCCGCGCGTATTCGTTCCGCAGCAGTTTGAAAACCCCAATAATACTGCTGCGCATAAATATTACACAGCGCTCGAAATTCTCGAACAGACTGCCTGCAAAATCGACGGCTTCTGCTCCGGTATCGGCACCGGCGGTACAATCACCGGTATCGGCGAAACGCTGAAATCTCAGAATCCGGATATGGCAATCTGGGCGGTCGAGCCGGAACACGCGGCAATTCTTGCAGGCGGTACCATCGGTACGCATCTGCAAATGGGCATCGGCGACGGTATTATCCCGTCAATCCTGAATCGTAAAATATTTGATCATATTCATATCGTCACCGACGAGGACGCAATCAATACCGCAAAGCAGCTTGCTTCTCTGGAAGGTATCATGTGCGGTATTTCAAGCGGTACGAATGTCGCTGCCGCACTCAAGCTCGCCGAAGAACTCGGTGAAGGCAAAACAGTTGTCACAATTTTGCCTGACACGGCAGAGCGTTACTTCTCCACGCCGCTTTTCGATCAGTTTTAATCTGATATACATACGGCAGCAGTTGAAAAACATAACTGCTGCCGTTTTTGTTTTTGAAATTGTAATTACAAAAGCCGTCGGAACTGACCCGGCGTTAAACCGGTAATCTTCTGGAATTGCCGCAGAAAATAATTACAGTCCTCATAGCCGCACTGCTCGGATATACTTGCGATACTCTGCACCGTGGTTGTCAGCAGATAAATCGCACACAAAATACGCGCTCGAATCACATCCTGATGGAAGCTGATTCCGAACATCTCCTTATAGATCTGTCGGAAATAGCCGGTACTGAACGAATATTTCCGGCAGATTGCGTCCGCAGAACTGATCTCCATATGGTAAATATGATTCCGTACAGAAAACAGCGTATCTGCGTGCGGTTGAAGCTTTTGCTCTGCCAGCCGTGCCAATGCGCTGTCGAGCTTCAGATGCAGTTGATTGATATTCTCCGATGATGATAAATCTGGCGCAAGCGCAATGCTTTCAACCAATATGCTCTCCATGCCTGCCTCATCGCAAACGCCGGTATGATGCAGCAGAACCGCAGTCAGTTTATCCTCCAGCAGTCTGCATTGTTCATCCGATTCGCAGGAAAATCCCGCACAGATGAAAGTCTGAACATTCGTGCGTGCGATCAGGGTATTTTCAAAATTCAGCAAGCGCAATGCTTCCGCTGTTTTCTGAAGCAATAGACTCTGCTCACCCTGCGCCTCTGGACTGATATCATTCCGAAGCGCACCGACATGAATCACGATGGCATATACAGGCGTCTCACTGCTTTCCAGCCTTGCGCCGAGTACGGATTCGAGTCCGCGCAGATTGTACAGACCTGTCAGCGAATCGTGCTGCTCCGAAAGATTTTGACATTGCAGCAAATATCGGATATCGTTCTTCATACATAGAAACGTCAGACCGATTGTAATTGACTTCATCCAGTTTCGGAAGATATCATCATATGTATCCGGCTGATGATATTCCAGAACATAATATCCGAAAAGATGCCGTTCAAAAAAGATCGGAAGATAATAATGTACAGCGGTATCCGGCGCATTCTGATAGAGCGCATAGAAATTCTGACGCGGACAGACAATCGGCGGTTCATGCAGATGCCAAGGCATTACGCTCCGGCAGGTCATCAATTCACTTGGCGTTTCCGCAGCGGTATCATACCAGTTGTCACAGAGACAGAGATACATATTCTGTACCGAACGTACCCAGTAATGCCGTTCGCTCATGACGCGGATCAATTCGTCCAATGTACTGCAAAGCGTAAGCTGCTGCTCCATTGTGCCGAGCACATTCCAGCGCTCAAACTGCCGCTTTTCACGCAGACGTTCAAGCTCTGTGTGCATTTGTTCAGGCATGATGCCGCAGGGACAGGTTTCGCCATAAATCAGCGTACCCTTCGGCGGATAAAAAGGCGGCAGCACCTCTCCGTGCGCAAGCGCGTATACCATCCGCACAGCACTGATGCCGAGTTCCTGCCGTCCTTGCTGATATGTTGTCAGAATCGGGGAATGATATATGCGCTCATGCACAAACTCATACCCGATTACGGATACATCTTCCGGAACACGAACGCCATTTTCCAGAAATGTATCCAATAAGCCAAACGCCATATAATCATTTGCGCAAATGATTGCGTCCGGCAGTTCCAGCTCTCCGTCTGTATAACGCTTGGCAAGCGCTGCACCGGACGGCATCCAGAAATCGCCCCAGAATACCCGCGACGCCTCAAACGTGATTCCATGCATTTCGAGCGCTTTGCGGTACCCCGTAACACGTTGAATGGCAGCTTCATTTCCCTCATATCCTGTCAGCATATCAATTTTGCGAAAGCCATGCGCTTCAATCAGATGTGCTGTTATGGATTCCATATCCTGCAAATCATTTGCATTGATAAAACGTACATTCGGAAACGCCAGTGCCGGAATATAGATTCCGATAATGACGACCGGAATATCCTGACGTTTTTTCAACATTTCCCGAACCCTATCGCGAAGCTGCTCATTGATAAAGGATTCTGCAATCATAATCAGACCGCAAAGCTCCTGAGAAAACATCAGCTCATAAATAGTATTTTCCAGATCAAGCGACTGGTCGTATTCATACGAATTATAAATATTAGAAAAAACAACAATTCTCTGTCTGAGCACCTGTCCCTCAGCAATGACGCCTTTCATGATCTGGCGCTGTTCGATACTGTTGACCTCAGCAGCGATAATGCCAATAAATCGATTATCAGTCATGCCCATGGGAACTCCCCCCCCTTATATATTTTATTATAAGGGGTTTTTTGTCATTTGTCAAGTAAAATATCATCATTTCGTCAATAAAATATTCATTTTTTACACAGAAAAAGACTGCGTACAGGATAATCTGTACGCAGCATATGAAAAAACAATATAAAAGCACTTTGAGAGGGTTTCAATTCGGAATAAAGAGAGTATCAAATAAACATAAAACCAGATTTCATTACGAAAAATCCGCAGTCTGACCTGTCAGATATTTCGTAAACCATACGACATCGGCGATGGAAGCCTTTCCATCCTGATTGACATCGGCTGCAAGCTCAGCCGCTTCGGAGATGAATGCTCCGGTCTGCACGCCGCGCTTTGCAAGCGTAAGATCCACCGCATTGATTGTGCCGTCGTCGTTGAGATCGCCAAGTGTGAATTCAATTTCCACGGCAGGACCTTCAATCTTTACACCATCCGGCGCACAGATCATTTCATCTACATAGAAACTATTGGTGCTTTCATCGGTCTCAATATAGATCTGCATAGCGGAAGCGCCCTCCGGAATCGTGAACGACGTATTCTTCAACTGCGTCCACTTTCCCTTTTTCACTGTCTCAGACGCGATTTTCTCATATTTCACCTCGCCTGCGGCGTCGGTATACTGCAGCGTAAAGTGGAACAAATCTGTCGGTTCGCCTTCTGTATAGAGCACATTGGCGCTGAAGCTATAGGATTTGCCCGGCTCGCATACTGCGCTGCTCAGGGAATGCAACGCGCCGTTCCATGAAGCCTCTCGTTCACTACAGTACAGCGATTTCTCTCCGGCATACTTTTGTTCGTTCGTAGACGTAACAGACGCGCTGCCGCGTCCAGAAAAGCCGTCCACGTTCTTTTCATAGGTGTAGTGGAACCAGTAACCATCGGCGTCCTGTTCCACAATCACCGGCGTATTGAACTCTGCACGCTCGTAATCAAAGAAATCTATATCGGCATAGCCGCCGGTGGACTTTGTCGGATAGCTGTAAATCGCGCTGCGGTAGCCGGTAAACATCTTCAGATCATATGTCATACCAAGCGTATCGCCAATCTTCGTCCAGTTGCTTCCGTCATAGGAATAGAAGAAGTTTGCACGGTCGATATTATTCGATACATTAAAATTGCCGTCAACGGTTGCAAACGTGAACTCAATTTTGAGATAAATCTCTTTGCCGTTCATATTTGTCTGATCAATGATCTTATTGCTGCTGTTGGCAATCTCATTTCCACCGTTCTTTGCCATATAGATCTTACGGCTGCCGTCATCCGCTACATAAACGCCGACATTGCCGTAATTGAGCTGAAACGCCGAAAGACCTGCATAATCGCCGACTTTCATGCCGGAAGTATCAAGCTTAATGACGCTCGAACAAGCCGGACCCTCGGTACGCATCGTCAACGTATTGCGCGCCCAGATTATGTTGTCTGCAATATGCGCATTGTGCAGCCGAAGGAAGCCGGGTCGCTCCGTGACTGACCATGCGTTATTATCCGGATTGTGATTCCACTGCCATTCCAGCATCAGATCATTGGAACCATAATCGAATTCATCGTCTTTTGCCAGAAATGTACCTTTGTAGCCGTCCGGCGCTTCCAGCGTCACAGGCGCTTTGCCGTTGACGCCGAGCATCGGCCAATTGTCCTGCCATGTTACGGGTACAAGAACCGGTACGCGTCCGATCGCGCCGTGATCCTGAAACATCAGACCATACCATTTTCCATCCGGCGTATCCACAATCTGACCCTGCGCGACGCCTGCGCCATATGTGCCCAGACCGGAGTTGAGAATTTCCTTGCCCTCATAATTACCGGTCAGAGTCTTTGAACGATAGCAAAGCTCGATACGCGGCTTTCCGTTCGGCCATGCAATCACAAATACATAGTACCAGCCATTGATCTTTAAAATATGCGCGCCTTCACCCGCAAGACCAGTCAGACCTGTCTTAAACAGCGTTTTGTTTAAGCCGTCCCATTTGAAATCGGTCATTTCGGCATTGAATTCCTTGATTTTGATTTCACCGCCGCCGCCATAGACCAAATATTTTCTGCCGTCATCGTCAAACAGCATGGAAGCGTCATGATACATACCGTTCAGTTCTTTGCGCGTCCATGTACCGTTCTCAATATCGTCTGTTTTATAAATGTAGGATTTGCCGGAGCCATAACTGCCGAAAAAGATATAGTATATGCCTTCATGATAACGCAGACTGGTCGCCCACTGTCCATGCGCATAGTCATGCTTCCCGTTTTTCAGATTTTGTACGTCGCCGTCCGCGTAGATATCATACACATAGTTGCAGATTTCCCAAGAGAATAAATCCTTGGATTTCATGATCGGAGCGCCCGGCGTAAAAAACATAGTTGTACTGACCATGTAATAGGTATCGCCGACGCGGATGATATCGTCGTCCGGTACATCCGAGTAGATGAACGGATTCGCAACTGTTACAGCAGCCGACACGGGTGCAGCCTGTATCAGATTCGGCATAGCTGTCAGCATGGAAAACATACAAGCTGACGCTGTAATGGCTGAAAGCAATCGTTTTTTCTTCATAAAAATCAATCCCCTTAAAATAAATAGACATAATGCGGATAAATTTCGACGGTAGAAACCGTTCTTTTGTATTTATCATACCAAAAAAATTTTATCGCTGCAATATCAAAATTGCATATTCAGTGGACAAAATACAGCTTCAAGATGGATTATAAGCAGAATTTGGCTTATTTGCAGACATCCAAGCAATGAAAACCGGACAATTTACCCATACAACAACTGCAGCATTTACATACAACAACCGGCGGACGATTGCAAATTTACCGATTTATAGCTGTGTTTTATCCATATAATCTGCAAAATGTGTATTGTATTTTGTCCGCACATCCAGTAGAATAAAAATAACGAATGCCATAAGTCTGCGGTTTGAGCTGTATTGGAACTTGCACTCCCCTTCGTGCAAAGACCGTACAGACTCACCGTGGATATGGTTTTCCGCTATGTTCGTTACGTTGAATTTTAGAATATCATGCTAGGGGGAAACGTATGAAACGCAAACGTTTGTATGCGGCGATCACCGCCGTAATTTGCACGGCAGCTATGACTTCTGTGATGCCGATGCAGAGCGCACAGGCTTCAGCGCTTGTACAAAACGATTTTGAAATCACCTACGGCGGCTGGTATGCCGAGTCGCCGGACTGGAGCGCGGATGTGACAGCGATCGAGGGTATCGGCTTTGACGGTACCCGCGGTATGAAGGTGACCGACAGAACCTCTCCGGACGACGGTGCCGTCTCCGAAAAGGATCTCTACTTAACCGGCGGCGAGCGCTATGACTATTCCGTTCGCGTCAGCGCCGAAACCGATCAGCACTTCAAACTCACTCTGACGGTCGAAGATATCAAGACCGGTGAAAAAACTGTCAAGATTCTTGACGAGAAGGACGTCAAGGGCGGCGAGTGGGCTACGCTCAGCGCTTCCTACAAGGCTCCGATGAATTCAAAATCCTTCAAATTGACAATTACGACCGATACGACTGATGATTTCGTCTATGATGATGTAAAGGTCGTTGGCAAACAGCAACCGCTCGCCGCCAGCGCCGCAGCTTCAGACAAAGGTCTGAAGGATATGCTGGTCAATTATGGTATCCGTTCCGGTAATATTCTGAATGGCTCTACCATCAACAACAACACGATCAAAGATATCTTGCTGAAAGACTGCAACGCCATCGAGTGCGAGAACGAAACAAAGCCGGACGCAACACTTGTCGCCTCCGGTTCCACCGATACCAATATTAACGTCCGCGACAGCAGCTTCGCTAAGATCGCTGACTGGTGCACACAGAATAATCTTGGTTTCCGCGGTCACACGCTTGTATGGCATTCGCAGACGCCTGAGTGGTTCTTCAAGCAGAATATGGCTGGCAATTCCGGCAGCTATGTCAGCGAATCCGTTATGGATCAGCGCCTTGAGAGTTACATCAAGAATATGTTTAACCTGTATGCTACAAAGTATCCGAACCTGAATCTGTACGCATACGACGTCTGCAACGAGTGCATGAACGACTCCAATGGCGGTCCGCGTAATAAGGGCTATGGCAACGGCGCTTCACCGTGGGTTTCTATCTACGGCGATAACCACTTCATCGACAAGGCGTTCGTGTATGCAAGAAAGTATGCGCCGAAGAACTGCAAACTCTACTACAACGATTATAATGAGTACGCATCCTTCAAGCGCGACGCAATCCTGACAACCGCAAAACGTATTAAGGCTGCAGGCAACCTCGACGGCGTCGGTATGCAGTCCCATATCAATGCAAATGCAAACGATGGTTGGAGCGGTGAAACACAATATCTGACCGCGATGAGAATGTATCTGGAAGCCGGTCTCGATGTTCAGATCACCGAGCTGGATATAAGCACCGAAGGCGGTAAGTACTCCCTCGATCAGCAGGCAAACAGATACAAGAATATTCTGAAAGCCGCAATCGACTGGAACTCCGATCAGTCGCATCAGTCCAGAGTCACGTTGTTCCAGGTCTGGGGCCCGAACGACGCTAACTCATGGGTCGGCACAGACAAGGCTTCCGGCAGAAGCAACGCTCCGCTGCTTTACACCAGCGACAATCAGCCGAAGGCTGCTTACTCTGCTCTGACTTCCCTTGTACCGCAATCCCAGTGGGGCGATGGCACAAAGTTCTCCGACGACTTCGTTGTCAAAGAGCCTGAGCTTGACGCCGATGGCTACTGGTTCCACTATACCTTTGAAAACGGCGTGGATGGTTTCTCCGGCCGCGGCAGCGCAGGCGTCACTTCTTCCAGCACGGAAGCATATCAGGGCAGCAAGTCCCTTTCCTGCACCGGCAGAGAAGATATCTGGAATGGCGCAACTATTTCGCTCCCGTCCAACATTTTCAAGCCCGGTACCGCTTACAGCTTCAGCGCAGTTGTAAAATATACCAGCGGCGCAGATTCTGAACCGTTCCATTATAGCCTACAGTACGTCGGCTCCGACGGCGAAACCTATTACGAGAAGATCGTTGAGGGTCAGGAGATTGCGAAGGATTCTTGGACGCAGCTCGCAAATACTTCGTTCACAATTCCGGCTGGCGCTTCCGATGTTCAGCTTTATTTTGAAACCGCTGATACAACTTGCGATTTCTATGTCGATGAAGTCATCGCTGCTCCGGAGGGTACCGTAATCAACGGACCGAAGGGTAATCCTGTCCTCAATTCCAAGATTCTCGGCGACGTCAACTGCGACGGCGTGATCTCAGCAGCCGACCTCTCTGCTCTGAAAACCGCGCTCAAGACCGAGAAGTTCCTCTCCTCCTCTTCTAAAAAGAATGCAGATGTCAACTCCAGCCTCAAGGTCACAAAAGCAGACGCAGAGGCATTGCTCGACTATCTGCTCACCAAGATCACCAAGTTCCCGGTCGCTGAACCGGAAGTCACACAGGTTGACTTCACGCAGATGGAAGCTTCGTTCAATAATATGAAGCTCGCAACAAGTACCAAAAAGGATACCGAGAACAACCCGTGTACAACTCAGCGTTTCGGCGCAGACCCGGGCTGGATGGTCTACGAAGACAGACTGTATCTCTATACCACCAATGACGCTTTTGAGTATAATAGCGCCGGTAATATGCAGGAGAACACCTATAATTCCGGTACCATCAACTGCATCTCCTCCGCCGACCTCGTAAACTGGACTGACCATGGTCCGATTCCGGTTGCTGGCAGAAACGGCAGAACGCAGGGCGGCGTTGCAAAATGGGCTGGCAATGCCTGGGCACCGGACGCTCTGCATAAGAAAATCAATGGTAAGGAAAAGTTCTTCCTCTACTTCGCAAACAATGGCTCCGGCGTCGGCGTTCTCTCGTCCGACAGCCCGACAAGCGGATTCGTAGATCCGATCGGCAGCGAGCTGGTTTCCAAGTCCAAGGTCGGCAACATGAACGATGTTGTCTGGATGTTCGATCCGGGCGTTTACTACGATGAAGCAACCAACGAAGGTTACCTGTTTATGGGCGGCGGCGTTGACGGCAGAGATAAGGCGAACCCCAAGACCGGCAGATGCATGAAGCTCGGCGATGATATGATCTCCATTTCCGGCAATGCAGTAACCCTTGAAAACCCCTATCTCTTTGAAGACTCCAGCCTGATTAAGATCGGCGATACTTGGTACTACTCCTACTGTTCAAACTGGAATGTTCCGGGCGGCACCAATATCAACGGCGTTTCGTTCGGTAATGCAGATATCCTCTACATGACCTCTAAGAACCCGATGGGTCCGTGGACTTCCAGCCAATTGAGCGGTATGGTCTTTGCAAACACCGGTTCGCAGGGTCTCGATAAGGGCGGCAACAACCACCACTCGATCCTCTACTTCAAGGGTAAGTACTATGTTGCATACCACGCAAGACAGACTGAAATCCGTATGGGCGTCAATGGCGGAAGCGGCTTTAATTACCGTTCTACCCATATCGACGAGTGCAGCTTCAACAATGGCAAGCTCTCCTGCAAGGGTACCATGACCGGCGTAAAGCAGCTTGAGTACCTCAATCCGTACCAGACGGTTCAGGCTGAGACCATGGCAAATCAGGGCGGCATCCAGATTAAGGGCGTTGGCGATACAGTTGTTTCTGACATCCAGAAGGGCGACTGGATTAAGCTGAAGGGCGTTGATTTCAAGGATGGCTGCAAGTCCTTCGCAGCACGCGCTTCCTCTAAGAACGGCGCGATCATTAAGGTTACAAAAGGCTCTCCGGACGGTGAAGCATTCGCTTACATCGAAGTTCCGGCAGGCGGCACTATGACCGATATCGCACCGGTCGCTTGCAACAGCATCGAAGGTGTGAACGATATCTGCTTCGTATTCAGCGGCGAGCTGGAGTTCGATAGCTGGTCGTTCAAGTAAAATTTAGCTCCCCCAAAGATTTGGCTGTGTGAATTCGCTTCAGTGCGTTCACACAGCCAACTTCTTTATATCAAAAAACCAAAACTCGAATAATCTCGTTTTTGCAAGATTCAATACAAACCAAGTCGGAATATAACACAAAATATATGATTCACTTGACAAATCTTGATATAATTGTATAATAGTATTATAGCGATGTCATGCCGATTCCGGCAAATATACTGACAAAATGAAAGAGAAATGCCTATGTATGATGTGGTAATTATCGGCGCCGGTATCACCGGCACTATGCTGTGTAGAAAACTCTCGCAGTATCGTCTCAAAATTGCTGTCCTCGATCAAGCAAATGACATTGCCGAGGGCGCCACGATGGCAAATTCCGCGGTCATCCATGTCGGATATGATCCGGAGGACGGTACGAACAAAGCAGAACTCAACGTCAAGGGCGCACTGCAATATGAACAGCTTTGCAAGGATTTGCACTGTAAGCATAAAACTGTCGGTGCATATATCGCAGCCTGCGGCGCGGAGGAGGAAGCTGCTCTCGGCGTCCTCGCCGCAAGAGCCGACGCAAGAAATATCCCCTATCGCTGGCTTAGTCGTGCGGACGCGCTGCCGGATGAGCCAAATCTTTCGGAAAATGTCACTCGTATCCTCGACTTCTATACAACGGCTGTGGTCTATCCGTGGGAAGTCGCCGTTGCCTGTATGGAGGTCGCGTGCCAGAACGGCGCGGAGCTTCATCTCAATTCGCCTTGTACCGGAATCGCCCGTGAGGACAAATGCTTCCGGATTACAACGCCAAATGCCGATTTCCTGACGCGTTATGTGGTCAATGCCGCCGGCGTTCATGCCGAGGAAATTCACAATATGGTCGGCAAGGCTTCTTGGCACGCTACGCCGCGTAAGGGTGAATACTATGTGCTCGATCAGGATGTACAGCCGATCCGGCATATTATTTTCCCTGTACCGTCAAAAGAAAAAGGAAAGGGCGTTCTCGCGATTCCGACCGTTTTCGGAAATACGCTGATCGGTCCCAACAGCGATTTTCTGGAAGATCCCGATGATACCGGTACAACAGATTCCGGACTTGCATACGTCCGCGAAAATATCGGCAAAACGCTCAATCACATTCCGCTGAACCGCTCCATCCGTACCTTTGCCGGCATCCGTCCGACAACATCCGCGCCCGATTTTATCATAGAGGAAATTTCGGAAGCGCCTCATTTTATCGACGCCGTTTCCATCGAATCTCCCGGTCTTGCGTCCTCCCCTGCGATTGCTGACCGAATTATTGAGATTCTTGCGCAATCCTGTCCGCTTGAAATCAATCCGGACGCTGTGATGACGCGTGAAAAGCCGATCGTCCTTGCGGATTTGTCCGCAGAGGAACGGAATGCCTTGATCCGCGAAAATCCATCCTACGGCAAAATTATTTGCCGATGCGAACAGATTTCCGAGGGCGAAATCATCGACTGTATCCGCAGACCCTGCGGCGCTCGAACTGTCAAGGGCGTCAAAAAGCGCGTCCGACCCGGTATGGGCAGATGTCAGGGCGGCTTCTGCGAGCCGAAAGTGCTCCATATTCTTGCACGGGAACTCGGCATATCCCCACTCGACGTCGTTTACGGCGGACCCGACTCAAATATTCTGCAAAGTGAGAATCGTATATGAAAAAATATCAGGCTATCATCATCGGCGGCGGCAGTGCCGGACTTTCCGCTGCTGTTACGCTGAAAAAGAACGGCATTGAAGATATTCTTGTCATCGAAAAAGACGAAGAACCAGGCGGTATTCTGGAGCAATGTATTCACAACGGCTTTGGGCTGCAAACATTTAAAGAACAGCTTTCCGGTCCGGCTTATGCGGAACGCTATGTGCGGATGGCAGAAGAATATGACGTGAACATTCTGCTCAATACCATGGTAACAAAGCTGACCGCCGATCGTGTGATTGAATATGTCAACGCGGAGGAGGGTACGGTTCAGGTACAGGCAGACGCAGTGATTCTTGCGGTCGGCTGCTACGAGCGCCCTCGCGGCGGCATCAATATCACCGGAACCCGTCCTGCCGGTATCTATACTGCCGGACAAGCGCAGCGTTATCTCAATATCGACGGCTATATGGTTGGTAAGCGCGTGATGATCCTCGGCTCTGGCGATATCGGATTGATTATGGCGCGCCGTATGACGCTCGAAGGCGCTGAAGTCGTCGGCGTTGCAGAGCTGATGCCCTATTCCAACGGTCTGCCGCGCAATATCAAACAATGCC
The DNA here is from genome assembly GCA_016296505.1 of Oscillospiraceae bacterium. Classification (GTDB taxonomy): domain Bacteria; phylum Bacillota; class Clostridia; order Oscillospirales; family Ruminococcaceae; genus Firm-04. The sequence goes on from JAEDJD010000008.1 coordinate 87,618, forward strand.
TCGAGGATTTCAATATTCCGCTGTATTTGTCGCATACCATCACTGAGGTTTTCGGTACCGACAGACTGGAAAAGGTTGAAATGATGGAGGTAGACGCAAAATCCAATCCAATTCCCGGTACGGAACATTACTTCAATGTCGATACGCTGCTGCTTTCCGTTGGTCTGATTCCGGAGAATCATCTTGCAGATCAAGCCGGCATTCAGATGGATCCCAGCACCAAGGGTCCGGTTGTTGACGATCGCTATATGACAAGCGCGGAAGGCATTTTCGCCTGCGGCAACGGTCTGCACGTTCATGATCTTGTGGATTATGTTTCGTTGCAGGCGGAAAAATCTGCCGAGGGCGCTGTTTCCTATTTGCAAAACGGGATGCCGCAGGGCGACGCGCTCAGAATTCAGAACGGCAATCAGGTCAGCTATTGCGTTCCGTCAAAGTTTTATCCGCAAACACCTGTCGAAAAGCTGACGGTCTATTTCCGTGTGCGTGAACCACTCAAAAACGCTACGCTCATCATCCGTTCCGGCGATAAGATCATTCGCACAATGAAAAAACGCATTCTCATTCCCTCCGTCATGGAGGAAGCATTGCTCCTAAAAAAGGATATGTCCGGTCTGACTGAACCGATCACAATTGAAATTGCAGAGGAGAAATAGGATGACAAAAGAACTTGTTTGCGTCAACTGTCCGCTTGGCTGCCGGCTGACGGTGACAGTCCAACACAATCAGATAACTGCGGTCAGCGGCAATAGCTGTCCTCGCGGCAAAACGTATGCGGAAAGCGAATGTATCCGTCCAATGCGGATTCTGACAACGACCGTCCGTATCACCAACGCATTGCATCGCGTACTGCCCGTGATTACTGAACAGGAAATCCCACTGGATCTCGTCATGAAAGCGATGGAAGCCGTGCGCAATGTCAAGGTTGCAGCGCCGATTCAGGTCGGCGATATCATTGTGGAAAATCTCCTCGGTACCGGCGTGAATCTGGTCGCTGCCCGTTCCATGAAGCAACTGTAATCGCGCCGCATATATTAATAATTTAAGGCAATACCGCACGGAGATTTCGGTGCAGTATTGCCTTAAAATTGTCAATCAAAATCAGATGAAACGAGGACGATATGCTTTATACAATCAGAAAAATCAAACAATCTGAATATGCGCTGCTGGACGATTTTTTATATGAGGCTATTTTTATCCCCGAAGGCGTCAAGCCGCCGCCAAAATCTATTATAAAGAATAATGACCTACAGGTTTATATCAAGGATTTCGGTACATTACCGGATGATCAATGTCTTGTTGCAGAGGTAAACGGTTCAGTTGTCGGCGCCGTATGGGTGAGAATCATGAACGACTACGGCAGCATCGACAGCGAAACGCCTTCTTTTGCGATTTCTCTTTATAAAGATTATCGCGGCTTTGGGATCGGCACAGAGCTGATGAAACAAATGCTTGCACGCCTGAAAAAATGTGGTTATAAACAAGCTTCGCTCGCAGTACAAAAAGCAAATTATGCAGTCAGAATGTATCTTCATGTCGGCTTTGAAATCATAGATGAAACTGCTGAGGAATATATTATGCTGTGCAAGCTGAATCCAGATGCAAAACATAAATTTGACACGGATTTGCGTCATCCCAAATCGGCAGCACCTCAAATTCCTTGAAACCGCACGCAAGATAAAAACGATTGGTTGCGTTGTAATCCGGATATAATCCCATCTTTACGGTCTTGACCTGCATGAAAGGATATCCGTCAGATAAGGCGCATTTCATTGCCGCGGCAATCAACATCTTACCGTTCCCCTGCCTGTGATACGATTTCAGAACCCCCATCACCGCAAGTTCAACCGTTGCAGCGCCAGTCTCCTGTAATCATAGAAATCCGATTGGTTCGGTTCCGTCATATGCGGCAAATAAAGGCATCTCGGCACTGTCTGCAATATACGCTTCCCTGCCGGATTCCATTTCAAACCATTCCGGCAATGCCTCCAGAACTTGTCGGACAATCTGCATTTTGTCCTGTTTATCTTCATTTTTACAATCGTAATATGGTTCATTCGTATTTCTCCTTTTTCAGATATCCCGTTTCCGCAATTCCCAGAAAGCAACCGCACTCGCCGCCGCTACATTGAGAGAATCCACACCGTGGAGCATCGGAATCCGCACCGTCCAATCGCAAGCCGCGATCGTCTCCAGCGCAAGACCCTCTCCCTCCGTTCCAAGTACAATCAACTGCTTCTCTACCGCTTTCAGCACAGGATCATCCACTGCCAACGAATCCGCAGAAAGCGCCATGGCAACAGACCGAAATCCGTAGCCGCGCAGCATCTGAATCGAGTTTGCAGCATTCGGCGCGTCCGGCAGATATGCCCATGGAATCTGGAATACAGTCCCCATACTGACGCGCGCTGCACGACGGTAAAGCGGATCCGTACAACCGGAAGTCAGCAGAGTGGCGTCCATGCCAAGCGCCGCCGCAGATCGGAAGATTGCGCCGAGATTCGTTGGATTCATCACATTTTCCAATAGGACAATCCGGCTTTTTCCGGAAAGCATCTCCGCGTCAAAATAAGCCGCGTGACGACGCATCGCACACAATACGCCGCGCGTCAGATGCAGTCCTGTCACGGAATTCAATACGGATGTTTTCGCAAGATACACAGGGATTTCCGGAAACTGTGATACAAGCTGCTGAACAGAAGCCGTATAGAAAGCCGTATCAATCAAAAATGACATCGGTATATATCCCGCAGCAATCGCACGGGCAATCACATTCAGGCTTTCCGCAATAAACAAGCCTTGCGCCGGCTCGAAAAAATGATATAGCTGCGTTTCCGAGCAGCGCAGCCATTCCGCCCACGGCGATTCGTCCAGTGACGCAATCGTTTTTTCACCTACCGCCATATTTTACCTCCACCGTTTTTCATTATTATAGCACAGAACGGCAAATTTAACAAGATCATATTTTTTTAACAACAATATAATATTTTTTCTATTTAGGGCTTGACAAAATTGAAAAAATGTGCTATAATGATAAAGCTGAATCCGAAAGGAGAGGTGTCCGAGCGGTTTAAGGAGCCAGTCTTGAAAACTGGTGATGCAGTCATGCACCGTGGGTTCGAATCCCACCCTCTCCGCCACATTACATTTCGGATATCACATTCGCCATGTTTGGAGAAATACCCAAGTGGTGAAGGGGCTCCCCTGCTAAGGGAGTAGGGCTCGAAAGGGTCGCGAGGGTTCAAATCCCTCTTTCTCCGCCA
>JAEDJD010000009.1 GCA_016296505.1 Oscillospiraceae bacterium
CGTGAGGAAACGGACGCTTCCGAAGCCTATACGCAGATCAGAAACTATATGCACTACATTCCATCTATGTTCATCTATAACGCAATTTGCGTTATGAGCGATCTTTCCCAAAATCGCGCAGGCACCATCACTTCGGGCGAAGATCGCTATATGGAATGGAAAACGAAGGATGGTAACTATGAGAATACGCAATATGCTCAGTTTGACACGTTCTTTGAGGGTATCTTCCAAAAAGATCGCCTACTAGATATCCTGAAAAACTTTATCCTGTTCTCCAATGAGGGGATGATAAGCTATAAGATACTCGCAGGCTATCATCAGTATTTCGCTGTTCGAAAGGCTGTGGAGTCCACAAAGAGAGCTACTGTGACTGACGGTAAGGGCGGTGTGTTCTGGCATACACAGGGTTCAGGAAAGTCGCTGTCTATGGTATTCTATGCCCATTTACTACAATCTGCTCTTGAAAGCCCGACTATTGTTGTTATCACGGACAGAAACGATCTTGACGATCAGCTTTATTCGCAATTTGCAAAATGCAAGGCTTTCCTTCGTCAAGAGCCTGTTCACGCAGAAAGTCGAGAGCATCTGAAAAATCTGCTTGAAGGTCGCAAGGCAAACGGTATTATCTTCACCACTATGCAGAAGTTCGAGGAATCGAGTGAGCCGCTGTCTGAGCGCAGAAATATCATCGTTATGGCTGATGAAGCCCATAGAGGTCAGTATGGTCTTACCGAAAAGATCAAGATGACTAAGAATGAGGACGGCGAGCTTATTGCCCGTAAGGTCATCGGTACGGCTCGTATTATCCGTGATACGCTCCCGAATGCCACATATATCGGATTTACAGGAACTCCTATTGCTATGGAAGATAGGAATACCCGTGAGGTGTTTGGTGATTATATCGACATTTACGATATGACGCAGGCTGTCGAGGATGGTGCTACTCGCCCTGTTTACTATGAGAGCCGTGTCGTGAAGCTGAAACTCGATGCGGATACACTCAGGTTGATAGACACCGAATATGACATTATGGCAATGAACGCCGATGCTGATGTTATAGAGAAAAGCAAGCATGAACTTGGACAGATGGAAGCTATCCTCGGTCACGATGATACGATAAAATCTCTTGTTGACGATATTCTTGACCATTATGAGAATTACCGTGAGAATATTCTGACAGGTAAAGCAATGATTGTTGCCTACTCTCGTTCTATCGCTATGAAGATATACAAGCGTATTCTCGAAGTGCGCCCAGGCTGGGAAGAAAAGGTCGGTATTGTTATGACCGCTTCCAATAAAGATCCCGAAGAATGGCATAGTATCATCGGAAACAAGCGTCATAAGGAGGAACTAGCCAAGATATTCAAGGATAATGACAGCCCTATGAAGATCGCTATCGTTGTCGATATGTGGTTGACGGGATTTGATGTACCGTCCCTTGCGACGATGTATATCTATAAACCGATGATGGGTTATAATCTGATGCAGGCTATCGCCCGTGTTAATAGAGTATTCCGTGATAAAGAGGGCGGCTTGGTCGTTGATTATGTTGGCATTGCTTCTGCCTTGAAACAGGCTATGAACGATTATACCGTTCGTGACAAGAAGAACTACGGCAATACCGATATTGCAAAAGTTGCTTATCCGAAGTTTCAGGAGAAGATGCAGATATGTCGTGATTTTCTGCACGAATATGATTATTCTGCATTTTTCGGTGGTAATGAGCTTACCGCAGGACGGACTATCACGGGTGCGGTCAACTTCCTTATGGACAGAAAGAGGGAGAAAGACAGAGAAAACTACACGAAAGAAGCACTGCTCTTGAAGCAGGCACTCTCGCTGTGTTCCTCTATCGCTGAAGAAGATGAGCGCGAAGAAGCTGCTTTATTTGAAGCTGTCCGTGTCCTACTGATGCGTATTCTAAATCAGGGCGGAGGTAAGAAGCTCTCGCTCCCCGAAATCAATGCTAAGATCAATGAACTTTTGAAGCAGAGCATCAAGAGTGACGGGGTTATCAATCTTTTTTCTGACAAGGAACAGGACTTCTCTCTGTTTGATCCAAAGTTCTTGGAAGAAATTTCCCGAATGAAGGAGAAAAATCTCGCTGTCGAGCTGCTGAAACGTCTGATATCCGAACAGGTACATATCTATAAGCGTACAAACCTTGTAAAATCGGAGAAATTCAGCGAAATCATGCAGAGTGCTATGAACCGCTATCTGAATGGTATGCTTACCAATGAGGAAGTAATACAGGAAATGCTCAACCTCGCAAAGCAAATCCGTGAAGCGAAGGAAGCAGGAGAAGAACTCGGTCTAACCGCCGATGAGCTTGCTTTCTATGATGCACTTACCAAACCGCAGGCTATCAAGGATTTCTATGAAAACGCTGAACTTATCGCTATAACAAAGGAACTTGCTGAAAAGCTCCGTAAGAACCGCACTATCGACTGGCAGAAGCGTGACAGTGCAAGAGCGAAAATGCGTATGATGATACGCAAGCTCCTGAAAGATCACCGATATCCGCCAGAAGGTATGGACGATGCAGTGACTACGGTCATGAGCCAGTGTGAGCTGTGGGTGGATAATAATATTCTATATTGATGACTGTGTAAATAGTGTTTTCTGATCTTTTTCACTACAAATGTGGGCAAGAAAGCATAACCTTGTTTCAGGGAAAATTATTGTTAATTGCAACGATTCAACTGTATGTATCTTTTATAAAATAGTAGCAAAAGTCCCGTATCTGGTTTTTACATCAGATACGGGACTTATTTTTTATTCACCCAACATCAAGACAAACTCTTACAGTCAAGTCTTTCCATTGGTTTTGTCGGAGATAGGCACCCTGTGCTTTTCTCCAGTTTTTCGCCATTTCGTATGTGATTTTGAAGTCCCATACGAGTGCGAATTCAGGTTTGACTACCTTAGCGTAATGCAGCCTGAGCAGCAGCGAGTCTTGCAATCGGAACACGGAACGGAGAGCAGGAAACGTAATCCAGACCGATCTGGTGGCAGAACTCGACAGAAGCGGGATCGCCGCCGTGCTCACCACAGATACCGCAATGGAGGGTCGGGTTAACCGGCTTACCCAGTTCGATTGCCATCTGCATCAACTTGCCGACGCCGGTCTGATCCAACTTCGCGAACGGATCGTTCTCAAAGATCTTGGTATCGTAGTAAGCGTTGAGGAACTTACCAGCATCGTCACGGGAGAAGCCGAAGGTCATCTGCGTGAGGTCATTGGTACCGAAGCAGAAGAAGTCAGCTTCCTTTGCGATATCGTCAGCAGTCAGAGCAGCACGCGGAATTTCGATCATAGTACCGATCTCATACTCCAGCGTTGCGCCAGCCTCTGCGATGACAGCGTCAGCAGTTGCCTTGACAACGTCCTTGACGTACTTCAACTCTTTAATTTCGCCAACCAGCGGGATCATGATTTCCGGCTTGACAGTCCAGTCAGCGTGAGCCTTCTGAACATTGATAGCAGCCTTGATGACAGCCTTGGTCTGCATTGCTGCGATTTCCGGATAGGTGACAGCCAGACGGCAGCCACGGTGACCCATCATCGGGTTGAACTCATGCAGGGAAGCGATGATCGCCTTGATCTGCTCAACGGTCTTACCCTGTGCATCAGCCAATGCCTTAATATCAGCCTCTTCGGTCGGAACAAACTCGTGAAGCGGCGGATCCAGGAAACGGATGGTAACAGGGTTACCCTCGAGTGCCTCATAGAGCGCCTCGAAGTCAGCCTGCTGCATCGGCTCAATCTTTGCGAGAGCTGCTTCACGCTGCTCAACATTATCTGCGCAGATCATCTCACGGAATGCAGCGATTCTGGACGGCTCGAAGAACATATGCTCAGTACGGCAGAGACCGATACCCTCAGCGCCAAGCTCTCTTGCCTTCTTTGCGTCAGCCGGAGTATCCGCATTGGTACGAACCTTCAGCTTACGATACTTGTCTGCCCAGCCCATAACTCTGCCGAACTCGCCAGCGATCTGAGCGTCAACCGTCGGGATGATACCCTTGTAGATGTTACCGGTTGTGCCGTCGATGGAAATTGCGTCGCCTTCCTTGAAGGTTTCGCCTGCGAGGGTAAATACCTTATTTGCCTCGTCCATGATGATCTCGGAGCAGCCGGAAACGCAGCAGGTACCCATACCACGTGCAACAACTGCTGCGTGGGAGGTCATGCCGCCGCGGACGGTCAGGATACCCTGAGAAGCCTTCATACCGGTGATATCCTCCGGAGAGGTCTCCAGACGAACGAGAACGACCTTTTCGCCGCGAGCATTCCATGCTTCTGCGTCGTCAGCAGTAAAGACAACTTTACCGCAAGCAGCACCAGGAGATGCGCCGAGACCCTTACCAAGCGGTGTAGCAGCCTTCAGAGCCTTTGCGTCGAACTGCGGGTGAAGCAGGGTATCGAGGTTACGCGGGTCGATCATCAGGACAGCTTCCTGCTCTGTCTTCATGCCTTCGTCAACGAGATCGCAAGCGATCTTGAGTGCTGCCGGAGCAGTTCTCTTACCGTTACGGCACTGGAGCATATAGAGCTTCTTGTTCTCAACAGTAAACTCCATATCCTGCATATCGTGATAGTGATCTTCGAGGATGCCGCAGACCTTGATGAACTCTGCATATGCGTCCGGGAATTCCTGCTCCATCTGAGCGATCGGCATCGGGGTACGAACGCCAGCAACAACGTCCTCGCCCTGTGCATTCTTCAGGAACTCGCCCATGAGCTTCTTCTCGCCGGTTGCGGGGTCACGGGTAAATGCAACACCGGTACCGCAATCATCGCCCATGTTACCGAATGCCATCATCTGCACGTTAACAGCGGTACCCCAGGAATACGGGATATCGTTGTCGCGGCGATAGACATTTGCACGCGGGTTGTCCCAAGAACGGAAAACAGCCTTGATTGCGCCCATGAGCTGCTCTTTCGGATCAGAGGGGAAGTCCTCGCCGATCTTTGCTTTATATTCAGCCTTGAACTGCTCAGCAAGCTCCTTGAGGTCAGCAGCAGTCAGCTCGACGTCCAGAGTGACGCCGCGGTCTGCCTTCATCTTGTCGATGAGTTCCTCAAAGTACTTTTTGCCGACTTCCATAACAACGTCGGAGTACATCTGGATAAATCTTCTGTAGCAGTCATATGCCCAGCGCTCGTTGCCGGACTTCTCAGCCATGGTCTTAACAACTTCTTCGTTCAGACCGAGGTTGAGGATCGTATCCATCATGCCGGGCATGGATGCTCTTGCGCCCGAACGGACAGAAACGAGCAGCGGATTTTCTTTGTCACCGAATTTCTTGCCGGTGATGCCTTCCATCTTGACAATGTACTCTTCGATTTCAGCCACGATCTCAGGATTGATCTGACGCTGATCCTCGTAGTACTGTGTACAAGCCTCGGTAGAAATGGTAAAGCCTTGCGGAACCGGAAGACCGATATTGGTCATCTCAGCGAGGTTCGCGCCCTTACCGCCGAGGAGTTCGCGCATACTTGCGTTGCCCTCAGAGAAGAGGTAACAATATTTTTTGCCCATTGGAAAAACCTCCATTCTTTGTATACCGGCTCAGAGAAATATCTGCGCGCGCAGATAGCCCTTATACCGGAGATAGCATTATTATAACATACAATGCCATAAAAATCCAGTCCATTTGAAAAGTTTTTTTAAAAACGCTCGATTTTTGGCATTTTCAACAAATCTCTGGAATAGGCTTGCAATTTCCGGTAAAATCAGGGATAATGATATAGCGCTGAACAGGATGCTGTATCGGGAAACTGTGCGGCACAGTGGACAAATGGAGAGGAGCGAGCACGATTCATGATATTGGAAAACGGTCTGACGCAGGTGATGATGTACTCGGACGGTGCCTGCAGCGGCAATCCCGGACCGGGCGGCTGGGGAACAGTTCTGCGGTTTACGGACGGTACTGGTAAGGTGTTTGAAAAAGAGCTGTCCGGCGGCGAAGCGCATACGACGAATAATCGTATGGAGCTGATGGGTGTGATTTCCGGCTTGGAGGCATTGAATCGTCCCTGTGCCGTTACGCTGACAACCGACAGCCGCTATGTTGTAGACAGCGTGACGAAGGGTTGGGTATACGGCTGGAAAAAAAAGGGCTGGATCAAATCGGACAAGAAGCCTGCGCTGAATGTGGATCTCTGGGAACGGCTTCTGCCGCTTCTGCAAACGCATCGGGTGACGTTTGTTTGGGTCAAGGGTCATGCGGGACATCCGGAGAACGAGCGTTGTGACGCGCTTGCTGTTGCCGAACGCATGAAATTTGTGTAATATGATAAGCGCAACAGCGAGTTGCTTGACAGCAGGATTGTCTCATGATATAATCAGCGTAAGGAGGGATTTATCATGGAAACAAAAGATATTCTCTATGAACTGCGCACAGAAAAAGGACTGTCGCAGGACGCGCTTGCGGCACAGGTATTTGTGACGCGGCAGGCGGTTTCCAGATGGGAGAACGGCGAGACAGTTCCCAGTACGGATACATTGAAGCTATTATCTGCGCTGTTTGGCGTTTCGATCAATACGCTGCTCGGATTGCCGCAGAAATTGATTTGCCAATGCTGCGGAATGCCGCTGGAGGAAGCAATCATCAGCAGGGAAAAAGACGGCTCGCCGAACGATCGCTATTGTAAATGGTGCTATGCGGACGGAACGTATCAGTACAGCGATATGGACGATCTGATTGCGGTATGCGTCCGGAGCATGGCGAACAGCGAGCATTCAGAAGCGTCGGTTCGGGCGTATCTGGAAGATATGCTGCCGCAGCTTGATTACTGGAAACGCCATGAGGAGCTTGGTGACGGCGGTGCGTTCGAGGCGTTTAAGCAGCAGCTTATAGATGAGATCAATGCGCTTCATATCGAAGGAATGCCGAAGCTGGAACAGCTGAATGCACTGGTCGGCAGCTATGTCAATCTGGAATATCCGCTGCCTAATGGTGAGACCGTTCGTTTTCTGGACGACAGCGCAACCTATCTTGGCAATCAGCTCGAAAATCTGCAGGATGAGACGCGCTGCTTCGGGATACTTGCGAATATGGATTTTATTTTGATCGGTTCATATGAAGGAAACGGCGCGGATCCGGAATTGATTTTGTATCAGAAACGTGTAAATATTTAAAATATAATGGGGGAGTTGTGTTTGCACGGCTCCTTTTATTTTGTTATGGGCGATTCCGCCGATTTTTTTCTATGTTACGCCCATTGTATTTCACCGGAATATATGGTATAATGAGGCTGAAAGTCGAAGCGGCTTGCGGCGTCCGCGGAGTTCGCCCACTCAGCCGAACGGCATAGATTTTTCACGATAAGGAGAATCTGAAAGTGATATTGCTATCTGCACAAAATATATCCAAAACCTATATGGAGCGCAAGGTGCTGGATAATGTCTCGTTCTTCCTCAACGAGGGGGACAAGGTCGGCATTATCGGTATTAACGGCACGGGAAAATCAACGCTGCTGCGTATTTTGGCAGGCGCCGAAGAATCAGATTCTGGCGAGATTATCCGGACAAACGGCATCCGGCTTTCCTATCTGCCGCAGATTCCCGAATTCGGGGAGACCGGCAGCGTGCTGGAACAGGTGCTCGCGCATCTGCCGGAAGACCTCAAGGAATCGAAGGAGTACGAGGCGAAATCCATTTTGGAACAGATGCATTTGCCGGACTACGATCGCCCGATCTCCACGCTCTCCGGCGGCGAACGGCGCAGAGCCGGCATTGCTGCGGCATTGATTCAGCCGAGCGATGTGCTGCTGCTCGACGAGCCGACAAACCATATCGACAGCGAGACCGTTCAGCTTTTGGAAACCATGCTCCGCAGATACCGCGGCGCGATTGTGATGGTGACGCATGACCGCTATTTTCTCGATCAGATCTGCCGCACGATTGCCGAGATTGACCGCGGAAAATTGTCGCTTTGCGAGGGCAATTACAGCGAATATCTCGTGCAGAAAGCGCAGCGTGAAGCCGACGCGGAAGCGGCAGAGCGCAAAAATCGCACGCTGTATCGACGCGAACTTGCGTGGATTCGCAGAGGCGCGCGTGCGCGCGGCACAAAATCCAAGGATCGGATTGAACGCTTTGAGGCGCTCCGTGACCGCGAAATTCCGGCGGACGCACCCGAAATGCAGATGCAGTCCGTCTCAAGCAGACTCGGCAGAAAGACCGTCGAGATCACGGCGCTGTGCAAGGCGATTGACGGCAAACCGCTGATTACCGATTTCTCATATATCATCGCAAGAGACGCGCGTATTGGTATTGTCGGTCCGAATGGAGCAGGAAAAAGTACGTTCCTGCGTATGATCGCCGGACTCGATATCCCGGACAGCGGTACGATTGTCTGCGGCGATACCGTCAAAATCGGCTATCTTTCGCAGACCTGCGGAGAGATGAATCCACAGGAACGCGTGATCGACTATATCCGCGATACGGCAGATATCGTCCGGACGCCGGACGGTACCATTTCCGCGGCGCAGATGCTCGAACGCTTTTTGTTTACGCCGGAGCTTCAGTGGAGCCGCATTGAAAAGCTCTCCGGCGGTGAACGGAAACGTCTGTATCTGCTGAAAATTTTGATGGAAGCGCCGAATATTCTGCTGTTGGACGAGCCGACCAATGATCTCGATATCACAACGCTGACCATTCTCGAAGACTATCTGCTGCAATTTAACGGCGCAGTGCTTGCCGTCTCGCATGACCGTTATTTTCTGGATAAAATTGCAACGGAGATATTCGCGTTTCAGGGCGGTATCTGTCAGCGATATACGGGGAATTATTCCGATTATGCGGCAAAAGCCGTGATTCCGGAAACGATATCCAGTCCAAAGAAAAAATCTGAAAAAACAGAACGAGCTTTTTCCGGCAATCATAAGCTCAAATTTTCCTATAAGGAACAGCGCGAATTCGATACGATAGACGATGATATTGCGGCGCTGGAGCAGCAGATTGCCGATACGGAGCAGGCGATTGCCGATTACGCATTGGATTATCAGAAGCTGCAGGCGCTTGCCGAGCAAAAGGAGCAGCTTGAACAACAGCTCTCGGAGAAAATGGATCGCTGGGTCTACCTCAATGACCTAGCGGAGAAAATTGCCGGGGGACAATAAGCTTTTCGGGAACGGTGCGCATATGGATACGAAAAAAAGACGAATGCTGCGAATTGGCTTTATTGGAATTGGCGCGGTATGTATTTGCGTCGGCATTCTGCGCGGCGAATATACTGTGATTCTGCAAAAGGCGGTGAAAATATGTCTCGAATGCATCGGTATATAGGGCGTGCTTCCGATGAACGGAATCATCAGGACGGCGCTGCGCCGAATCAGAAGCATCTGCGCCGCCATTCGAGTTTCAGACTGATGATACAACTGCTTGCGGCTGCATTTTTCAATGGCTACGCGGCAGGCTTTCTCAAAGGCAAAATATTTACCGGCAGGACGAAGCTGTTTTGCGTTCCCGTCCTGAACTGCTATGCCTGCCCCGGCGCGCTCGGCTCGTGTCCGATCGGCGCGATGCAGGCGGTAATCGGCAGCAGACACCGGTTTCCGTTTTTGGTTCTTGGGACGCTGATGCTGTTCGGTGTCGTTTGCGGCAGACTGCTCTGCGGATTTCTCTGCCCGTTCGGACTGATACAGGATCTGTTGTACTGCATTCCGCTGCCGAAACGCAAAGTACCTCGTAAAATCGACAAGCGCCTGCGTCATCTCAAATATGCGATTCTGGTGATATTTGTCCTGCTGATACCGGCTCTGACATCCAATGCTTTTGGAACCGGCGAGCCGGGATTCTGTAAGTATATCTGCCCTGCCGGAACGCTGGAGGGCGGTGTTCCGCTTCTGCTTGCAAATGAGAATCTGCGGCAGGCGGTTGGCTTTTTGTTTTCATGGAAATGCGCCGTTCTGCTTGCCGTACTGATCGGCTCTATGCTTGTCAGTCGGTTTTTCTGCCGGTATCTGTGTCCGCTTGGAGCGTTTTATGCGCTGTTTCACCGGTTTGCGCTGTACCAGATGCAGGTGCGGACGGAACGCTGTATCGGCTGCGGCAAATGCGATGCGGTTTGTCCGATGGCGCTTGACGTCCGAAAAGAGATCGCTGGCGGCGAATGTATCCGCTGCGGCAGGTGTAAGGCAATCTGTCCGACAAAGGCGATTGACAGTGATATATGCGCGGAGCGTGAGCCATCTGCAACGTGCGAAACAGAGTGAATATGGTAATGATATACGGGGTTCGGTATTTTTTTGACTTGTGCCATTGCTTTTTATTGGATAATATGCTATAATAGATAAGATTATATGAAATTAGAAAGGAGTGGTATCTTGGACGGTTTTCTGCGCCGCGTCATGGCGCTGCTGACGGCGTTTGTCCTATTTGCCGTCATGCTGTTTTATACGTCGGCGGATGCCGCTCCGCTTCATGCCGACGCGGCTGCCGAAATACTCGGCGTTGACGTTTCCAAATATCAGGAGGAAATCGACTGGAAAACGCTTGCGCAAAGCGATGTCAAATTCGCCATTCTGCGCTGCTGCAAGGTGATTCGCGCCTATAATGACTGGGAAGTTGACGCGACTTTTGAGCGAAATTATGCCGAAGCGAAGGCTGCCGGTCTTGCCGTCGGGTGTTATATGTATACGGATGCCGCGACCATCGAAGAATTTGAAGAGGACTGCTCCTATATGCTCGGATTTCTCAAAGACAAATCCTTTGAGTTTCCGGTGTTTTTAGATCTGGAATCTGCCTCGCGGCAGGAGCACCTTTCGCCGGAGGTCTTTATGCCGGCGCTGCTGACCGGTCTCGAAATGATCGAGGACGCCGGACATACTGCGGGTGTGTATTCCAGCACGGCATTTTTCAGCGAGTGTATTGATCGGCAGGAGCTTCAGGACGCAGGCTATCCGATTTGGGAAGCCAATTATTTCAATACGGTAAACGGTTTATCCAGTCCAGCCGGACATGATCTTTCCGCTGAAGCAACGATCTGGCAGTATTCCGGATGCGGCAGAATGCCCGGTATCCGTACAACGGTGGACTGCAACATCTGCTATACATATAGCTTTTTTAATCATGCGGCAACGATTGTGAATTCGATTCTGCCGAGCGGTACGCTCAAAAACGGTTCCAATTTCACGGTTGCCGGAACGGTACAATCGGCATCTGTTCTTCGGACGATTACAGGTGCAATTTATGATGTGCAAACGCCCGATAAGCCGGTGCAGACCGTTACGGTTTATCCCCACGCGCGAGAGTATAAGCTGACCGGATTTTTTACGAAAAAACTTATCTTTTCGACATTGCCGGACGGGGAATACGAGCTGCATATTACCGCAGTTGACGCTTCTGATACGTTGATTGACGTTGCAAAATCGCAGTTCACGATCAGTTCGGACAGTTCGGACGGCGATTCTTCGGTTGTGACGACCGAAGAACCGGAGCATGATCGCAAGCCGAATGAATCGCAAAAAGAGCAAAGAGAGCAGGAGGAATATTTACAGTATTCCGGAGAAAAAAATACCGATGGACAGCTTGGCGCACTGGTTTCATGCTGGATGCTCAAACACTTCTCCATGCGGAAAATTTGCGGACGCGCTGCAAAAATCGGTTTGAAGCTGCGTCTGGAGCGCACGCCGCTGTACCGCATTGTGTCAAAGACGTTTCTTGTGCTCGAAATCGGTTATCTGGCATCGACGATACGCTTGGAAATTGCGCAGGCAAAAGCGGATATGGTCGCTGCATGAGCGTATATGAATATAAAAAAATAGAACATCCCGAAAGCAGCGTATTTGCACTGTTTTCGGGATGTTTGATTATTATGCTCACCGGAATCGCCGCTGCGCTTCATCGTAATGGAAGCCGGCGGCATTCATTTGATCGAGCAGCGCGTCGGAATCCAGTTCATGTTCGGAGCAGAATTCCGTCAGCGTCATGCCGGTATCGCGAAGCTGCGTATTCAGAAAACTAAACAGGATATATACATCAGTCGGAAGATTCATTTGTGTTTATGTTTCCTTTCTGAATTCTTATCCGTTGGAAACTGGTTCTTTTGGTGTGCGAAGCGACTGCGGTAAGGTTTCCAGTACCAGCGGATCAATTACGACAGCCTGTTGGAATAAGCCGTCATACGCCGTTTGAACCGCCGCCTTGCTGTAAGGCGTGATATCCGTATGCGACATGGAATCGCTGAAGTAATAGTAGTTGTCGTCATAGCCGATCAGCACGAGCGCGTGCTCTGGATTGATAAATTCATACAGCTCGCCGTTCGGGAGATACCATTTGAATTGGCTGACATAGGGACTCTGCATATTGATTGTCGCCCAAAAAATAACAGGTTGTCCTTTGTCGATGTAATTTTTGCATAAATCGTCAATCGAAACATGATCCAGCGTAATGGCAAGACCGTCTGCAATTTTATTGATTGCCTTGGCGATCACCGTATTGTAGCAGCCGAATCCGCCGCCGTCACGCGGATCGCCGATGAAATATTCCCATGGGCTTTCGCCGTGCAGCATTCCGTCGTCGCCTGCCTCCGGGTACCATGCGCGCGGCAGATATTCGTCGATGAAACGGTCAATATCCATATTGATTCCGTAGTATTGCAGCACCGAAACGGACGCAAGAGATTCGCAGGCAGTCAGATAACTGGTAAACTGCGTATAATGCGGCACATTCTGAATGACAATGCCGTGATTGCCGTTATAGTTGCCGATTGCGTTTTCCTGCCATGCCGGATCAATCGTAATCGCTGTCGTTGTTGTTGTTGCGGTTGCGGTTGTAGACGATGTGGTTGTGGTGAGAATGCTCTCGACGACGTTATCCGGCAGCAGTGCGGTAGAATCCTCTGGTGTTTCTATCGGCTGCGCGCAGCTGCAGAGCAGGGCGAGCATCGGCGCGCATATCAGCATCGAAAGATCATGCAGTCGTAAACGATTTTCCAGAATAATCCCTCCTGATCCGTTTTTGATTCCTGTATCACTGTTATTATACACGATATTCTTTTTTTTGTCAAATATGAAGTGTAAAGTCTTGCTGCTTGTTGAGAAATACATCTGGACGATTCGTTTTTTGTGGCAATATGCCCGAATCGGCATAGAATATGGCAAACGGCATCAGCCGCAGAATTTGGAGGTCACTATGCAGAGATCATACTTTTTGGGCGGTGCGTCCCCGACAGGATTTACGACATCCTTTTGGACGGAACATCGCGGATATTATGGATACTATTTAAAAGGCGGTCCCGGAACTGGTAAATCTACGCTGATGAAAAAGATTGCCGCCGCCTTTTCCGATGAAACAATTTCCTGCTGGCATTGCGCTTCTGATCCGCATTCGCTGGACGCTGTGGTTCTGGAGGATCGCGGCGTTTTTATTGCGGACGCAACGGCTCCGCATGAAGCAGGTACGCAGCTTCCATTTGTGACGGGTGAGACCGTTGATCTGGCGGCAGGACTTTCGCCGGAGCCGCTTCGGGCAAATCAAACGGAAATTCTGCGGCTCTGGCAGGAGAATCGTGCCGCGCATCGTCAGGCGCAAAAGGGGCTTGCCGGGATTGCGGAAATGGAAGCGATGATTGCGGATGCCGCTGCGCCGGCTTTGCAGAAAGAGAAACTCTGCGGATTCGCCGCGCGGCTCGGCAAGCGTTTGATTTCCAAATCGGCAGACGGTCAGGGGACTGTGTTGTATCGTCAGAGCATAGCGCTGACGCCAGACGGTTTTGTTCGGTATTTTCCGGAGGGCTTTGATCTGCTGCTCATACATGATCCGCTGCGGATCGCCGGAGAATTGCTGCTGACCCAGCTGGCGGCGTATGCAGCCGAATCCGGTACGGTCTGCGAGGTGACGAGCGCGCTCACCAGACCGGATTCTCCGCCTGTGACGCTCATTCTTCCGGCATACAGGCTCGTGATTGCCGCTGTGACCGACGCCGCGCCCTCAGAATTTCCGACGCCGGTTTCCAGTATTCGGGCGCAGCGTTTTTATGACGCCGCCGTTCTGCGGAAACATCGTGCGCTGATTCGGTTCGGCAGCAAAACAGCCGCGCAGACTGTTCAAAAGGTGACCGATCTGCTTTCAGACGCACTTCGTATCCACGACGCGTTGGAATCCTATTATATCCGTGCTTTGAATCCGCAGTTCCTCAATCAAAAAGCAGAGGAACTGATTCAGGATATTCAACAGAGGAAATGACGTCTGCCGCGTGGAAGGATATCGTCTTATCATGCAGGAAAGATACTGTATATTTGCAATGAAATGCGCGGTCAGAGAATTCCTCCGACTGCGCATTTTTGTGCATGGATATTGGATGAAATCAGGAGAAGTTGAATGCAAGAATCGCCTGATAACACATATATACGTCGATTTTGCTGACAACCTCAAGCGGCGCGTGCATGGAGAGTACCGGTACGCCGACATCGACTGTATCAATATTCAGATTTGCAAGATATGCAGCGACCGTTCCGCCGCCGCCGAGATCGACCTTGCCAAGCTCTCCGGTCTGCCAGACGACGCCGGCTTCATCAAAGAGCGCGCGCATTTTGCCGATGAATTCTGCGGACGCGTCCGATGAGCCGCTTTTGCCGCGTGCGCCCGTATATTTCATCATGCAGACGCCGTAATTGAGCATGGCGCAGTTTCTGCGGTCGTTGACATCGGCAAAGGTCGGATCAAAGGCTGCCGTGACGTCCGCGGAAAGACACTGGGAATTGGCGAAAACCGTATGCGCTTCGGTGCCGAACGCCGCTGCAAGATCTTTCATAAAGTGATAGAAATAGGCGGACTGTAAGCCGGTATTGCCCTCGCTGCCAATTTCTTCCTTATCCGTCAGGATGACGACTGCGGTATGCTGCGGATGCTCGGTTTGCAGCAGCGCTGCCAGCGACGGATATGCGCAGACGCGGTCATCATGTCCGTATGCGCCAATCATGCTGCGGTCAAAGCCGAGATCACGCGCTTTGCCTGCCGGAACGATCTCCAGTTCCGCCGAGAGGAAATCTGCCTCGGTGACGCCGTATTTTTCGTTGAGAATCTGCATGACGCGCAGCTTGACCAGATCGCTGCCCTCGTCGCTGCGGAACGGACGCGAGCCGATCAGCAGATTCAGCTCCTCGCCCTTGATACCCTGAGCAAGCGTGCGCTTTACCTGCTCCTGTGCCAGATGCGGCAGAAGATCGGTGACGCAAAAGATCGGATCCGCAGGATCTTCACCAACCGCAATCTGGACTGTGCTGCCGTCCTTTTTGACGACGACGCCGTGCAGCGCCAGCGGCAGGGCTGTCCACTGATACTTTTTGATACCGCCGTAATAATGCGTTTTGAACAGCGCGAGTTCGCCGTCCTCATAGAGCGGCGACTGCTTCAGATCCAGACGCGGCGAGTCGATATGCGCCGCAGAAAGACGAATGCCATCTGCAAGCGGTTCGCTGCCGATTACGGCTGCAATGATCGCTTTGCCGCGATTGCAGGTATAGATTTTGTCGCCAGCCTGAACGGCGTCGCCGCGTTTCCACTTCCGGAATCCGTTTGCTTCCAGAAGCTCTGCGCTATAGGCGGCTGCTTCGCGTTCGGTTTTGCCGCGGTCGAGGAATTCCTTGTAGTCCTCGCAGAATGCGTCGCAAGCTGCGATTTTTGCGTCGTCAAGCAGCAAACCGGCGTTTTGTTTCTTCATCAGCAGAGATTCCTTCAATGCCTTGACCTTATCTTTTGATTCCATGATGCGAATATCCTCCTTATGAACAGACATGGTTTTCTGATGCGCTTCCGCTTTCTGCCGAAGCTGCCGTATGATGTGTCGGACTGCCGTATACAGTACGGCTTCCGTTCCGTTATTTTCAATGACGGCATCGGAATGTGAACGGAAAAAGCGTTCCGAATGCTGTGCGTTCATGCGCTGCAGCGCTTGTGCTTCTGTCAGACGATCCCGCTGCATAATGCGTGACTTCCGGATTTCCTGCGGCGCGATAACCGAGATGACGGCGTGACAAAAGCGATAAATGCCGCTTTCAAACAATGTCGGCGCGTCCAGAAGAATGATACGGAAGCCCTGTGCGGCAAGCTGCTCGGTCTGCTGCCGGATTGCCCGCGTGATATACGGAAAAATAAGCGCCTGATAGTGCGCGCGGGCTTCTTCGTTTTCAAAGATCAGCTTGGCGACTGCCTTCCGGTTTAATTGACCGTCCGGCAGAAGAATCGCGTCCCCGAATACGCGGTACAGCGCCTCCAGACAGGGTGCGCCTTTCTCGACAACCTGCCGTGCGACCGTATCTGCATTGATAATTGCAATATCGTCAGATTCCAGTATCCGGCTGACGGTTGTTTTTCCGGCGCCGGTCTGACCGGTCAGACCGACAAGATAGCATTCTGTTCTGATACGCCTCACATCCCTTCCGTTTGCTGTATTATTATACCATATTATCTGGTAAAATGCAATGGAGCCAATGAAAAAAGTGACAGCAGATATCATGATATGGAACCCTGAATATTGGAATTACAGTGCATGGGACTTGCCGTTTTCGGAAAAACGTGCTATAATAGCACTGAATGTATGGAAATGAAAGGATGATCCAGATGCAGATCGAGGAACAGCTTCGGCGTGCGGAGCAGAAATATGACGAGCTGACCGAGCGGCTTCAGGATGGCAGTATCGCTGCGGATTCGACAAAGTTTGCGGCATTGATGAAGGAGTATAAGCAGCTTACGCCGGTTGTCGAGGCGCTCCGCAGCTATTCCGCCTGTCAAAATGCGATCGCAGAGCTGGACGCGCTGCTTGCAGAGCCGGACGCCGATTCCGAGTTCCGCGCAATGGCGCAGACGGAACGCCAGACGGAAACTGAACGCCTTGCAGAACTGAAAACAGAGATCGAACGTCTGCTGACGCCCGAAAATGAAGCGGATAGCCGGAATGTCATTGTGGAGATTCGCAGCGGCGCCGGCGGCGAGGAGGCGGCGCTCTTTGCCCATTCCCTCCATCGGATGTATTCGATGTACGCGGAACGGCAGGGCTGGCGGCAGACCGTCATGAACCTGAATGAAACCGAGCTGGGCGGGACAAAGGAAGTGACGTTTTCACTTTCCGGCGATTATGTCTATGCGAAAATGAAGTATGAAAGCGGCGTACATCGTGTACAGCGCGTTCCGGAGACGGAATCGCAGGGCAGAGTGCATACTTCGACGGTTACGGTCGCTGTTTTACAGGAGGTCGCGGATGTGGAGCTGGAACTGAATCCGAATGATCTGCGGATTGATGTGTTCCGTTCGAGTGGCGCAGGCGGTCAGCATATCAATAAAACGTCCTCGGCAATCCGCGTGACGCATATTCCGACAGGCATGGTGGTGGAATGTCAGGACGAGCGTTCGCAATATAAAAATAAGGACAGGGCGCTCTCTGTTCTGCGGGCGCGTCTGTTTGCAAGAGCGCAGGCGGAGCAGGACGCGCAGATCGCTGCGGAACGACGAACACAGGTCGGTACGGGCGATCGTTCCGAGAAGATCAGAACCTATAATTTTCCGCAGTCGCGTTTGACCGATCACCGGATCGGCTTTTCCCTCTACCGTCTGGAGGATGTGATGAATGGCGATCTCGACGCGGTTTTTGCCGCGCTGATACAAGCGGAACAGGCGGAGAAACTCAGCAAACAAAAGGAGTCGGAAATATGATAACAAAGCTGCTGGACGCGCAGGATGTTGCTGAAGCTGCGGCATGGATTCAGCGCGGCGAACCTGTCGGGATGCCAACGGAAACCGTATACGGGCTTGCCTGCGACGCCTTGAATCCGGACGCCGTGCGCAGAGTGTTTGCCGCAAAGGGCAGACCGGCAGATAATCCGCTGATCGTGCATATTGCCGATTTTGCGGACTGGGCGCCGCTTGTAAAGGAGATTCCGCCGCTTGCGCAAAAACTTGCGGAACAATTCTGGCCCGGCCCGCTGACGATCATTTTGCCGCGTACTGAGCAGATTCCTGCCGTGACGGCTGGCGGATTGGATACCGTCGGGGTGCGGTTTCCGGCGCATCCGGTTGCGCAGGCATTGATTCAGGCGTCGGGCGTACCGCTTGCCGCGCCGTCCGGCAACCGTTCCGGCAGTCCAAGTCCGACAACCTCTGCGCATATGATGCAGGATATGGATGGGCGTATTCCGGCGGTTTTAGAGGGCGGAAGCTGTCTCTGCGGCGTCGAGTCAACCGTGGTCGCATTGGATGACGCGCAGACGATTCGCGTATTGCGTCCGGGTTTTGTCACGCCGGAGCAGCTCGGTAGGATTGCGGAAAATGTGATCGTGGATGACGCCGTGCTTACGAAGCTTTCAACGAACGCGATTGTACGTTCGCCCGGTATGAAATATAAGCACTATGCGCCGAATGCGCAGGTGACGCTTGTGCAGGGCGATCAGGACGCATTTCTGCAATATATGCAGCCGCGGCTTGCAGCAGGCGTCTGCGCGCTGGTGTTCGACGCGGACGCGGCGGCTTGTAAAGCGCGCGGAATCCCATATCATACCTATGGCGATACGGATGAAGCGCGGGCGGCAGCGTTTTTTGCTGCGCTGCGTGAGGCGGATGCCGCGCATATCACGCATTTGTACGTGCGCGCGCCGCGTACCGATGGCGTCGGGCTTGCAGTGTATAATCGTTTGATTCGCGCCGCCGGCTATGACGTTGTTCAGGTGTGACGGATGTTTCGTATGAAGTCATCATAGAAAATGAAAATAGCCCTTGACTTTCCAGTGGAAATATAGTATACTATATCTTGTGTATTATGCATTGCACCGGAAGTCAGGGCTGTTTCTGTTTGAGCCGTGCTTCCGATGGTGTTTTGCGGCAGATGCCGCTGTTGATCTTTTTTGAACGCCTATATTGCCGCGTCAGGGCGGCGTCAGGCTTGCGATAAGGGTGCTCCCATGGGACGCACCCCCATATGATTACGATAATACTGATTATCCAACGGCGTGTTTCCTGCCGCAGAATCAAATGATATATACAATGTCAATTTGAAAATGTTAGGAGGAAAGCACAGTATGACACTTAGTACCCTCATGCTGGTTGCAGCGCTGAGTCCTGCGGTTTCGGTTTTGTTGATTATTGTCGCACTGGTTGCCGGTGCTGCAATCGGTATGGCATTCGGTACCTCGCGCGCGAAGCAAGACGTCAATGCGCAGATCGAAAAAGCAGAATCTCGCGGTATCGCAAAGGGCATCGAGCAGCGGAAGCGTGACGCGGAAGCTGCAATCGGTAGTGCCGAAAAGGAAGCAGAACGAATTCGCAGTACGGCTTCCAAGGAAGCTGAGGACCGCAAAAAAGCCGCGCTTGTTGAAGCGAAGGACGAGATTTTTAAGCTGCGTTCCGACGCAGAAAAGGAAATCAAAGACCGTAGAGCCGATATGAGCCGGCAGGAACGCAGAATCCAGCAGAAAGAAGAAAATCTCGACAAGAAAACAGAGCATTTTGAACGCAAGGAAGAACAGCTCCAAACGAAAATCCATCAGGCTGAAGAACGCCTTGCAGAAGCAGAGCAGATCAAGAAAGCCGGTACGGAGGAAATCGAACGCCTCAAACGCAGTGAGATTGATATGCTCGAACGTATCTCCGAATTTACCAAGGAGCAGGCAAAGGAATATCTGCTCGAACAGCTCGACCAGAATCTTGTGCATGAAAAGGCCGTCAAAATTTCTGCGTATGAACAGCAGATCAAGACGTCCTGCGAGGATATCGCCCGCAGCCATATCTCTATGGCAATCGCGAAGTGTGCAGCAGAACAGGTTTCCGAGGTCGCAGTTTCCGTCGTCCCGCTGCCGAATGATGAAATGAAAGGCAGAATTATCGGACGCGAGGGCAGAAATATTCGCTCGATCGAATCCTTGACCGGCGTGGATCTCATCATTGACGATACGCCGGAGGCAATTACGCTGTCCTGCTTTGATCCGGTTCGCCGCGAGGTGGCGAGAATTGCGCTCGAAAAACTGATCGTGGACGGCAGAATTCATCCGGCAAGTATCGAGGAGAAAGTCGATAAGGCGCGCAGAGAAGTCGAAAAACGTATCAAGCAGGAGGGCGAACGCGCCGTTCTCGAAACCAATGTACATGGTCTGAATCCGGAGCTGATTCGTCTGCTCGGCAGACTGACCTTCCGCACAAGCTATCGCCAGAACGTCCTCAATCACAGCATCGAGGTCGCTACGCTTTCCGGTATCCTTGCCGCGGAGCTTGGCATTGACGCCAATATGGCGAGACGCGCTGGTTTGCTGCACGATATCGGTAAGGCACTGACCGCCGAAATCGAAGGCTCGCACGTCGCGATCGGCGTGGATGTCTGCCGCAAGTATAAGGAGCCGGCAGAGGTGATTCATGCGGTTGAAGCGCACCATAACGACGTCGAACCGCGCACCGCAATCGCTTGTATCGTTCAGGCGGCGGACGCGATTTCTGCTGCGAGACCGGGTGCCCGCAGCGAGAATCTTGAAAGCTATATCAAGCGTCTGCAAAAGCTTGAGGAAATCTGTATGTCCTACGAGGGCGTGGAGAAATGCTATGCGATGCAGGCTGGCAGAGAGGTTCGTATTATGGTCAAGCCGGATGTCATTGACGATGAGCGTATGGTGCTTGTTGCAAGAGAAATCGCGCAGCAGATCGAAAATGATATGGAATATCCCGGTCAGATCAAGGTCAATCTCATCCGTGAGAGCCGTGCTGTCGATGTCGCAAAATAACGTAAATCAATCTGAAATGCGCATGATTCCGTTTGAGTCATGCGCATTGTTGTAAAAGAGTGGTATTATGGCTAAAACAATTTTCGGAACATCTGAGAAATCAAACTTTATCCTGAATATGGATATAGACAAATATCGGCGCTTTTGCGGTAAGCTGATGCTTGGTATGCTCTGGGCGGTCGCCGCTTCCGAGGGCGTCAATCAGTTGACATATGCCGTAAACAGTAGTTTTTCCGATATGGTGAACGCAGGCGGTTTGAGTATGGCTTTTGCACTGCTGATGATTATGCTGCGTGCGGTTGCGATCGTTTTCTCCATTGCCGGCGTGCTGGCAATTATTACGGTCGTGATCGGTCTGATGCGCAAGCAACTGACAAAAAGCACTGCAGTACCCTATCTTATGCTTGCGGCTTTGCTTGGATGGGCGGCTGTTTCGCTGTTTCATTCCTATGATCTCAAAACCTCGTTTTTTGGTCTGGACGGCAGAGATGAGGGTTGGCTGGCGCTTTTGATATACGCTGCGCTTTTTTATCTCGGTACGATGCTCCGGCGGAAAGCGGATCGGGAATATTTCCTGCGCGGTATCCTGAATTTCGGCATTGTGCAGGGGCTTTGGGGCTTCTTTCAGGCGCTTCCGTTTATCGACTATATTGATTCCACCAAGGGACTCAACGCCTACCGCAATATTGATCCGATGCTGTATTGGAATGTACGGTTGCCTGCCGGTCTGACGGACAGCCCGATTTCTTATGCGATGATGCTTGGAATGTTTGCGGCAATCGCGATTCCGGCTGCAATGTTTGCGGCGGAGAAATCGGTTCGTCTGCGCGGCATGGTCTGTGCGGGGCTTTCGGTGATGATGGCATTCCGGACGCAGACGATTGCTGGAATCATTGCCGGAAGCGGTGCGCTGCTGCTTGCTGTGATCTTCTTTGCAGCAAAGCGAAAGCAGACTGTCGGAAAAGCGTTTGCTGTCCCCGTCACAGCGGTCTGTGCAACCGCGTTGGCAGCCGGATGGATTTATGCGGCACCAGCCATCAATCATATGTATTATCGTCCGGATAAGACCGATATTCAGCAGCCGGAGGAAGGTCTCGCTTATGTCGCATGGGAAACCGATATCGCAGAAGCGCAGCTCCCGAACGGCTTTACGATTTCCGACCGTGACGGCAATCAGTATCCTGCGCTGTATGACGGCGGCATTGTTTGGGATGACGGTTTCTATCGTTTGAGCACTGCGGGCGCGTATTCCAGAATGCGTGCGGAAACCTTTAACATATACGACGCTGCATCGGTGCTGCGGTATTGCCGTGAACAGGGCGTCCGTGCGATCAAAATTGATCCGCTGCTCGGCGTTGGTCCGGATAATTTTTCTTACTCGCAGCTCCGAACCTCGTATACGATTGCGGCAAATCAGAATGCGGTCGATCGTCCGTATAATGATCTGCTGTATATCGCGGCAACGCGCGGAATTCCCTCGCTGGTGGGATATCTGGCGCTGTTGGCGATCTGCTTCGTGCTCGCATGGAAACGGAAAAATGTTCTGCATAGCTGGACGCTCCCGGCAGCGGGCGGTGCGGTTTTGCTGTATACGGCGGCTTCTCTGACCGGTATCTCGGTGCTGACGGTAGCGCCGATGTTCTGGTGCTTGCTCGGAATGCTTGCGGCAGAGCCGATCGCAGAGCCTGTGAAAACGGGGAAAAGCTCAAAGAAACAGTCTCCGGATGACGCTGGAAATCAGCAGAATCAGAAGCATAATAAAAAGAAAAAGAAGTAATTCTGATCGCGCAATCGTAAATAAGCCGCGCAGTGAAGCCAATACGCTTCATTGCGCGGCTTTCCTGTTTTTTCGGCAATTTGCCTTTTTTCCGAGGGCAATTTTTTCACTTTATCCCATTGCAATTCCCGTCATTATATGGTATAATAGAATAGAATATTTATGGGAGGCTGAGAAACCATGCGGATTCTCGGAATTGATCCGGGCTATGCAACGGTCGGATTCGGTATTGTCGATTATCAGGGAATGAATTTCCAGACGGTCGAATTCGGCGCCATCCTGACGCCGGCGCATACCGATTTTAACGGTCGATTGCTGCAAATCTACGAGGATATGGACTTTCTGCTCTCCCGTTACCGTCCGCAGGCAATGGCGGTGGAAAAACTCTATTTCAATACGAATAAAACAACCGGCATTATGGTTGCGGAGGCGCGCGGCGTTATTTTACTTGCCTGTGCCAAACATCAGATTCCGGTATCCGAATATACGCCGCTGCAAGTGAAATCTGCCGTCGTCGGCTACGGTAAGGCGGAAAAGCAGCAGGTTATGGATATGACGCGGCGTATTCTGCGGCTGAGCGAGGTGCCGAAACCCGATGACGCTGCCGACGCGCTGGCGCTTGCAATCTGTCATGGGCACTGCGCAAAGCCGGATTACTGATTTCACGGAGGAACTGCTGTGATAGACCATATTCGTGGCAAAATTTCTTATAAGGAACCAAATCTCGTTGTGATCGAATGCGCCGGCGTCGGCTATGCCTGTCGGACAAGTTTGCAGACGGCTTCGGCGGTTGGCGCGGTGGCGGAGGAAGCTCTGCTCTATACGCGCCTGATCGTGCGTGAGGATGAGATCGCGCTCTATGGCTTCTCGGAACGCAGTGAACGCGGCTGCTTCGATCAGTTGACCAGCGTTTCCGGCGTCGGTCCGAAAGCGGCGCTCGCAATCCTTTCCGATTTTACGCCGGATCGCTTTGCGCTTGCAGTTGCGGCAGGAGATTTTAAACAATTTACCAAAACCAAGGGCATCGGTGCGAAAACTGCACAGCGTATCGTGCTGGAGCTGAAAGATAAGGTTGCAAAGTCCGTGCAGAGTGCAGGATTGCCGGCTGCCCCGATGACAGTCGGTAACGGAAATCTGGAAGAAGCCATGAGCGCTTTGCAGGTGCTCGGTTATTCGCAGAGCGAGGTCGCAGGCGTGCTGTCTGTTCTGGATCCGGCGCTTTCTTCCTCAGAACTGATTCGGCTGGCGCTGCTTCAGCTCGGCAAGAATATGTTCAAATGAGTAGCTGTGTGGCAAAAACTGCGTATCTGCTTGTGATATCAGCAATTTTTCAACAGAATTCGAAAGGGGGTTATGAAACATGAGACAGAATCGGAATCAAATTGCAGCCGCACTGATTGTTTTGCTTAGTACAGGATTGCTTTTCGGATGCGGCGATACGCAGACGCAGACTGCCGATACGCGCAGTATGGTCGCAGAGCAGACCGTCGCCGCAGATGTTGACGACGATCGTGGGGATCTGAATGGCGATGGCGCGCAGGATGTGCAGGACGCGCAGCTCTTGCTGCAATATTATACGGAAAACACGCTTGCCGGCAATCAGCAGAGCTGGGATGCAATGCTCGGTCCGGAGGGCGCTGCGCGTGCCGATCAGGCTGCCGCATACCGCGTTCTGAAGCAGTATCTGGAGGCAAGTAAAAACGGCGACGCCAAGCTTATGATGAAAAGCTCCGATATGAGCGATCTTTTGCGGTTTGCCGATAGTACGCTGGATATGGAAGAAGATCTGGGTGCAGAGCAAATCGACAGCTATACGATCGGTGAAGGGTATACGGATCCGGAGAAACTCGTGGAATTCCAGCAACTCGTCGATCAGGTGCTCGCAGATATGGCGTTTGTCATAAATAATAATGATGAAAATGAAGGATCGTCAGCGCTGTCTATGACGCTTTTGCTCGGATATATGGTTAAACCCGTTACAAAGCTCTATGTTTTCCCCGTCACGACAACAGTTGACGGCGAGACATCAAGCACGGAAATGGCCGTTACCTGCGATGACCAAGGCGAATGGTACGTGAATACCGGAATCGGCGTGTTTATGTATGAATTCTTTGAAATCGCTCAAAAATCAGCGGTAAATAGTTATGCAAAGTCTGTTCGCCACGCAGTGGATGCGTCGTTGATGGAAATGAAAGAGGAAGGCATTGATCTCAGCCAGTTCAATGGAGATTTCCGGTTTTCAGGCGAGGATTTTGAAAATGTGACCGAACCTGTAACCACTGCGCCAGCTGCCGATATGCTGAAATGTAGAATCGCTTTGTATTATATGGAAGCGTCCGAGCTGGATGAGGTGATGATCCGTATTCAGAACGGTACCTGCATGGCAGTCGCCATCAGAACCAATCCGGAAAATGGAAACCGAATCGGTACCTATCCTGTCTGCGATAGTATTATGGACGATATGCCGCTTGAAGAAGCATTGGAACAATCGACTGCCATTTATTGATAGAGAGAGTAAGATACAGCCAGAAAATGGGGAATTGTACGGCGTGAGTGAATATGCTGCGCGGATGTGCAGCTGTAAATGGATTTTGTTGACGGAATGAACGGACGGATTTGTTATGCTTTGCTATGGCGCTGCATGGCGGCTTGACCCGATTACAGATATTGCGGTATGTGAGCTGTGAGGACAGAATCTGAACCGGAGATTCTGTCCGCATCATACTTGCGGCGTCCGGCGCTGCATGAAATCCGGCATCAATTTCAGCATAGACTGAGAAAAAAGGAGGATCTGGCTATGAATCTTGACGAATTACTGAAGGAAGCGATCACAAAACCGGAAAAACGTGCGCTGTTTTTGCAAATGCTCATCAAAAGCGATGTGTATGTCATTTGCAAAAAGCCTGTCAAGCAGGATGAGGTCAACGGCGGCATTTCGATGGAACTCGTAACAACGCAGAATCCGGACGGCGACATTTTTATCCCGTTCTTTACAAGCTACCGTTCTTTGCAGCAGTTTGCAAAGCGCTATGTGAACTGCTATCGCATGAACTGTCTGCGCCTGTTTGATTTGATTCAATCTGCGAACGCAGTGCTGAACCCCAATTCCTACGGCAAGGAGTTTTCCTCTCAGGAGATCAAGAGCATCCTCATGGTTGCGCGAAACCTCAAAATTCCGGCAATTTCGATGAAAGACGATGAAATCATCGAATATCGCCGCAATCAAAAAGATCTTGATCACCTGATCCGTCCGCTGACGCGCTATCTGGCAAGGCAGGCGAATGTCGACGCCTGTTATCTTGTGGAAATGGTGCGCGGCTGCGAGCGTCCGCAAACGCTGTTTGTGTTTGATATGAACGGCAATACGCGCAAGCTGTTCTTCCCGCTTTCCAAATATATGCAGAATTATTCCAAAACCGGCGATTCGCTCGTGTTTATCAGTCTGGAAGAACCCGCTGCCAAAAAGGCGATTGTGGGTATTGATCCTTTCTATATCCGTAAGAAGCGCTTCTTTGAGCGCTGAGAACCGAACCGGTATCGGCTTCGGCAGTTATCTTTGATCGGAGAAACATTGTAGTTATGATACAAACCGGAAACCCTGTGTTTGAAGACGACGATTCCGGACGGCTTTCCAGTCCGGAAATCATTTCGCAGGACGGCGAGCTGGAGGTTACGCTTCGTCCGAAAACACTCAACGATTATATCGGGCAGGAGCAGGTGAAGCAGAATCTTGCGGTCTATATCGAAGCGGCAAGGCGTCGCAATGAGCCGCTGGATCATGTCCTGCTCTATGGCCCGCCGGGACTCGGAAAAACAACGCTTTCTGGTATTATTGCACATGAATTGGGCGTGAACCTGCGGATTACATCCGGCCCTGCAATCGAAAAACCCGGCGATCTCGCTGCGTTGCTGACGAATCTCGGCAGAGGCGATGTGCTGTTTGTCGATGAAATTCATCGTCTTTCACGCGCTGTCGAGGAGATTCTCTATCCGGCGCTTGAAGACAGAGCGCTGGATATTATGATCGGAAAAGGTCCCTCTGCACGGTCGATTCGTGTGGATTTGCAGCCCTTTACTCTGGTCGGCGCTACCACAAGAGCCGGTCAGCTTTCTGCACCGCTGCGCGATCGTTTCGGCATTGTACAGCGGTTGGAGCTTTATACGTCGGAACAGCTCTGCGATATTATTCGCAGAAGCGCGATGCTGCTTGATATTCCCTGTGAAACAGACGGTGCGCTGGAGCTCGCAAGACGTTCCCGCGGTACGCCGCGTATTGCAAATCGGCTGCTGCGCAGAGTCCGTGATTTTGCGGATGTGCTCGGTACGGGCGTGATTGATGTGGAGACCACGCGCGAAGCGCTGACGCGTCTTGAAATTGATTCGCTTGGACTGGATAAACTCGATCACCGGATGCTGGATATGATGATTCGCGGCTACCACGGCGGACCGGTCGGTCTGGAAACGCTCGCTTCGGCAATCGGTGAGGAAGCGGTCACGCTGGAGGATGTCTGCGAGCCGTATCTGATGCAGCTCGGAATGCTTGCGCGAACACCGCGCGGCAGAGTGGCAACGCAGCTTGCCTATCAGCATCTCGGTTATCCGGTCGAGGCTGGTATTGCCGGTCAGCAGTATTCGCTGAGCGATATGCTCAACAGCTGACAATTCAAACCTGACGGGAGAATCCTATGAGCCTCTTGCCAAAACAGAATTTCAGATTTAATCGTGAGATACCGCTGCCGGAAGGTCTGATTAACGGTCAGGCTCTGGGGGCGGTATCAGGTATGAAATTCGGACTTTCCAATATGGGCCGCAGCGGATGCGAGGTCATTGCCATATACAATTCGCTGCTGCTGCACCGCCGTCCCGTGCCGTTTCTGGAAATCGCACGCTATATGGAGCGATTTCGGGTATTCTTCGGGTTCTGGGGTGCAAATTTTCTGTTTTTAGGGCATTGTCTGAAGCACTATGGGCTTCGGTCGAAGCGCGTCCGTGCGCCGCAAAAGGTCATGGACGCCTTAATGAACAGAAAAACAGTCGTTTATGTGTATTGGGTGAAAAAGCGGTTTCGCTCCTCGGTGCATACGGTCGTTCTGCAAATGAGCAGAGATGATCTCTGCGTTTACAATGCGTATAATCAGTGCGGCAATGTGCTGCATATCCAAGCTGAAAATTATCTTTGCAACCGAAAGATGATTTTCGGTTATATTATTGAACAGGAATCAGAAAAAATTTGAGGAGCGTAGGGTCAGATGATTACCTTCAATGAAACCTATGATGCGTATATGCTAGAGAAAGACGGGATTTTGTTCCGTTGGGAGGATAAGCCGGACGCAGAGGCGGAAGCTGCCGCTGTGCGCGCCGCCGCTGCGTATCACAAGAATATCCGTAAAATTGCCGGATTTCTCATTGACGATCTGATCCGCGATATCTGGGGGATCAGCGATCCCGATCAGGTGATCGCAAGGCTCGGCAGACCGCAGATTGCACTCGGTCTGCGGCAGGTCGTTTACTGTGAGCATCTGTTCGATCAGCTTCATGTCATCAGCTTTGAGTATCTGGACGATGAATTCCTGCAGCTTCAGGCAGTGGATCTCGACGGTTGACTGCAAGGGGAATCGTATGGCGTTTGATTATAAAAAAGAATACAAAGAGTATTATTCTCCGCCGCGAAAGCCGGAATTGATTGTCATTCCAGAGATGCGGTTTCTGGCAGTACGCGGTACCGGTAATCCGAATGCTCCGGATGGCGCTTATCAGCAGGCGATTGCACAGCTCTATGCAACCGCGTATACGCTGCGGATGAGCCAGAAAGCAGGCAAAAACATCGAGGGCTTCTTTGAATACGTCGTGCCGCCGCTGGAAGGGCTGTGGCAGCAGAACGGTATGCAGGGGACAATGCTCGACTATAGCCGCAAGGATGATTTGAAATGGGTTTCGATGATTCGTCTGCCGGATTTTATCTCCGAAGCGGATGTGCAGTGGGCAATCGCAGAAGCCGGACGCAAAAAGAAAATCTTCTGCGAGGAGGTCGAATTCTTTACCTATGACGAGGGGCTTTGCGTACAGGCTTTGCATATCGGAAGCTATGACAGCGAGCCGGATACTGTCGCTCGGATGCTGGAATACCTGACAGAGCAGGAATGTGAAGCGGATCACGCCCATCGCAGACTGCATCATGAGATTTATTTGAGCGATCCGCGTCGGACTGCGCCGGAAAAATGCAAAACAGTCATCCGGATTCCGGCAAAGCGAATCGGATTGTAGGAACATATCTGAAAAGAGGGAACAAATGTCACAATCAAAAGAAGAAATGGAACGTGCATATTATAACAAAAAGCTGCTTAAAGAGAGTGTGCATGAAGAACTGAAAAATCAGTTGACATGGAAAAGCTTCTTTACTGATTTTATTCAGTTTTTTCTCGGTATATTCATCGGGAGACTTCTGATTGATCTGATCGGGACGGAAACGCGTTTTCCAAACAAAACCAGCAGATTTATCATAGATGTACTGATTCTCGCAGCGATCATTCTTATAGTAAAAGTTGTGTGCTACGGCGTCGGAAAGCTGCTGCGCCGCAGTTGATAGATCAAAATGAATCCCAACCTTTGGCGGAGCCGTATTTAAAATTATCGCGCAGCGATACATCAGAGAGGTGAGAGATTATGGGCAGATTTCTGCGGCAGGAGGGTCTGCGCGGCGTTGCAATTACAGAGATTACCTGTGAGCTGATGCTGCGGCTTGGCAGAGCGGCGGCGCAGGCAATCGGCAGAACCAGCAATCATCCGCCGGTGTTTTATATTTCGCATGATCCGCGGCGCGCGGCTGAGGCGCTGGAAGCCGCGCTCTGTGCCGGAATCTGTGCCGGCGGCGGCATCGCCCAGACACTCGGCGTTCTGCCCTCGTCGGGGCTTTCGCTGATGCTTTCGGCAGAGGACGCTGAGGCGGGTATCGCGCTTTCCGGCGGCAATCTGCCCTATGAGTCCATTTGTGTGCGGCTTTTTTCCAAGAACGGTCTGCCGATGTCCTCGGAGCAGCTTGACGCGATCTCTGCGCTGATGCCCTCAAATGCTGCAATGCCGCTGAAATCACATCAGAATTGCGGCATGATTTGCAGACAGGATGACGCGGCGCGCCGGTATCTTCGATTGCTTGCGGCACGGCTGAGTACGCCTGCCGATTTCAAGACGGATAAGCCGCTGAAAATTGCCCTCGATTGTGCAAATGGCGCGGTCAGTGATCTTGCAGCGCCGCTGTTCCGGCATCTTGGCGCGGATGTTCTGCTGCTGAACGATCATCCGGATGGTATGAATATTAACCGTGACTGCGGCGTGAAGGAAATGTCGTCGCTGATTCAGTTTGTCAAGGATTATAATTGCAGCGCAGGTTTTGCGTTCGACGGCAATGGCGGCAGATGTCTTGCGGTCGATGAAAGCGGCGAGCTGCTCGACGGCGACCGGATGCTTGCTATTCTCTGCGAGGAGCAGCTTGCACTGCAAAAGGACGCGCCTGCCGGCAGACCCAATGTGATGCAGCGCGGCGTCGCTGCTACGGTGATGTCCAATCTCGGATTCCTGCGCTATGCAAAATCGCGTGGAATTCCAGTGCAGAGTACGCAGCCTGCACCGCAGTTCGTTCTGGATAAGATGCGGAATCTCGGTCTGGCACTTGGCGGCGACGGTTCGGGTTATCTGTATTTTGCGGATGTGCCCGCGCCGGATGGTCTGATGACCGCAGCGCGATTGTTACAGGCGATGCAGCGGACTGGTAAGCCGCTTGGAACGCTCTCAAATGTTATGGAATATGATCCGCAGGTCGCGTTCTCCGTTCGGATTCCGCAGTATTGGCGTGAAATCTGGAAGAATGATCCGGAAATTACAGGGTTTATTTCTGCTTGCGAAGCGGAACTCGGTTCGGATGGCAGAATTCTTGTTCGTGAACGGCGCGATGACGCTTCGATTCGGATTATGCTTGAGGGCAGGGATTTCGGCCGTATTAACAAATACGCATTTGCGATCGAGGAAGCGATCAGAGTGCGCACCAAAAAGGAGCAATGATATGGAAACGGTCTGGCAGGAAATGTACGACGCAGCAAAAGCTGTTCTGAATGCGCGCAGAATATCAGATTATATGACCTGCGGCGAGATTTCGGCGGCTGTGCGTTCCAGATCCGGAAACATTTATACCGGAATCTGTGTGGATACCTGTTCTACGCTGGGTATTTGTGCGGAGCGAAGCGCAATTTTTGCGATGCTGACAGCAGGGGAGCAGGAGATCGACAAGGTGCTTGCGATTCTTCCCGACGGCAGCAGCGGCGCGCCATGCGGTGTTTGCCGTGAACTGATGGTGCAGCTCATGCCGCATACTTATCACGATATTGAAATCATGATGGATATGAAGACCGGCAGGACGATTACGCTTGGAGAAATCACGCCGGAATGGTGGATCGGCAGTGACGACAGCCATCCTGATTCGCATTAATCAAAGTCTTTGATTGGGTTTATGCTGGCAATGATCCGATCAGAGATATTCTGAAATGTCATCCGCTTATGCCGGCGGAGAAAAACGGCATCCAATCCTGAACCTTTGGAGATTCATCTATGAGAATTGCAAAAAACTGGGCGGATTATCGCCTGATTGATACAAAATCCGGAGAGCGTCTGGAGCGCTGGGGCAATATTACGCTGATTCGTCCCGATCCGCAGGTCATCTGGCAGACAAAGCCGCTGACCGATCTCTGGAATCACGCGGACGGTCACTATCATCGTTCCAAATCGGGCGGCGGACAGTGGGAATATCGCAGAAAACCGCCGGAGAGCTGGAAAATTCGATATCATGAGCTGCAATTCATCGTGCGCCCGACCGGTTTTAAACATACTGGATTATTCCCTGAGCAGGCAGTCAACTGGGACTGGATGCAGGAGACAATCCGTAACGCCGGCAGACCGGTTCGCGTGCTGAATCTGTTTGCGTATACGGGCGGTGCAACGCTTGCTTGCGCGGCGGCTGGCGCAGAGGTTTGTCATGTGGACGCGGCAAAGGGTATGGTGCAGTGGGCGCGTGAGAATGCCGCTGCGTCGGGACTTTCGGATCAGCCGATCCGCTGGATTGTGGATGATTGCGAGAAGTTTATCCGCAGAGAGGCGCGCCGCGGCAAGACCTATGACGCAATTATCATGGATCCGCCAAGCTATGGGCGCGGTCCGTCCGGCGAAATCTGGAAGCTCGAAAACAGTATCTATCCGCTGGTGGAAGCCTGTCTCGATGTGCTGTCGGATCAGCCGCTGTTCTTTTTGCTCAATAGCTATACCACAGGGCTTTCGCCTTCCGTTATGGGTTATTTGCTGCACTCGCTGATCGTTCCGAAATTCGGCGGCTCGGTGCAGGCGGATGAGATCGGTCTGCCGGTGGAGCTTGCAAAGGCGGCATTGCCCTGCGGTGCCACGGCTATTTGGGTCGGCAAATAAGGGTAGCTCTGCAATGTTCGGATTGAGCATATGGGAAAAACTTGAAAAAAAGCTGCGGCGTCACCCTGAATATACAGAAGGGACAATCATCGCTATTCGGTATGTAAGCAAAGCGGAATTTGCTGAACGATTGATCGCGCATTACGGCGGAGTGGAAAATGTTCCGGCTGCAGTCCGGTTTCATCTGGAGCAGCAGGATGAATGTGTCGTTGACATTGCATATACAACAGCATCCGGATTGCAGAAAGAGCTTCATTGCGGTGGAAATATTGCAGAAAAGCTCAGGGAGCTTGCTGTCGGGGACAAGGTGCAGATTGCGTATGCCGAAATCGACGGCGTGGTGCATGGAAAGGTTATACAGAAATGAACATTCGACGCTGTACCGAATCCGACGCGGAGGCGGCGCAGGTCGTGGCGGTCACGACTGAGATCAGCAACAGCCGCGATTATTCGCCGGAATATATCGCGCACCTCAAGCAGACGCATAACGCCGAAGTGCTGATACAGCGCGCAAAAGAGGGACATATGTATGTGATCTGTGACGGGGAGAACATCGTTGGCACAGGCACGATTGCGCCCTTCTGGGGCAGCGAGACCGAGAGCATCCTGCTGACAAATTTCGTCCTGCCGGACTATCAGGGCAGAGGACTCGGGCGTCTGCTGATTGAAACGCTGGAACAGGACGAATATGCAAGGCGCGCAAGCCGTATTGAGATTCCGGCATCGCTGACCGCGGTAAATTTCTACCGGCATCTCGGCTATGACTATAAAAACGGCGTCACCGAACCCGAGGACGGCTTGATGTACAGACTGGAAAAGTTCCGGTACGCTCCAATTTGATATGAGACGCCGCGGTGAAAATGTATATGACTGTGAATATTTGGAAATCAGTTCTCCAGAGTAAACAGGAGGTCTGCACTGTCAATGGAATCATTGATCAAAATTGAAAATGCGCATTTTTCGTATCCGGCAGCGGAGGAAAATGCGAAACCTGTTGAGGTGCTCAAGGGCGTCTCGCTGGAATTTGAACACGGCGAGCTTGTCGCGGTGCTCGGGCATAACGGCTCGGGCAAATCAACGCTCGCAAAGCTCTTGAATGCCGTCCTGCTCCCCACAGAGGGCAAGGTCACGGTTGCCGGTATGGACACAAAGGACGAGGAAAACTTGCTGGAGATCCGGCAGCACGTCGGCATGGTGTTTCAGAATCCCGATAACCAGATCGTTGCCACAATCGTCGAGGAGGATGTGGCATTCGGCTTGGAAAATCTCGGCGTGCCAAGCGATGAGATGCGTGTACGCGTCGATCAGGCTTTGCAGGCGGTCGGGATGTATGCGTATCGCAATCATGCGCCGCATCAGCTTTCCGGCGGACAGAAGCAGCGCGTCGCGATTGCAGGTATCATTGCGATGCGTCCGGACTGCATTGTGCTTGACGAACCGACCGCAATGCTCGATCCGCAGGGCAGAAAGGAAGTCATGCGGACGATTAAGCTGCTCAACCGCGATTATGGTATTACCGTCATTTTGATTACGCATGAAATGGACGAGGCTGCGCAGTGCGATCGCGTGATTGTTGTCGATCACGGTACGGTGCGGATGGACGCGCCGCCGGAAAAGGTTTTTTCGCACGTACAGGAGATGCGCGCGCTCGGACTGGATGTTCCGCAGCCGACAGAGCTTTGCGATCTGCTGCGAAAGGCAGGCTATCATCTCGATCCGGAGATCATGACGCCCGAAGCCTGCGCAGATGCCATTGCGGCGTTGTTGCAATAATATGTTTATATTGCGGTATAAACCGCCTTGCGGGAACAGCCGCATAAACATAACATGAGGAAAGGAATAACGCAGAATGCCGATTCTGGAAGCAAAGAATCTAACCTATACCTACAGCATCGGTTCGCCGTTTGAGAAAACTGCGATTGATCATATTGATTTGCAAATCGAACAGGGCGAATTTGTCGGCATCATCGGACATACCGGCTCCGGCAAATCAACCCTGATGCAGATGATGAACGGATTGCTCAAACCGACAGAAGGTACTGTTCTGCTGAACGGTCAGGATATCTGGCGGAAAGGCTGCGATCGCAGAGCCGTTCGATTTGAAGTCGGACTGGTGTTTCAGTATCCGGAATATCAGCTGTTTGAAGAGACTGTTTATAAAGATATTGCGTTCGGGCCGAAAAATATGGGGCTGGATGAAAAGGAGATCGACCGCAGAGTGCGCGAAACTGCGGAAGCTGTCGGGATTGCGGCAGAGCTGTTTGAAAAGCCGCCCTATGCGCTTTCCGGCGGTCAGAAGCGTAGAGTCGCGATTGCCGGCGTCATGGCAATGGAGCCGAAGGTTCTGATTCTCGATGAACCGACAGCAGGTCTTGATCCGCAGGGAAGAACGAAAATCCTCATGCAGCTTGCTGCATACCAGAAACGAACCGGCTGTACGGTCATGCTTGTCTCGCACAGTATGGAGGATGTTGCGAAATATGTCTCGAAGCTGCTTGTGCTTTCACAGGCAAAGATCGTTTGCTTCGATACGCCTGCAAATGTCTTTGCGCAGGGTGATTCTCTTGAGGAAATGGGTCTTGCACTGCCGCAGATTACGCGTGTGTTTCATAATCTGCGCGCACGCGGCATTGACTTCGACGACGAGGTGTATACCGTGAAATACGGCGCGGAGCTGCTGCTGAAAAAACTCGCGGAAAGGGGCGGCGGATCATGCTGAAGGATATCACGCTTGGACAGTTTTTCCCGATGGACAGCGTTGTACATAAAATGGACGCGCGATATAAGATTATCATCACCTTGATATTTCTGGTCATGCTGTTCTGGGGACAGCATCTGACTTCGCTCATTGCCGGTTTCTTGTTTGTCATGCTTGCAACGATCTGTTCTAAAATACCGCCGAAAATGCTCGTCAAAAGCATCAAGCCGATCGTACCGATTCTCGCTGTGACAGGCTTTCTGAATCTGTTTATGCTGAAAGGCGGCAAGACCTATTTTGCATGGAAATTCATCGAAATTACAGAGCAGGGCGTGCAGACCTCCATATTTATGGTGGTGCGCATTTGTCTGCTGATCGCAGGAACCTCGCTGCTGACCTATACAACATCCCCGATCGTTCTGACGGACGCGATTGAATCGCTGCTGTCGCCGCTGAAAAAGCTGAAAATGCCTGTGCATGAGCTGGCGATGATGATGACGATTGCGCTGCGGTTTATTCCAACGCTGATCGAGGAAACCGATAAGATTATGGCGGCGCAGAAAGCGCGCGGCGCCGATATGGAAAGCGGCAGCCTGATGCAGCGTGTACGGGCGCTTGTTCCGATTCTGATTCCGCTGTTTGTCTCGGCATTCCGTCGGGCAGAGGAGCTTGCCCTTGCAATGGAATGCCGCTGCTATCACGGCGGCGAAGGCAGAACCCGTCTGCGCACGCTGCGGAGCGGTATGCGCGATTATATTGCGCTCGGCATTACGCTTTTGCTCTTTACCGCCGTGATCGTCCTGAATATAATGTTACACTGATATGAATGAAAAAAACAAATCGCATCTTTATCGGATGCTGAGCTTTTTGATTCCCTGCGGCATCATGCTGCTTGTGTTCGGATTGAACGGAAAGTATCCGTTCGGAGAGGACGCTCTGCTCGAATCGGACGCGGCAGCGCAGTATTATCCATTTTTGCTGCTGCTGCGCAGGACGCTTCGTTCCGGCGGGAGTTTGTTCTATACATGGAGCGCCGGATTCGGTACGAATCTCTGGGCGCTGCTTGTCTATTATTGTTTCAGTCCGTGGAATCTGATTGCGCTGGCGCTGCC
This sequence comes from Oscillospiraceae bacterium, assembly GCA_016296505.1. Lineage (GTDB taxonomy): Bacteria > Bacillota > Clostridia > Oscillospirales > Ruminococcaceae > Firm-04. The sequence continues at coordinate 35,766 of JAEDJD010000009.1, forward strand.
GGAATCCATGATGCAATGCTTTTTATCCCTGTCAGTTTGCGTCCGGATCGGGCTTGCAGGTCTCTGTACGGCAATTCTGATGCAGACGCTTTCAAAAAAGCAAAGCCTTGCGATTCCGGTGTTTGCTTCGCTTTATGGGCTGAGTCAGTGGTTTGTCTGGAATTATTTTCAGCTGATCTGGCTCGACGCCGCGGCGCTGATGCCTTTGCTGCTTGCCGGTATGGTGCGTCTTGTCCGCGATCGCCGCTGCAAAATGTTTATCGCAGTGCTGCTGCTGTCGCTGATCTGCAATCCGTATTTTAGCTTTATTACCTGCGTTATGACCTTTCTCTGTTGGATTTGCGCGCTCATCATTCTGAAAAAACCGCTGCGGACGCTTCCACATGAAGCAGGACGATTTTTCGGCTGTGCAATGCTATCAGGCGGCATGGCGGCGGTGATTCTATTACCGCTTGCGTTTGCCATCCGGACGACAGGCTCTGCGGCGCAGGAGATGCCCGATCTGCTGACGGTCTCTGACAGCTTTCCGGCATTGCTCGGCAGACTGGTTTCATTTACGTATCCGATTCAGCATATCGGTATGCCGAATCTCTCTTGCAGTATGCTTGGTGTGCTGCTGATCGCCGGTTATCTGACTGCAAAGCGAATTTCGCTGCGTGAACGCCTGACGATTGGCGGTCTGCTGATCTTTCTGCTTGTCAGTCTCTGGTATCCGCCGCTGAATTATCTCTGGCACGGATTGCATATTCCGAATGGCTTTATTCATCGGTTTGCATTTCTGATACCGTTTGTCCTGCTGATGGCAGGATGGCGTTTTACCGTAACAATGGATCAAGCCGATTCGCTTCCGTTATGGAAACGGCTTTTACAGCTTGGTTGTATGGCGGCTGTCAGCGCAGGGCTATGCGTCTGCGGCGCTGTGACCGACGCAACGGATGTCATTCTGATATCCGTTCTGTTTCTGGTGATTTATGGCTCTCTGTATCTTTGGCGGAATCTGAAGCCGCAGCATCAGCCGGCGATGCTGGTCATATTGCTGTGCAGCGTCTGCGCCGAAGCGGTTACCAGTACGAATCTGCTGCTTTCTTTTTTACCGCAGTTATATCAAGCGTCCGATCTGGCAGAGCAGCCTGCGATCCATGAAGCGGTGGCTGCGATCCGGAAAGAATCCGGCGAAAAACCGCAGAGGACGGCGTTTGCAATCGGATATGGTTTCAATCCGGAGATGTTTTCCGATCTGCCGTTCGGCGGTACGCTGTATTCATCGCTGATTCCGGGGGCGCTGTCGGATTCGCTTTCTGCGCTCGGTATGTATGCCGGCTCTGACCTGAATCGCTATTTTTACCAGCCGCTGCCGCCTGTGTCCACGCTTCTGACGGATATCCGCTATGTGATTGTTCCGGAATGCGGCGATTATCCGGACGCGTTTTATGAAACGCTTGGCGATACCTGCGCGCTGCGATTCCAATATGATCTGCCGTTCGGCTTCTGTATTCCGGAAAAGCTGGAGCTTTCCGCCGAGGAATCCGTGCCGGAGCGTCAGAACCGCTTATTCTGCCAGATTGCAGGTACTGATGTCTGCAAGTATCTTTCGGCAGAAGTGACGTCGTCAGATGTGGAGATCGCCGGATCTCCGGATGATGCGATTACTTGCAAAACAGATGCGCAGCCACAGCATACGCTGACTTATCGCTTTACGATCGACGCAGACGGTTCTTATATCTATGATATACTGCCGGATGCCGCGCTTTGTCCGGCAATCAAATACTATAACGTCATTGCAGATGGCGAGCTGATGCGGCAGTCGCTGTTTCCAAAGAATGAGCCGTATGAGCATACCGGCGAGATGCAGTATGCAGGTACGTTCCGCAAGGGGCAGCGCGTTGAAATTACAGTGGGCTTGTGGCAGGAATGTGCCGGTACGTTGCAGGTGCGGATGGCAAGACTCGATGAAGACGCTTTTGCAGACGGCTTGCGGACGGTTAACGCATATGCAATGCAGAATGTACAGGTGCAGGATACGGAAATCATTGGTACGGTTACAGCAGGAGATTCGCGTAATCTGTTATATCTGCCCGTGCCGTATGATCGGGGATGGCGCGCCGAAATCGACGGACAATCTGCCGAAATTACAGAGGCAATGTCCGGAATGCTTGGTCTGCGGCTGTCTGCCGGAACGCATACAATCCGCCTGCATTATCGTCCGCAGGGATTTGCGGCAGGCTGCGTCATCAGCTTGATCAGTCTGACGCTCTGTGCGGCGATGATGATTCTGCGCCGCCGCAGCGATTCCAACGACTCGGAGGACGAATGAATGCGCACACTCAAAATGACAATCGCATACCGCGGCACGCGCTATCATGGCTTTCAGCGACAGCCCAATGCCATAACGGTACAGGGAGAATTGGAAAAGCAGCTTTCACGTGTGCTGAATGGGCAGACAACCGCATACGGCTGTTCCCGTACAGATACCGGCGTTCATGCGAATCAGTTTGTGCTGCATCTGCATACGGAACGGGAAATCCGCTGCAAAAATCTCGTCCGTGCGCTGAATGGCTATCTGCCGGATGATATTTCCGTGCTTGCCTGCGAGGACGCGCTGCCAGCGTTTCATGCGCGTTTTGATTGCAAGGGTAAGGAGTATCTCTATCGCATTCATCATCATGAAAGCAAAAATCCGTTTTTGACCGATCTGGCGTTTCATTATCGCAGACCGCTCGATATCGAGAAGATTCGATATGCGGCGGCGCAGGTCGTAGGTACGCGCGATTTCCATAGCTTTTGTGCGCAGGCGACTGCCGAATCCAACTGCGTCCGCACAATCTATGGAACATCCGTGGAGGCTTCCGGCAGCGATGTTGCAATCCGGATTCGCGGCGATGGCTTTTTGTATAATATGGTGCGAATTTTTGTCGGGACGCTGCTGGATATCAACGAGGGCGTCTTTCCACCCGACGCGATGCCCGAAATTCTTGCGGCAAAAAATCGTCTGGCTGCCGGCAGAACCGCAATGGCACATGGACTTTATCTGAATCAGGTCTTTTATTCGGACGCCGAATGCAGATCAATGTGAGAAATATAGGAGACAATAGAAAGAAGGGCGAAATTTGGAAAACAAAAAACCGGCAGTCAAATCGCCAAAAAACAATCGAACTGCCAAGGATATCTATGCCATGCGAAAGCGCAGAAAACGGCGTAAGGTACTGAGACAAAGCGCTTGGCTGCTATTGCTCGCAATCGTGATTCTTGTGCTGTATCAACGGCGTGATTCGTGGATTCCGAAGCTCGAAACCATAGGGACGCGTCACCAGAGTCACCAGAATACGTTCGGAGACACCGATGGTAATTTTCCCATCTATATTTATGGCAACGCCGAATATCAGCTTGCACAAGCCGGCGATCAGCTGCTTCTGCTGAATGACTCCTATCTCAATTTCTATGAGCAGGACGGTACGCTTGCTGCGGCGCGGCAGCATACTTATGGCAATGTTATGCTGCAAACTGCCGGCGATTACGGTTTGCTTTATGAAAATGGCGGCACGCATTTTCGTCTGGAAACGCCGGCAAAGCTGCGCTATGAGAAAACGCTCAATGATCAGATTGTGTTCGGCAGAGTATCAAGAAATGGCATGGCAGCGATCATTACCGGCGCTGAGGACTGCGCGTGCAGATTGTATGTGTTCAATAGCAAGGGTCAACAGATCTATGAGCGTGACTGCGTGGAACGAATCTCAGAGCTTGCATTCCATGCGGATGAAACCGGATGCTATGCCGTTCGCATCGAAACAGAGAACGGCGTGATGAAATCTGTTGTAAATTCATACGATTTTTCTTCGGCGGATACAATTTGGTCAAGTCAACCCCTTGACATGGTTGCGATTTCGGTATATAATACCAGTGAGGGGAATTTGTTCATTCTTGGAGATAACAAATGCTGCTATCTCGACGCGACTGGCAACCTGCTCTCCAGTTATACCTATCCGGATCAGCTGGTGCGCGGATGTTTTGCCGGTAATACAGCAGCGATGCTGTTCCGGAATGATGAGACACGGACCAGATCGGTTGTCGTCATAAATGGGGCGTCCGGCTCTCCGGCAGTCCGTACATATGAAAAGGACGTCAGAGATATCGGGCTGATGACGGAACATGATGAAGTGCTTGTTCAGCTTCGTAATGAGATTGAAACAATCAGCTATCAGTGCAATGTTATGCAGACAACACCGCTTGCGGACAGCTATGACGGATTCCTGCGCATCGGGCAGAATTTGTTTTTAAAAGGCTACGATCATATTGCGTGTTTGGAATACCAAACGCCTGATCGGTAAAAATGATATCAGAGAGAAATAAGATAGAATGATAATTCGCTTGCGGTAGAATGAGAAAAACGGAGGATAAGTGCATGGGCACATCATATTGGTGGATATTCGATCTGTTGTTGATCGTGATTGTGATATATGTGATTGTGGCAAATGCAAAGCGCGGTGTTACAAAAATATTGCTGATCAGCATCGGTTATGTTTTCACAACAGTCGCGGCGTCGCTGCTCGCTGCGATCGCCGCGCCAACGCTGTATCAGACCGTCGCTTATGATAATAATATCAACGGTATTGTGACCGCAAATCAGCATATGGATTTTGTCGAGGTCTTTTCAGACGCAATAGACGCGCAGCAATACGGCTTTGTCATGGATCGCGCAGTGGTGAAGCGTACCTTGACCGATCCGAAGAAAAATCTTCATTTTCATGACGCGTTTTTTGATTATGCCACCCAAACAACCGGTGGACCGGTCTCCATGAAATCCGATTTTAACCAGATGCTGTACAAGGCTTTTGCGGAAAGTTACGGCGCGCAGATCGATGAACGGCTTCCGCGCTATGTTCGGATGTATTTTGATAAGCAGATCAGAGAAAATCCGGAAATCATGTTCAGTCTGATTTCCGTGTACTATGATAATACCAAGACGCAGACGGAACGTGCGGATGTTTTGGAAAAAATGTTTGCTGCTAAGCCTACAACAGAGGTGCTGCAAATCTTTATTTATCTGATTATTTTCTCTATCATAATGGCAATTATTGCGCTGATTAGTGCGATATTGCAGAATCGTATCTTCCTGAATATTCAGAAAGTGACAGATCATGCGGTCGGCGGACTGCTCGGCATCATCGAAGCGGGTATCGTGGTTGTGCTGCTGACATTGGTTGTCCGACTGTTGGTGCTGCTGGTTGGTGGAAAATTCCTGTTCTTTAACGATGCAACGATTGCAGAATCGAAACTGTTCTCGTTCTTCTACGACCATATCGGCATTATGCTATAATGATGAAGCACCTCTGCTGCGGAATCTGCCGTCGCAGAGGCGCTCTATTAGAATCAATACAACCTAAGAAAGGAGCGGATTCCATTTAATCGGAATCCGATAGAAATATGGTTCTTTGCAGTCAATGTAAGAAGCGCCCTGCCATTGTGTTTATCACATCTGTGCAGGGGACGGAAAAACGGAATGAGGGTCTGTGCCTTGCCTGTGCGAAAAAGATGAATATTCCGCAGGTCGCGGAGTATATGGAGCATATGGGCATCTCCGACGAGGATATTGAGCAGATGAGCGAACAAATGATGGATTTGCTCGATAATGAGGACGAGAATTTTGAAATGGGCGGCGCAAGTACCATGCCCGGCTTTTTGCAGAGGCTCTTTACCGATCAGCCCGTTACATCGGAGCAGGATCAGCCAAAGGATAAGTCGGATGATCATAAAGACGCTGCGAAGGAAAAAGGCAGCGGCTTGTTCGGCAGATTCGGCGATAAATCCCGCGATAGTAAGGGCGAGGATCGGAAATCTAAGAAAAAAGATCGCAAAAAGGAACTCAAATACCTCGATAGCTATTGTACCAACCTCAGCAAGCGCGCGGAGGAAGGTAAAATGGATGGCGTCATCGGCAGAGATACCGAGATCGCTCGTGTGATTCAGATTCTCTCGCGCCGTCAGAAGAATAATCCCTGCTTGATCGGTGAACCGGGCGTCGGTAAAACGGCGGTCGCCGAGGGCATTGCGCTCCGGATTGCGTCCGGCAATGTACCGTTTCATCTCAAGGATAAGAAAATCTATCTGCTTGATATGACCGCATTGGTCGCCGGAACACAGTTCCGCGGTCAGTTCGAGAGCAGAGTGAAAGGCTTGGTTGAGGAGGTCAAGGAGCAGGGGAATATTATTCTGTTTATTGACGAGGTGCATAGTCTCGTCGGTGCAGGCGATTCCGAAGGCTCGATGAATGCTGCAAATATCCTCAAACCTGCGCTCTCCCGCGGTGAAGTGCAGGTGATCGGTGCGACAACCTTTACCGAATACCGCAAGTATATCGAAAAGGATGGCGCCTTGGAACGCCGTTTTCAGCCTGTTAAGGTCGAAGAACCAACCATCGAGGATACCGTTGAGATTCTCAAGGGCGTTGCAAAATATTATGAAGAATTCCATCGCGTGCATATTTCTCCGGCAATGTTGCGGCTCTGCACGGTGCTGTCCGAGCGCTATATCACTGACCGTTTCCTGCCGGATAAGGCAATTGATTTGCTTGACGAAAGCTGTGCCTATGTCAGTATCCGGCATCCGGAGCTGACAGAGCTTGACCGCCTGACAACCGAGATCGCCGAAAAACAGGCGCAGATTGAAGAAATTGAAGCCGATGAAAATCCGGATTATCAGAAATTGCAGGAGCGCAAGGGCGAAATGATTCATATGAAAGCTCGCTTTGATGAACTGACGGAGCATCCCGTCGAGGTTCATGTCGAGGCGAATGACCTTGCTCATGTCATCGAGATCTGGACCGGAATCCCTGCAAATAAAATCGAGGAAACAGAATACGCGAAGCTGCGTGATCTCGAATCCCATTTGCAGGAGCATATCATCGGACAGGACGCGGCGATTGCTGCACTCGCAAAGGCGATCAAGCGCAGCCGGGTCCAGATGTCCGCACGCCGCCGACCGGCTTCCTTTATCTTTGTCGGTCCGACCGGCGTTGGAAAAACAGAGCTTGTCAAGGTGCTCTCAGATGAGATGTTTGATTCTACTGAACCGCTGATTCGGCTGGATATGACGGAATACATGGAAAAGCACGCTGTATCGCGTATGATTGGTTCGCCTCCGGGCTATGTCGGCTATGACGAGGCTGGTCAGCTTACCGAAAAAGTGCGCCGTAGACCGTATTCTGTGATTCTCTTTGACGAGATCGAGAAAGCGCATCCGGATGTGATGAATCTGTTGCTTCAAATTCTCGACGAGGGTAAGATTGACGACGCACAAGGCAGAACGGTCAACTTTGAGAATACGATCATTGTTATGACCTCGAATGCCGGCAGCACCGATAAATCAACAGGTGTAGGCTTCAACCGCACGGAGGAGGATATTTCTAAGGAAAAGGCGCTCAAAGCGCTCAAAGAATTCCTGCGTCCGGAATTTGTCGGCAGAGTCGATGAAATTATCGTCTTTAAGCCGCTGACGATTGAGGATCATGTGCGTATTGCAGACCTTATGCTGAAAGAAACTGCCGGTGCACTGTCTGAGCGCGGCATTCTGCTCGATTGGGATGAGGCTGCACTGAAAGCGGTTGCGGAAAAATCGCATGGTCATCGCTATGGCGCGCGCGATATTCGCCGTGTGCTGCGCGATGAGGTGGAAGACCCGATCGCGTCTATGATTGTTGACGCCGAGCTTCCGCTTAGACTGCTGCATATCCGTGGTACAGCGGATGGCATTCAGGTGGAATCGGAAACATAAAATAAACTCCGGCATCGTTTGCTGATGCCGGAGTACGTTTATCTGGACAGATAAGCAGCGAAAGCTTGCGCATATATGTGTACTGGCTCACGCGTTCGGAGGTGTTTTTCTCACGTTCAGATGTGTGTATAAAAAAAGCAGATGCAGAAAATTCCCGCATCTGCTTTTTATTATGTGATTGGAACTGAATCAGACGCAGCCCTGTGCCTTCATCGCCTCAGCAACCTTCAGGAAGCCTGCGATATTTGCGCCGGCAACGAGGTCGTCGCCCAGACCGTATTCGTTTGCAGCGTCAATGCTTGCCTTGAAGATGTTAGCCATGATGCCCTTGAGCTTCTCATCGACTTCCTCGGAAGTCCAGTTGTAACGCATAGAGTTCTGGGACATTTCCAGACCGGAAACAGCCACGCCGCCTGCGTTGACAGCCTTGGAAGGTGCAACGATTACGCCTGCTTCTTTCAGCAGCGCAATTGCTTCGTTGGTGGTAGGCATATTTGCAACTTCAACGTAATACTTTACGCCGTTTTCAATGATCTTCTTTGCTTCCTCAACGCCAACCTCGTTCTGCGTTGCGCACGGCATCAGAATGTCAGCCTTGACGCCCCACGGCTTCTCGCCCTTGAAGAACTTTGCAGACGGGAACTTGTCAGCGTAGTCCTCAGCGCGGTTGCGGCAGGACGCTCTCATATCGAGCAGGAAGTTGATCTTCTCCTCGGTGTCGATGCCGTCCTCGTCGTAGATGTAGCCGTCCGGACCGGAAATGGTAACAACCTTACCGCCCAGCTCGGTGACTTTCTTGATCGTACCCCATGCAACATTACCGAAACCGGAAACTGCAAAGGTCTTGCCCTTGATATCATCCTTGAAATAGTCGAGCATATTCTGGACATAGTAGACAGCACCGTAGCCGGTTGCTTCCGGACGAATCAGAGAACCGCCGTAGGAGAGTCCCTTACCGGTCAGAACGCCGGTAAATTCGTTCTGGAGTCTCTTATACTGACCAAACAGATAGCCGATTTCACGTGCGCCAACGCCGATATCACCAGCCGGAACGTCGAGGTTCGGACCGATATGACGATACAGCTCAGTCATAAAGCTCTGGCAGAAACGCATTACCTCTGCGTCGGACTTGCCCTGCGGATCGAAGTCAGAACCGCCCTTGCCGCCGCCCATCGGGAGAGAGGTCAGGGAGTTCTTAAAGGTCTGCTCAAAGCCAAGGAACTTGATGATGCCGATATAAACATTCTTTGCAAAGCGAAGACCACCCTTATACGGTCCGATTGCAGAGTTGAACTGGACACGGAAACCACGGTTGACCTGCAGCTTGCCGTTGTCGTCGATCCACGGCACGCGGAAGATGATCTGGCGCTCCGGCTCGCACATTCTTTCGATGACGCCAGCTTCTACGAGGTCAGGTCTCTTTTCAACAACAGGCTCGAGCGTGCCGAGCACTTCAGCAACGGTCTGGAGAAACTCCGGCTCGTTCTGATTGCGCTTTTCAACCTGCTCGTAGACCGATTTGAGGTAAGCATTCTTCAGTTCCATAACACTAATCTCCTTATAAATAAGTTCAGGACGTTCATTTGTCCACTTCATAATTATACTCTATTTTGCGCACTTTGAAAATGTTCTATGATATCCTATATAAAATTGAAATATTCGCAGTATTTGCGTGATTATCGCGCATTTATCATGTCGAACTGTCATATTGTCATCTGAAATAATGTGAACAAATAATGAATATCGTTAAAAACAAGACGAACTGTATTCCTCAGTGATACAACTGCAAATCTGAGTCGGTCAATTTATCTCCAAAATAAGAAAAATAGCGCTTTTGAATTCTGTGGGCATATCTGACATCGCATGGAAACGCGTTTAAGATGTTTATTATAAATGTATATGACGATGTATTGGGCGAATTGCGCTTAATATTTCTGAATGTTGCGACATTCTTATATAAAATGCTGAAAATGAAGTGAACAGATTGACAAAGCCTTGTGAAACATATATAATATATATAGTTTTCACCAACAGATCGGTGCGAGAATCCGGCATATCTTTGTCGGTGCACAGATTTGCTTATGGTAACCTCTTTCCTTCATACAGGATGGCGCAACCGCCATCCCATTTTTTTGTCATGAAATACCGGTAAAGAATAGCCGCAGAATCACAAAAAACTTGATTCTGCGGCATTTTTGTTGATTCAGGGAAGCTGCTGCGTGACGCAGTGAATATTGCCGCCGCCGAGTAAAATGGCGCGTGCCGGAATCGGCAGCACTTCACGCGCTGGAAAGCATTCGCGTAAAATCTCGCAGGCGCGCGCGTCATCTTCTTTGTAGACGCCGCCGAACTGCGGTACGAGTACGCAGTCGTTCCCGATATAGAAGTTGACGTAGGACGCGGCAAGGCGCTCATTTGGTTCGCGCGTATCCTCTCCCGCTGCAAAATCATATTCCTCGCATTCCTCGGCGGTGACGCATACGGGAATATGCGGAACAGGCAGCTTTGTAATTTGGAGTTTTCTGCCTTTGGCGTCGGTTTCTTGCGATAATACGTCGAAATCTGCTTGCGACATTGCATATTGCGGATCGTCGGGATTTTCGCACCATGCAAGGACAATTTTTCCCGGTTCTGTGAATGCGGCGATATTGTCGATGTGCTCGTTGGTTTCGTCATTATATATGCCGAACGGAATCCATATCACCTTTTCTGCACCGAGATATTCCAGCAGATAAGCGGTGATTTGTTCTTTATCAAGCTTCGGATTGCGTCCGCGGCTGAGCAGACAGGCTTCCGTTACGAGAACCGTGCCTTCGCCGTCGCAGTGAATTGCGCCGCCCTCCAGCACAAACGGTCTTGCATTATAGCAGGGCAGAGATAATACGCGGCAGATTTCATCCGCAGCGGCGTCATCCTTCTGATAATCGGCATACAGCCCGTCAAAATCGCCGCCCCATGCGTTGAATTGCCACGAGATACCGCGTACCTCTCCGGCATGATTCCGGACGAAAGTTGGAGCGACATCACGCGCCCATGCGTCGTCGGTATCAATATGCAGCAGCTCGACCGACGCTGGAAGCAGTTTCCGTGCGGTTTCTGCTGTTTTCTCGCTGACAAGCATATAGACCTGCTCGCATTGTGAGAGCCGCGCCGCAATGGCTGCAAACGCCTGCTGTGCGGCAGACGCGTCCCTGCCCCATGAGCCGGCGCGTTCCGGAAAAATGAGAATTGTGCCGCGATGCGGTTCAAATTCGGCAGGCATATGAAAGCCGTCCTGCTTGGGTGTATTCATTGGGGTTACTCCTTCTCCGATAGAAAGCACGGATGCGGCAAACGGATGAAACCGCCGCGCGTGGTCAGCGTCAGGTGTATGTCGGCAGACTGCGGCAGAACCGCCGGTTCGGAGATGATGCCGTCCATTGTGCATACATAGACGGCTGCAATATCATCCTCTAGCTCCATTGTCACGGTTTCGCCGTTCCTGATGCGGATCCCGAGCGCGTCAAGCTGTTCGACAGCAATTGTCGGGCGCGCATGACCGGTCGCATCCATTTTCGCTTCGGTATACTTCTGAAAGCGCGCAGGCATCTGATTGATGATATCCGCGGAAATGATCCAGTAGGGCAGCATACAGCCTGCGAGTTTGCCCTTCCGCGTGACAGTCAGCGTTCGCATCTGCACTTATTCGAGGTGCGACTTCATTTTCAGGATGATTTCCGCAGATTCTTTTGGAATCAGCATTGCCTCGGTGAATGCGTCCAGCACCAGACCGTTTACTGTGTCCATGCGGAGCGCCATCCGGATGCACTGGACAGCCGGAAGCGTCAGCATGGAAAACTGCTGCGCATATTCAGATCTGATTTGCTGTCTGTTGGAGAAAACCGGCAGGAATATGCCGTCCTCGCTTTGCAGCAGATCGGGCGTGAATGAAATATCATCGCTTGGCGTGATGGGCGTGCTTTGATCTGCATTGCGGATTTTCTCCGCGTCCTCATCGCTGACTTTCAGCCGGACGGGGACGATCACCTCGGAATCACGCAGACAGGAAAGCACCGGCATCAGCGTTTGCGGATCCTGTTTTGTGAGGAATGTATGCTTGAGATGACGGAGCAGATTGCCGTTTTCCAATGCTTTTTTTGAGATTTTCTGTTCCATAATAAATGCTTCCTTCCTGTGGATGATTGTCTGATATTTTGGATTTTCAGGAAAGACGACGCTTGAAGTCCTGATAATCGAACTGCCGGATCATCTCACAGCTGCCGTCCGGACGCTGCAGCGCAATCGCCGGAAGCGGCATTCCGTTGAATGTATTATTTTTCACCATTGAATAAATTGCCATATCGCAGAATATCAGACGGTCGCCGATTTTGATTTCGCGGTCAAAGCTATAATCCCCGATGATATCTCCGGCAAGGCAGGTGCGAGCGGAAAGCCGATAGGGGTATGCTTTTTCGCCCCATTCGCCGGCGTCCGTCAGCGGCGGACGATAGGGCATTTCCAGAACATCCGGCATATGACAAGCCGCGGACGCGTCGAGAATCAAAATTTTGATATCGTTTTCAACAATGTCCATGACCGTTGTATCGAGCCATCCGGCATTCAGTGCGATCGCTTCGCCGGGTTCAAGATAAACCTCGACGCCATATGTTTCACGTATGCGCAGAATAAGCTGTTTCAGCGCAGATACGTCATAATCCTCGCGTGTGATATGATGTCCGCCGCCGAGATTCAGCCATTTCATCTGCTTCAGGTATTCGCCGAATTTTTCCTCAAATGCGGCAAATGTCGTGATGAGATCATCTGCATTCTGTTCGCAGAGCGTATGGAAATGCAGTCCATCAACGCCGTTCAGCAGCTCCGGATGAAAATTCGCTTTTGTAACGCCAAGCCGTGAGCCTTTCGCACAGGGATCATAGATTGCGTGATCTCCCTGCGTAGAGCATTCCGGATTGACGCGGATGCCGACGCTGACAGCCGCCTGCTCCCATACGGGGCGGTATAATTCAAGCTGATTGAACGAATTGAAGCTGATATGATCACATATTCTGCATAGCTCTGCGAATTCTTCCGGATCGTATGCCGGAGAAAAAACATGGTTTTCCTTGCGAAATTCCTCTGCGCCGAGCTTTGCTTCAAAGAGTCCGCTTGCCGTTACGCCGCTGAGATACTGCGCGATCAGCGGATAGACCGCAAAGCACGAGAACGCTTTCTGTGCAAGGAGAATATGAGCGCCGGTTTCCTGCTCGATATCGTGCAAAAGCTCCAGATTGCTCCGGAGCTTTGCCTCGTCAATGATATAGCAGGGCGTTGGCAGATCGAGCCGCCGCATTATTCCACCGTCTGCGGGTTTTCATCGACAACCCACGGCAAGCCCCATTGATTGAGCATATCCATGAACGGATCCGGATCGAATTCCTCGATTGTGCGAGCGCCTGCATTGCGCCATGTGCCGTTTGCGACAAGCGCCGCACCGATCATTGCCGGAACGCCTGTGGTATAGGAAATTGCCTGCGAGCCTAGCTCTCGATAGCATTCCTGATGATCGCAGACATTATAAATATAGATGGTTTTCTCCTTGCCGTCCTTGACGCCGGTGAAGATGCAGCCGATATTCGTCTTGCCGACGGTGCGCGGACCGAGTGAAGCCGGATCCGGCAGCAGCGCTTTCAAGAATTGAATCGGAACGATTTCAGTGCCGTTGAAATGGATCGGCGTCGTCGAGAGCATACCTACATTTTCCAGACATTGCATATGGGTGAGATAGCTCTGTCCGAACGTCATGAAGAAACGGATGCGCTTGACATTCGGAATATTCTTAGCAAGCGATTCGATTTCCTCATGGTGCAGCAGATACATATCCTTCTGACCGACCTGCGGGAAATCATATACGCGCTTGATCTCCATGGGCTTTGTTTCAACCCAGTGACCGTTCTCCCAATAGGAGCCGTTTGCGGAGACCTCGCGGAGATTGATTTCAGGATTGAAATTTGTTGCGAACGGATAGCCGTGATCGCCGCCGTTGCAGTCGAGGATGTCGATATAGTGGATTTCATCAAAGTAGTGCTTCAAAGCATATGCGGTGAAAACAGAGGTCACGCCCGGATCGAAACCGGAGCCGCAGAGTGCGGTCAGACCGGCTTTTTCAAACTGTTCGTGATATGCCCACTGCCACGAATAATCAAAATATGCGGTGAAGCCAAGCTCCTTGCAGCGCTTTTCATAGATTGCACGCCATTCCGGATCGTCCGTATCTTCCGGCTCGTAGTTTGCGGTGTCGATATAATGCACGCCGCCCTCCAGACAAGCCTGCATGATGGTCAGATCCTGATAGGGGAGTGCGAGATTCAGCACGGCGTCCGGCTGATAGGAACGAATCAGCGCAAGGACTGCATCCTTGTTATCCGCGTCGATCGCCGCGGTTGTAATGACGGTTTTCGATTTGCCTTCCGCTTCGATTTTTGCTTTCAGCGCGTCGCACTTGGAAACAGTACGGCTTGCGATGCAGATTTCGCTGAACATTGCGTCGTTCTGGCAGCATTTCTGGATTGCAACGGATGCGACGCCGCCGCAGCCGATGATTAAGACTCTGCTCATAATAATCATTCTCCTTTATGAAATCTTAGATAATTATTTTTTGCGCTCCTCGGCATCCTCCATCAAATCCTCGACATATTTCGGCAGCATGAATGCGCCGGTATGCAGATTGGTGGTATAATACCATGTTTTGATATCGCGTTTTTTCCAGCGTTTTGCGTCGAAATCGCGCAGCGGATGGTATTTCTTGGAAGCGAATCCGAATAGCCAGTAGCCTGCCGGACAGGTCGGGATATGCGCCTGATAGACGCGGCAGATCGGGAATACACGGAACGCCTTTTTGTGCATCGACTGACAGGCTTCCTCGTCCTCGTCATAGAACGGACTGCCGTGCTGATAGACCATAACGCCATCGTCTTTCAGAGCCTTATAGCAAAGCCCGTAAAACTCTTTGGTAAAGAGTCCGGCAGTATGTCCGAACGGATCGGTTGCGTCATTGATGATCAGGTCGTATTCGCCGTGACGGGTACGCAGCGCGCGCAGACCGTCCTGATTGTAGATTGTCACGCGCGGATCGTCCAGACCTTTTGCGTTATCCGGAAAATACTCGCGGCAGACATCGACAAACATCTCATCCGGCTCAATGACGTCAATTGTTTTGATCTCGTCGTAGTGAGAAAGCTCGCGTGCAACGCCGCCGTCGCCGCCGCCGATGATCAGGACGTTTTTGACGTCCGGATGCACTGCCATCGGAACGTGAACGATCATTTCATCATAGATATACTCGTCCTTTTCAGAGAAGATGACGCTGCCGTTCGATACGAGAAAGCGTCCGAATTCCGCAGAATCGAATACGTCAATCCGCTGAAAATCGCTCTGACCGCTATATAATTGCTTTTCACACCGGATCGACGCCTTGACGTTATCCGTGTGCAGCTCGGAAAACCAGAATTCCATCTCTGTTCCTCCTGTAAGTGGGATATGAATGGTTTCGCCGGCAGTCTCAATCCGGAATGAGGATATTGCCCGCCGTGGTGATTCTGCGGACGCGCTGAACCGGCTCCCAGATATGGAACAACTCCAGCCCGTGTACCGGCAGCGTAATCGGCAGCTTGATGGATTTTGTCAGCGCCTTATATTGATTCCGGATCAGCTTCTGCTCCTTGCTGACGGAGAGCGTGACGCGCAGATAATTTTCCAGCGGTCTGCCTGTGACGGCGGTGACGCTTTCGCAAAGCTGCTGAAAGCCATCTCCGGGCGTGAGCCTCACAAAGAGCAGATAGCTGTAGCCGGTGCTGTTCATGATTGCAAATTCTTCCGCAATCAGCGAACAGGGCGTAAAAGTCAGATCTGCCATTTTTTGCAGATAAAAAATATCCTGCTGCCTATCCCACTGAAACAGCGTCGTATGATAGGGAATGATCTGATTGGCGGCTTCCCGATCCAGAAACGGTCGGAATGGTATTTTATTGTTATTGATAATGCCGGCAGTCAGAATCATGCGCGGCAGTTCATGTCCAAAAACGGCAGCTAATTTGTGACCCATAATTCTATCATCTCATCTCAATACATTTAGGTGTTCGATTGCGGGATCCTCAGTGCCCTGCATGGAGCAGCCCTTTTCTTTTGCATAGCAGATATAATTGATAATATCTTCTGTGATGATTTCGCCCGGTGCGAGGATCGGGATACCCGGCGGATAGCACATTACAAATTCCGAGCAGATGCGTCCGTTTGTTTGTGCAAGCGGCAGCATTTCCTTATCCGCATAGAAAGCCTCCTGCGGCGTTGCAACGACCTTTGGCGGAATATACTCCTGACTGAGCATACCGGTTGTGTCGCAGGAATACAGCCGTTTGATATCGGCGAGCGCACCGACAAGCCGTTCAATATCCTGAATCCGGTCGCCGATGGAAATATATGCAAGAATATTGCCGATATCGCCGAACTCGATTTGAATATCGTATTCATCGCGCAGCAAATCATAGACCTCGATGCCCGCAAGTCCGATATCCCGCGTATAAACCGAAAGCTTTGTCACATCGTAGCCAACGCAGCTCGTCCCATTGCAAAGCTCGGAACTATAGGCGTAATAGCCGCCGATCTCATTGATTTCCGAACGCGCATATTCGGCGATCTGTATGACCTTGGCAAAGGATTCGCTGCCGCGAAGCGCGAGATTCCGGCGTGAAATATCCAGACTGGATATCAGCAGATAGGAAGCGCTTGTCGTCTGCGTGAGGTTGATAATCTGGCGGACATAGCCCTCGTTGACATTTGTGCCGAGCAGCAGCAGAGAGCTTTGCGTCAGACTGCCGCCGGATTTGTGCATCGAAACCGCCGCCATATCTGCGCCGGCAGCCATTGCGGAAACCGGCAGATGATCGCTGAAATAGAAATGCGTACCGTGCGCTTCGTCCGCAAGGACAAGCATATGATGTTCGTGCGCGAGCTGCACGATTCTGCGGATATCTGAGCAGATGCCGTAATAGGTTGGATTATTGACAAGCACGGCAACGGCGTCCGGATTTTCTTTGATTGCCTGCTCGACCTGCGAAAACTCCATGCCGAGCGATATGCCGATCCGCGGCTCGACATCCGGATTGACGTAAACCGGCACTGCGCCGCAGAGCACCATCGCATTGATGACGCTCTTATGCACATTGCGCGGAACAATCAGTTTTTGTCCAGCCTTACAGGCCGCTAAAATCATGCTTTGAACAGCAGAGGTCGTACCGCCGACCATGAAAAACGCATGGGCAGCGCCGAATGCGTCCGCGGCAAGCTGCTCTGCGTCGAGGATCACCGAGACCGGATGACAGAGGTTATCAAGGGGCTTCATGGAGTTGACGTCAATGCCGACGCATTGCTCGCCGAGCAGTCTGACAAGCTCCGGATTTCCTCTGCCACGCTTATGTCCAGGGACATCAAAGGGAACGACGCGCTGTTTGCGGAGTCGTTCAAGCGCCTCGTAAACGGGGGCGCGCATTTGCTGTTTCAGGTTCATCGTTCGTTTGACCGTTCCTTTTTTTATGCTGATTCGGCTGGGCAATTTGCCGCAATCGCAGATAAAGAGAAAAAGCACCCTGCACGCAGTCACCGTACCAAGGGCGGTGCGGAAAACACCGCGGAGAAACAGGCAATTCCGATTGCAGTTTGCTTTCAAATACTTATTCTTTATTATATCACAGCCGCGGCAGACTGTCAAGTGATTCCGAAAAAGAATCCGCAGGCTTGCATTTTTTGTGGTTTTGTATTATAATGGTAAACAAACCATTATTCAGGGGCGTTCTCAAAAGAAAACCGCCCTGTACGGACGGTTTCCACATGAAAAGAGAGGGTTTCCTGCACCGTATGAGAGGGTGTCGGAGCAGGATGGTATCAAACAATATGATTATATCATATTTTGCGGTGAACGGCAAGAGATATTGCAACAATTCTACCGATTATATATAATCTATTGATAAACTTTGTGCAATATGCTGATTTTATTCCAGAATATCAGGAAAAATAATCGCCGGAACGTATCAATATATGAAAGCAGCTTTCAGGAGGTATCGAATACTTCCGGCAGATCGGAGAAAATATATGGAACAGGATGCTCTTATCTACCGTCGGTTTCTCGACGGGGATCAGGCTGCATTCGCTGAGATTATTGAGGCTTACCGCGATCCGGTGACTTTCTTTATCAAGCGATATGTGCATGATATCTGTGCCGCAGAGGATATCGCTGCGGATGTATTCATGCAGCTTGTAGTGAATCCGCAAAAATTTAATTTCAAGTCGTCTTTGAAGACGTATTTATTTGTGATGGCGCGGAGCAGATCGCTTGATTATCTGCGCAAACAAAAACGGCATCCGGCGGTTTCGATCGACGATGAAATCGCAAAACAGCTTGCCGATACGCAGGATCTCGAAGAACAGGTGCTCTGCAACGACGAGAAACGGCGGCTGCATGAGGCGATTGCACAGCTTCCTGAGCCGCAGCAAATCGCCGTGCATCTGGTTTACTTTGAGGAGTATTCCTATGAGGATGCCGCACGGATTATGAAGAAAACGCGTAAACAGATAGATAATTTGCTCTATCGTGCGAAGCAGGCGCTTCGGAGTCTGCTCGGTGAAAGGGGGGAGCACGCTTTATGAGAATGACAAACGAGGAATTTCAGGCTGAAGTGCTCCGTCGCAGTCAGGTCTATATTGCGCAGAAAAAGCGCAGCCGCAAACAGTTCTTTGTACGTACCGCTGCGTTTGCAGCCTGTTTTGTACTGATCGGCGGCGCGCTGATGTTCCGGATTTCGATGGACGACAAGAACAATTTTCTACACTCTATTCTGTCGGATCGTGTCGGGAAGGATTCTGCCGCGGAATATTGCGAATCGTCAGCTGCTGCCGACCAAATCCTGAACAATGCAGAAACATTTGAGGGGGAGGTTGTGTGTGAAGGAGAGGCGTCACGTGACGATGTGGCAGACGAAAAGCAGGAACAGGAGGACGGCGCACACGCTTCGCCGGAAGCGGATCACGCCACCGATCTGACGGCGGCAGAGTTTTTTGACGCGCTTTCGGTCAATCCGATGCCCGAAACCCTCGGCGGCTATACGCTGGAATGGGCGCCGGACGCCAAGTTCAGTACGCATGGACAATATGCGTTTTTGTATCATGACGAGAACGGAAACAGAGTGCTGACTGTCTATCTGATGCAAAATTCGTATCCCGAATTGGATGGAATTGTCATGACACAAACGGATGACGATGGCTTGATGGCGCAATTTACTGCCAATCGAGCGTATGTCAATATGTACAGCGAAGATACATCGCTGCTCGATCAGGAGACACTCCGGATACTTGCAGAGGAATTGCAAGCACAGCTTATGAAGCCATAAGGGGGGATTTTTATGAAACGATATTCTCTATTTGCGCTGCTTGTCACAGCAGCAATGCTGACCGGCTGCGGCGAACAAGAATTTTCCCGCGCCGATCATGCGCCGCCGGAGATTGGAAATGCAAACGGTGATACTCAGGTTCTTACGCCGCCGGATGGCTTAGAAGGCGCATATACTGCGGTGGTTTATGCGCGGACTGAGCAGGAGATCTATCCGCCTGATGTCAGTGAAATCAAACTGCATATCGTCAATCCAACCGATGCCGCGTATTATCTGCCGGAATCATTTTCGCTGTCCTGCTATTTGCAGACGGAATCCGGCTTTGAATATGTGCCGCTTTCCTATCGGGATCAAGGCGACTCTTTTACGGAAATGGCATTGGAGGTTCCCGCAAACGGCGAAACCGATATGACGCTGAATCTTGCTGCGCATTATGATCTGCCGCTGGACATTGCAGACAGCAGTCAGTTCCGCATACAGATCGGCGAGCTTTCCGCAGACTTTATCATATCCGAAGACGGCGCAATGCCCGTACAGCCGCAGGAGCAGATGATCATGGAAGCCGAACAGGAATCCTATCCTGCCGGTACAAAGGAAATCACTGTCCGGCTTATCAATGCCGGCGATTCGGATTATACGTTTACGAACGAGGATTTCGGCATCGAGCAGTTCGGAGATGGCTTTGTCAGCATGACGCCGTTTTCAAAAGACAGTCCTGCGGCGCAGAATGGCATGACGCTTGCACCTGACGCTTGCGAAATGTGGACATTAACGCTTTCGGATTTTTCCGGTCTGGAATTACAGACGGGTGAATATGCAGTATATCTTGCAGGAATTGAAGCGCGTTTCACAGTTAGGTAACTGAAAGGAACCATACTATGATGACACAGAATCAAAAGACAGCGATTCTGCTTGCAGCGGCGACGCTTTGCGTCAGTCTGACCGGCTGCGGCACGGCTTCCGGAACGAATCAAGCAAACGATATCGCATCACAGCTTGCACAGCAGACATTGGATGAATCTGCAGAAGCGGATATCGTGATGGCGCAGACTGCTTTTCGGTGAATCTTCTGCGCGAGAAAGTGCGGAACGATCCGGATGGCAATGTTTTGATTTCGCCGTATTCTGTCATGCAGGCGCTTGCCCTGACTGCCAACGGTACCGATGGCAATACGCGTATGGAAATGGAGCAGGCGTTCGGCGGCGTATCGCTGGATTCCCTCAATGTCGCAATGAATCTGCTTCGACAGTCCTTGGTAAGCGATCAGCAATGTATATTTCATTCTGCCAATGCAATCTGGGTGAACCGCAATGCAAATGTGAAAATACAAAATAATTTCCAGAATATAGCCGAGCAAATCTATGACGCGAAAGTCACCGAGGATGCGTTCAATCAATTTGCTGTAAATAAAATCAACAAATGGTTCAAAGCGCAGACGGATGGTATGATTCCGGAAATGCTCTCCGAGCCGATTCACCAATCTGATGTGATGTATCTGTGCAATGCGGCTTCTATGGACGCAGTTTGGCGAGAGGCGTTTGATGGTAAGCGTAAATATACTTTTTATGCGCATGATATGCGCCCGAACAGCTTTGAGCAGAATGTTGATATGATGCAAGGCGCCGGCGATGAGCAGTATCTGTCCGATGAGAATGCAGACGGCTTCATCAAGAGCTATGCCGATGGAAAATATGCGTTTGTGGCAATTATGCCGCATGATGAAATGACGCTGCAGGCGTATCTGGAACAACTCCAGCCGTACGCGCTGAATCAGATGCTTTGCAATCCGGAAAACGTGGATCTGATACTTTGGGTACCGCAGTTTTCGGCTGCATATGAAGCGCATCTGATTCCAGAGCTTCAGGCAATGGGAATGTCTGATGTATTTGATTCAGGTCAAGCAGATTTCTCAAAGCTCGCAGATCATTCTGACGGACTCTTTGTGAGCGAAGTGATGCAAAAAACTCAAATTGCCGTCAGTATGACAGGTACTAAGGCAGCCGCAGGTACGGATGCGGTCGCAGTATCCAGTATCGAGGAGGATACGGTATTCCTGACAATGATGAGACCGTTTATCTATTTGATTGTCGAGACGGATACGATGATGCCGCTGTTTGCCGGCGTGATGAATGAAATCCAGCAATAATCTTACAGGAGTTTGTATTATGAGGAAACATATTCTGATTGCCGCAATCTGTTCGGCAATGCTGCTGTCCGCCTGCGGAAGTCCGGAGCTGACAAAGCTCGTCAAGCCGTTGGAAATCGAAGAAAAAAAAGGCGACGAGACGTTTCGCGACGCGCAGATGCAGTTTACGATGTCCCTGCTTCGTCAGGCCGTCGAACACGCAGCGGATGAAGAATGTCTGATTTCGCCCTATCTTGCCGCCGAGGCGTGGCTGACTGCCGCAAATGGCAATGCCGGCGACGAAAATACCGATTGCTTTCGTGGAATGCCGCTTTCCGAGCTGAATCGTTATTTTGTCAAGTGGCGCAATACGCAGAATGGTCTGACCGAAGCGCAGTCGCTCTGGATATCGCCCGCGGATAAGAACACGATTTCCAAAGATGTGCTCCGCTTGTATCAAGGACTCAGCGGTACAAGCGTGTTCGCGGCAGAACGGCTGTCCGAGGGGTTGAATCAATGGATCAGCGACGCGACAGGCGGCGTCCTAAAGGAAATATCTGCGCCGCAGAACAGCGATGCGGCTATGCTCGGCGCATTGACATTTGACGCGATCTGGAGCAATACATACGGCGAAAACGAAGTGCGGAACGTGCTGTTTTATGACGCGAACGGCGGTCAGCTTTCCGTACCGTTTCTCTGCAAGGATTATGATAGCGCCGTCTATATCGAGGATGACGCGGTGAAAGGTCTGCGCAGGAATTGTTCCGGTCAGAAATATATGTTTCTTGCGCTGATGCCGAAATCCGGTTCTCCTGCTGAATTACTCGGCAATCTGAGTGCGGAGCAGCTTACAAGCTATATCCGCAGCGGAATAGATACTACGCTGCGTACCGGCATCCCCGTTCTGGAAGCAGACCTGACGCAGGATATCGCGGCGCTGATGCCGGATGTCGGGATTGATCAGATTGTGCAGCGTGTTTCGGTCAACATCGGACGCGGTACAACGGATTCCATTTTTACTTTGCAAATGGACGATTCTTCTGCAAAGCCTGCCGAGCAGATTATGTTCGACCATCCGTTTGTATATTTTGTCATTGATCGGCAGTATGGGCTGCCGCTGATTGCCGGAACGGTCAATCAGGTTTTGTAATCATAGAAAATAACCGCAGATATGCGTAAAAACATATCGGCGGTTATCTTTGTTATTTGAGATAATGCTTGAGGAATTGTCCGGTATAGGAGTCTTCACAGGCTGCAATCTGCTCCGGCGTACCCTCGGCAACGATCATGCCGCCGCCGCTGCCGCCTTCAGGGCCTAAGTCGATAATATGATCCGCAACCTTGATGACGTCCATATTGTGCTCAATGACAACAAGCGTATTGCCGCCGTCTGCGAGCTTTTGCAAAATGTCAATCAGACGGTGGACGTCGGCATTGTGCAGACCGGTCGTCGGTTCATCGAGAATATAGACGGTTTTTCCGGTGGAACGCCGCTGCAATTCGGTTGAAAGCTTGACGCGCTGCGCTTCGCCGCCGGAAAGCGTGGTCGCAGGTTGTCCGATGCGGATATAACCCAGTCCCACATCCCGCAGCGTATTGAGCTTGCGTGCGATTTTTGGGACTGCGGAAAAGAATTCGCAGCCTTCCTCAACCGTCATTTCCAGTACGTCGTAGATGGACTTGCCTTTGTATTTGACTTCGAGTGTTTCATGATTATAGCGCGCGCCCTTGCACACATCGCAGGGGACATATACATCCGGCAGGAAGTGCATTTCGATTTTCACAATGCCGTCGCCCTCGCAGGCTTCGCATCTGCCGCCTCTGACATTGAATGAGAATCTGCCAGCGCCGTAGCCTCGTTTTTTGGCGTCCTGCGTCTGCGCGAACAATTCGCGGATATCTCCGAATACGCCGGTATAGGTTGCAGGATTTGAGCGCGGCGTTCTGCCGATCGGAGATTGGTCGATGCAAATGACCTTGTCCAGATATTCTGTACCGGTGATGTGGTCAAAGCCGGTGGAGCGCAGCTTTGCCCGATTCAGATGCGTTGCAAGATATTTATAAAGGATTTCATTGACAAGGGAGGATTTTCCGGAACCGGATACGCCCGTGACGCAAATCAGGCAGCCAAGCGGAAAATGCACGTCGATGTGCTGGAGATTGTTGACGGCTGCGCCGTAAATGACGAGTTCCTCGCCGGAGCCGCTGCGCCGACGCGCAGGAATCGGGACTTTTTTTCTGCCGGATAAATATGCGCCTGTTTCCGATTTTTCACATCTGAGAATATCGTCCAGCGTTCCGGCGCAGACGATTTCGCCGCCGTGAACGCCGGCACCCGGTCCAATATCTACAATATAATCTGCTGCACGCATCGTATCGTCGTCATGCTCAACGACAATCAGCGTATTGCCGCAGTCGCGCAGGCGTTTGAGCGTTGCGATTAGCTTCTCGTTGTCGCGCTGATGCAGTCCGATGCTCGGTTCATCGAGGATATACAGCACGCCCATGAGCGATGAGCCGATCTGCGTCGCCAGACGGATACGCTGACTCTCGCCGCCGGAGAGTGAGCCTGCGGCGCGTGCCAGCGTCAGATATCCGAGTCCAACGCTTTGCAGGAAGCTGAGTCTCGCGCGAATTTCCTTGATAATCAGTCTTGCGATCATAAGCTCCCGTTCGGTAAGCTGAATCTGATTGAAGAATTCGACCAGTTCATGCACGCTCTTGCGGCAGAGCGCGTCAATGTCGACGCCGCCGACCGTTACGGCAAGCGACGCAGGCTTCAGACGTCTGCCCTTGCAATCCGGACAGAGGACGTTGCTCTTATATTCTTCCAAGCCCTCTTTGATCGACTGCGAGCCGGTTGCATAGCGGCGTTTCAGATTGGGAATCAGACCCTCAAACGGGTGATAATAGGTTGCGCCGCCGTATTCCGGCGCTTGATGGAGCGTGAGGTTTTCCTCTCCATTTCCCCAGAGAAACAGATTGATCTGCTCCTGCGTCATCTCGCAAAGCGGCGTATCAAGCGGAACGCCGTAGGTTTCGTGGAGCGCATTTGCATACATATTTGCAACGGATTTCGGATCCTTCCAGTTCCAGCCGATCACCTTGAAGCCGCCCTCGTGAACCGTCAGTTTTTTATTCGGCATGAGCAGTTCCGGATCAAACTCCGTGAATACGCCGAGACCGGTACAGGTTTCGCAGGCGCCGAACGGATTGTTGAACGAGAACATCCGCGGCGTCAGCTCCTCGACCGAAACGCCGTGATCCGGACAGGCATAGGAGAGCGAATAGAGTTGTTCTTCGCCGTCAATGACGTCTACGAGCACAAGTCCGTCTGAGAGCGCTGTCGTTGTTTCGATGCTGTCTGTCAGGCGGGAACGGACGCTTTCGCGTACCACCAGACGATCTACGATGATCTCGATATTATGCTTCTGGTTCTTGTTCATTTTGAT
This sequence comes from Oscillospiraceae bacterium, assembly GCA_016296505.1. Taxonomy (GTDB): domain Bacteria; phylum Bacillota; class Clostridia; order Oscillospirales; family Ruminococcaceae; genus Firm-04. The sequence continues at coordinate 60,527 of JAEDJD010000009.1, forward strand.
TTTTTCGCTGAGATCATAGATGATACCGTCCGCACGCACGCGGACAAAGCCTGATTTTTTTGCCTGTTCCAGTTCTTTTGTGTATTCGCCTTTTCTACCGCGTACAATCGGGGCAAGGAGCTGGAATTTGGTACCCTCCGGCAGTTCGAGAATTTGATCGGTAATCTGATCGACCGTTTGCTGTAGAATTTCTCTGCCGCAGACGGGGCAGTGCGGAATGCCGACGCGCGCATACAGCAGTCGCAGATAATCATAGATTTCCGTGACGGTACCGACTGTTGAGCGCGGATTCTTGGAAGTTGTTTTCTGGTCGATGGAGATTGCGGGGGAAAGACCGTCGATGCTGTCAACATCGGGCTTTTCCATTTGCCCCAGAAACATCCGTGCATATGAGGACAGCGATTCCATATAACGACGCTGACCGTCCGCGTAGATGGTATCAAAGGCAAGCGAGGATTTTCCTGATCCGGAAAGTCCTGTGAATACAACAAGTTTATCGCGCGGTATTTCCAGATTGATATTTTTCAGATTATGCTCTCTGGCTCCGCGAATGATAATTTTATCAAGCATGGGGGGACTGCGACCTTCCTTTCCGGTGATGGAGATGGAATACGTACAGCGCTTGTCGGATTGTGCATACGGGAATGATGACGCGTCTGAACATCCGGCGCCAATATCAGAATTTCAGAAACAATGAGAATGCCACGCCGATTGTGATTACGCTGACGATTGCGCCGGCGATGCTCCAGAGCCAGCCTGCTCTCCGACGGGAAACGAGTTTTTGATTGATTTCCGCGTCAATTTCCTGATAGTGTCGCTCCAGCATGACGGTTCCGGTTTCATCAATCGGCTGATCCAGCCATTTGCGGAACGAGATGAGGCAGTCGATCATACCGTTTTTACCGCGGTTCGGATCAAATGCGTAGGCGTCCGGCACGATAACCGATTGTTGAAACAGTTGCAGCCGCACTGCGTCACCGGGTGCATATTGCAGCGGCGAATTGCTGCTGATTCCGATAAACGCGCGGTGCTGAACGCCCATCGAATCCGTATAACGAATGGAATATTTGTAATGCAGCGGATGGATCGCCGTCGGCGGCTCCTGTATGAGCTGTGCGTCGAGAATCACGCCGTCTGTCGGATAGCTGGCGGCTGTTTTCTGTCTTGCAGCGAGCAGGCGCTTTCGTTCGCGGAATGATGCAATGCCTGCCGCAAACAGTCCGATCACTGCCGAAATACAGAGAATCAGTAGTATCGCCGTTAGGAGAATAGAGAAAAGATGTTCAAATCCATCAAAATAATAATGCTCCATAGGATTTCCCTTTCTGTCATTGCAAAAAATGTATGTAATTGCGTATTTCGATACCCGAATCGGAATCTCTTACATGGATACGCCGGCTGCAAAACCTGTTGCAAAGGCGATTTGCAGATTATAGCCGCCCGTAAACGCGTCGACGTCAAGCAGTTCGCCTGCAAAATATAAACCGCGTATCTTCTTGGATTCCATCGTATTCGGATTGACTTCGCGCACCGATACGCCGCCGCGTGTGATGATTGCCTCGGCAATCGGGCGCATTGCGGATGCGTGCAGCGTAAAGCCCTTGATCACCGCGCCGAGCGCGAGACGTTCTGCTTTGGTGATATCATGTACCTTTTTCGCGGGCGATAATCCTGCGCGCCGCAGCATAACCGGAATCATGGACGCAGGAAGCAGACCGCGCATGGCGTTTGCAAGGTCTTTGTTGATACGTTCTGAAAAATCGCGCTGCATCCGCAGATCGAGCTGTTCCGGCGTGAGCGCGGGTTTCAAGTCGATCGTCAGCAGATACGAGGAAAGTTTCTCCGGATCGAGCAGACAGCTTGCGGAAAGCACCATGGGTCCGGAGATCCCGAAATGCGTGAACAGCATCTCTCCAAGCTCTGAAAATATCACTTTTTTGCCGGATTTCACTGTCAGCGTGACATTTTTGAGTGAAAGCCCCTGCATCTCCTGCGGATCGTGTTCAGTGGTTTCGAGCGGAATCAGCGAGGGCTGCGCGGCAATGATCGTATGTCCAGCCTGCTTTGCCAGCTTGTAGCCGTCGCCGCGCGCGCCTGTCCGCGGATAGCTCATGCCGCCCGTTGCAAGCAGAACCGCGTCCGCAGTGTATTCCGCGCCTTGTTCGAGCCGGACGCCAACGCACTGTTCTTCGGAGATTAGCAGCTTTGTGACGCGAGAATTCTCGCAGATGCGTACATTTGCATTTTGCATCTCACACCGGAGCGCCTGCACGATATCGGCAGCTTTATCACTCTGCGGAAATACGCGTCTGCCGCGTTCGGTTTTCAGCGGAACGCCTGCGCCTTCAAAAAATGCCATGACGTCCGCAGGCGTACAGCGCGAAAACGCGGAATACAGAAAGCGTGAATTGCGCGGAATATTCTGCATCAGCGTATCCGGATCGCAGTTGTTTGTGACGTTGCAGCGACCTTTTCCGGTGATGGACAGCTTATGTCCGAGACGATCGTTTGCGTCGAGCAGCAGGACGGATTTGCCGCGCCGCGCCGCTGTCACAGCCGCAAACATTCCCGAAGCGCCGCCGCCGACTATAATAATATTGCTATGCATATTTCCTCTTATACCTGAGATTCAAAAAGTTTTTCGGAAGCGGCAGCACGGCGCTTTTCGGTCTCTGCGGTATCAATCGCATAGCCCTCCGACGTCTTGACGAGCACATCTCCCTCGTCTGCGTCCTCTGGCAGCCAGCTCGCCGGAAGCTGTTTATAGAGCGTTTCGCCGGTCTCCTCTCGGATTTCAAGTATGGCATAATCGCCTTCAAAACGGTCAATTTTCATGGTCATATGCGTTCCGCCTTTCTGCATTGCTTATGATTCAAAGGACGCTGGTGAGCGTGATTTTCGTCACGCCGCCAGTCAGGGAGCCGTCGAGCCTGATGATATGGCGCGATGTTTGGATTTCAACGCCGGCTGCGTCAAGCGCAATGCCGAGATTATCTTTGACCTGCTCTGCGCTGCTGCCAATCGTGACGCCGTTGAATGCGACCGGAAACAGACTCGGTGCAGGCAGATCGCTGCGCCCCAGATCTCGAAAGACGATTTCGTGAATCTTGCCGGAGATGTAATCTGTTTCGGAAGGGCAGTCGTACAGGGTAATCGTGCCGCAGGCGCAGCCGTCGTAGAGAAGCGTTGCAGTCATGACGCCTTCAGCGGTGACTTGCGTATCCGACGCTTTCGGATCAATCGTGAATTTGCTGTTGACGAATGTGAAAGTCGCCGGAAACGTAAACGGTTTTGCGCCGAGAAATAGCGCTGCGGGGATATCTGCTTCTGTCCAGTTTCCGCCGGGAACATAGACAGGCGGAAGCTTCAGGATGGTATTCAGTTCGGTATAGGATTCTGCTGACAGTTCCGGCTTTGGCTTTTCTCCACAGGAGAGCAGCGCCAGACTCATGATTACGGTAAGCAGAATTCTGCCGAATTTACGCAGTTTCATAATATGCTCCTTGTATTTCAGATTCTTTGTATCATACAAAAAATAATGATATAGAGCGAATCATTGATGTGAACGCCGCGTTTTTTTATGATTTGTCTGACGCGATATATGTTTGCTTTGCGGCTTTTCCTTTTGTCTGCCGGAGGGGGATTTGCTGTTTTGCGCTGCCGGTACGAGGCAATGCGCACCGCTGCCGATCAAATCGCGTCTGCCTGCTTTCATCAGTGCGGCACGGATCAGCGTATGATTTTCCGGTTTGAAATATTGCAGCATGGCGCGCTGTGCCGCCTTTTCCTTCGGGGAACGCGGTACATAGACCGGCTGCATGGTATAGGGATCGAGTCCCGTATAAAAGATACAGGTAGAAATTGTACCGGGCGTTGGGTAGAAATCCTGCACCTGTTCCGGATGCAGTCCCTCCGCTTTCAGGAAGCACGCAAGCGCAATCGCGTCTTTCATCGTGCTGCCGGGGTGACTGCTCATCAGATACGGTACGAGATACTGCTCTTTGCCCATGGATTTTGTCAGTTCATAAAAGCGCTTCTGGAACGCTTTATACGTTTCGATATGCGGCTTTCCCATTTGATCGAGCACCGCATTGGAACAATGCTCCGGCGCGACCTTGAGTTGTCCGGAGACATGATACCGCACGAGTTCACGAAAAAACGTATCGTCCTTGTCGCACATCAGATAATCATACCGTATGCCGGAACGAATGAATACGCGCTTGATTTTGGGGAGCGCGCGAAGTTTTCGCAGTAAATGCAGATATTCCTGATGGTCGACGGTCAGATTTTTGCATGGCTCCGGCGCAAGGCATTTGCGTCCTTTGCACAGTCCGGCTTTGATCTGCTTTTCGCAGGACGGATGCCGGAAATTTGCGGTCGGGCCGCCGACGTCATGCAGATATCCCTTGAAATCGGGGAGCGTAGTCAGATATTTTGCTTCCGCGATGACGGATTCCTCGGAACGAGTGGTCATGCGTCTGCCCTGATGCAGTGCAATCGAGCAGAAATTGCAAAAGCCGAAGCATCCGCGGTTATGCGTAATCGAGAAGCGTACCTCCTTGATTGCCGGAACGCCGCCCTCTGCCTCGTACATCGGGTGATAGGTGCGCATGAACGGCAGCGTATAGATTGCGTCGAATTCGTCCTGCGTCAGCGAGAGTGCAGGCGGATTCTGTACGAGCATCTGTTTTCCATGCCGCTGAATCACGCGCTTGCCGAAGACTTCATCCTGCTGATCGTACTGAATCCGGCAGGCTTTGGCATATGCCTCTTTGCTGTCGCGCACCTGCTCATACGGGGGACATTCCGCCGAGCCGCATGGCGTATCTGCCGGTTCGCAGAGATAACACGTACCGCGGACATCCCGAATCTCATGAACCGGTACGCCGTCACGGAGCAGATCTGCAAGCTCGACCATGCTGTGTTCGCCCATGCCGAAGCTGAGAATATCCGCGCCGCTTTCGATCAGGATGGACGGATGTACCGAATCATCCCAATAATCATAATGCGCAAAACGCCGGAGCGAGGCTTCCAAACCGCCAATCAGAATCGGTATGTCTCCGAAGATCGAACGGATTTTTCGGCAGTAGACGGTTACGGCTCTGTCGGGACGTTTTCCAGCTTTGTTGCCGGCAGAATAGGCGTCGTCGGAGCGTTTTTTCTTTGCGGATGTGTAGTGCGCAACCATGCTGTCAATGTTTCCGGCACTGACCAGAAACGCAAGACGCGGTCTGCCGAAGCGCTGAAAATCGGTATCAGATGTCCAGTCCGGCTGTGCGAGCATGGCAACCGAATACCCGTGCGATTCGAGCAGACGGCAGATGATTGCCGCGCCAAAGCTCGGATGATCGACATAGGCGTCGCCGCAGACATAGACAAAATCCGGCTGCTCGATGCCGCGTTCTCGCAGTTCCTCCATTGTTACCGGCAGAAATCCGGTCATACCTGAATCACCTCTGTTTTTGAATTAGAAATGAGAAATGTGAAATTGCGGTGTCTGCCTTCGGCAGAGGGTTTTTGACGAGAGACTGCGGATACCACGGCTCTCACGCCTCATTTATGATCTCTTTTATGTATGCTGCCGGTACGGCTTCGGTCAGCCAGACACCGTTTTCGGCGCGATAGAAGATGCAGCCGTCAGCGTACATCCGCTTTGTATCAATTTGCAGAATGACGGGCTTACCGTGTCTGCTGCCGACTGTTCGCGCGGTTTCGACGTCCGGCGAGAGGTGGACATACTGCCGCGACATCGGCTTTAAACCCTCCGCCATGATGCGTTCCAGAAAGCGGCTCGCAGTACCGTGCCAGAGCGTATCCGGCGGCGTGACCGGCTGAAATTCCAGATCGACCGCGACCGAATGCCCCTGATTGGCACGGATTTTGGTATGATCTTCGCCGAACGAATAGCGCTGCTTTTCGTCTGTCCGGACGATTTCTTCGAGCATTTCAAGATCAACCGGCTCACCGGCTTGTGTCATGCCGCTGAGCAGCTTTTCGACATCTGCCCAGCCGTGTGCATCCAGCGTAATGCCGGCTGCGTCTGGCTGATGCCGCAGCGCCAGACTCAGAAATTTGCTTGTTTGCGTCAATTGCTTTGCGGTATATTTCATCAGTTGACGGGAAGGGGAACATGGAAAGTGTGCCGCATGGTACGTTCTCCTGACTCCCTGCTCCTTTCTTTTTTGTCACTCTATTTTGCTGCCGTTTGAGGCGAGCTTGAGCTTCCATTCAGTCAGCTCCTGCGGCGTCATGATGACCTTACGCGGCTTTGCGCCCTCGGAGGGTCCGATGATACCGCGCTGCTCCATTTCATCGACAATACGCGCCGCCTTTGCATAGCCGAGCCGCAGCCGGCGTTGGAGCGCGGTTGTCGAGAGCTGTCCGGCGTCAACGGCAAGCTCTGACGCTTTGAGAATCAGCGCCTCGTCGCCGCTCAGTTCCGCAGTTCCGTCGTCGGCAGATTTCTCGCCCTTACTCACAGGCATTGCCTGCTCGATCGCCTGCGAAATTTCTGAATCGTATTCGCTTTGGCAGTTGGATTTCAGGAATGACGCAACAGCCTCTACCTCGCTGTCCGAGACAAAGCAGCCTTGTACGCGCTTCGGCTCGCGCCAGCCGTTCGGATAAAACAGAAGGTCGCCGTTGCCGAGCAGCGTTTCCGCGCCGGTCGTATCGAGAATGGTACGGGAATCCACAGCGGATTTCACGCTCATACCGATACGGCTCGGAACATTGGATTTAATCAGTCCTGTAATGACGTCGACGGTCGGGCGCTGCGTTGCGATAATCAGATGAATACCCGCCGCACGCGCTTTCTGTGCAATGCGGATGACGGAGGATTCGACCTCTTTGCCGCAGGACATCATCAAATCTGCGAACTCATCTATAATAATGACGATCTGGGGCAGCTTTTTCATTTCCGGATGCTTTTCCGCAACCGCATTATAGCCTTTCAGATCACGGACGCCGTACTCGGCGCAAAGCATATATCTGCGTTCCATTTCGAGCACTGCCCAATTCAGCGCACCGGCAGCCTTCTGGGGCTGTGTGATAACGTGATCGAGCAGATTCGGAATACCGTCATAGGGCTGGAATTCAACGACCTTCGGATCAATCAGAATCAGGCGCACTTCCTTCGGCGTGGAATGATACAGAATGCTCATGATAATCGAATTTGTGCAGACGGATTTGCCGGAGCCGGTTGTACCGGCGATAATCATATGCGGCATTTTGGAGATGTCACCGAGGATCACATTGCCGTCAATGTCCTTGCCGACCGCAAAGGTCAGCTTGCTCTGCGATTCCCGAAAATCCGCAGATTCGAGAATTTCACGCAGAGATACCATGTCTTTATGGTTATTCGGCACTTCCACGCCGACTGCAGGCTTGCCCGGAATCGGCGCTTCAATACGAACGGATTTGCCGCCGAGATTGAGTCCGATATCGTCTGCCAGCGCGGTGATTTTCGCAATCTTGACGCCGGCGGCAGGCTGAATCTCATAGCGTGTCACACTCGGACCGCGGCGGATGCCTGTGATGCGCACCTGTACGCCGAAGCTCGCGAGTGTTTCGACAAGCAGCTTGCCTTTTTCGCGCAGTTCCATGGATTTATCCGCGTCGTTTGCAGAGTTGTCCACTTGATTGAGCAGAGAGACCGGCGGCGCTGTATAGGGGATTTCGGGTTCTTCCTGATACAAGCCCTCATCATCCGGCGCGTCCTCTGTCTGCGCGTCATTTGCCTGCCACGACAGTTGATTTGTCTGTATATCGGCGTTCTGCGCAGCCTGCTTGACCATCGCTTCAAACTGTGCGTCTTCATCGAGCGTCGATTTGATGTTCTCGACGCCGCTGTGATGTTCGGGCGTCAGACGGTTCATTTCCGTTTCCGGAATCGGAATGTCGTTATGGTCGAAGATCGGCACATCTACATCAATATTTTGCAGATCTTCGCGTTTGATATGGGAGAACGGTTCTCCGCTGTCTCCGCCGAGTATGAACGCGACCTCTTTCATCTGCTGTTCATCCTCGCGTCTGCGGCGGCGCGGTGTTTTGACCGGATTTTCTTCCTCATCCGGCTGAGACTGCGGCTGTATACCCCGTTTGCTGCCGCGAATATATTTCTGTGCTTTTTCGATGATATCGGGGGCTTCTTCCTCGTCGTCGTCGTCAAAATCGTCGGCGTCGTCGTCATCGTCCTCGTCGTAGAAATCATCGACAAAGCCCTCGTAGCCGCGTGTGGCAGCATTGACGATTCCGCGCCACATCCAGACAAACGGCTTCGCAATGACTTCGAGCATTTCGACAATGCCGCGGTTGGTCAGCAGCATGATCAGGACAATGACAATCAGCAAAACGACAATCCGTGCGCCAATGACGTCGAATGCCGCGACAAGCGGTACCACGATTACGCCGGAGATCAATCCGCCGCCGCGAAATGTCTTTCCGTTTTCAAAGAGCAGCTGCACGGACTGCTGAAAGCCGATCTGGGCGCCGGTTACGGGGTCGATACCCAGCAGGGGATCGCCAAAGAATACTTGTACGAGCGAACTGACAAAGAGCGTCAGCAGAATGCCCCAGATGGCTCTGCCGGACGCCAGACGGCTGCGGTCTTGTCCGATCAGATAGCCCGTATAGATCAGGATTGCCGGAACGAAAATGACGCCGACTCCGAATATGCCAAGCAGCGTTTCATGGAGTATCAGCCAGAACTTGCCGCCCGGAACAACCGCGAGCGCTGCCGCCAGAATACCGCCTGCGAAAAGCAGTACCGAACGTATCTGATTGGTTGGCGATTTCGGCGCCGGAGCCGAGAGCTTGGAATCTGTTTTGGCAGGCTTTGCGGGCGCTGTTGTCGTGATACGGCGGGACGCGGTTGCTTTGCGCGGCGCGGGCTTCGGCGCGTCTTTGGACGCAGCTTTCGGTGCGTTTTTTTGCGTTGTCTTTTTTGCGCCGGTCTTTCCGGCTGCTTTCTTTTCTGCCATGATTGCACCTTTCTTTCGTATAGAATTATGCTTGGGGTTTCGCGGATTTCATATGCTTACGCTCTTGCAAAGAAAATCCAGTAGCCGAATGTGAAGATGCTGACGAGCAGCGTGTAAATCGAGAATACGATGAAATTATCGGACTTAATCAGCCACTTGACAAGCTTGATTGCCAGAACGCCGACCACTGCCGCAGCGACAAAGCCGATCAGCGACGCCAGAACATTGACCTCGATCGTACCTTCAAGCGCATCCTTCAGCTCAACCAGACAGCCGCCGAGAATCGCCGGAATGCCGAGGATAAAGGAATAGCGCACGGCGGTTTCCTTTTCGAGACCGGAAAAGAGTCCGCCGGAAATGGTCGAGCCGGAACGGGATACGCCCGGAAACAGCGCGGCGCATTGGAACAGTCCGATGACAACTGCGTCCTTGACGGTAATATCGCCAGCGGTTTTCTTGGTGTTGCGGATGCGGCTTGCGAAGAACAATTCTGCGGATGTAAACAGGAAGCAGCAGCCGAGAATCGGCAGCGAGATGTTCTCAAATACGTCCTTAATCAGATAGAACGGAACAAGCAAAACAAGTGAAATGAACAGCATAAGCAGCATTCTGCGTTCGGGATTCATGTCCTTCCATTTGAATTTGCCGGTGAAAATATCCTTGATGAGCGCGAAAAATTCCTTGATCAGCGCCCAGATTGTATCGTGGAATGCGATAAACACAGCGATCAGCGTACCGAGATGCAGGATGACGAGCAGGAATGTGCCCTCTTCCACGCTCTGTCCGGTGATTGTCTGGTAGAGCTTGAGATGTCCGGAACTGGAGACCGGCAGAAACTCGGTCAGTCCTTGAATAATAGCCTGAAATATCGCGTCAAAAATGCTCATGTGATTTCCTCCTGTTTCGGAATTTTTTTGCATAGATATACTTTTATATCATACCACATTTTGGCTGTTCTGTCAAGGCGTTGGCGGTGCTGCCGGTATGCCTGCGGCATACGAAAAAACGCCGGATTTTCACGCGGTCAGGCTGTTTGCATGGATGATCTGACGCGTATGCGCATTGCCGGTAGTCTCAATGATTTTGCCGCGGAATGATTTTTGTGATAATGCCGAAATCAGTGCGATTGTTTTGTAACAATCCACGAAATTAACTGAAATATCTTTTTTGAACATTGCATTTATGGTATAATTTATATAATGCTGTTATATAAAATGGAAAAGGAGATGGACATTTTGAAAAAAATATGTACAGTCGCAATGACCTTATGTATGCTTCTCAGCGGATGCGGCGTTTCGGAGAATTCCAAAACCGTACCCCCTGCTGTAAAAAACACAGTGCAGTCAACGGAAAAAACGGATGCGAAGAAAACCGAAGATGCTTCTCAGGAAACAACAAAAAGTACCACCAAAAAAACAACAGCCGCAACCACCGCAGACACCGAAGTCCCTCCTGAAACAGCACCGCCTGAGCCTGTATCCGTGATTATCAGCGACAATTCGGCAGAGGTTGCCGTCAGGGAGGACGGCAGCTTCAGCGTAGATTTCGCATACGGCTGCAATATGGTGTTTCCGAAGGAGTGGGGGAACAGGGTAAAAATCCGTGATGATACGGTTTACGCAGTCAACTGCATGGATCCTGAATTCGGAGGCGGCGAGCTGTTTTCTGTTGACTGCCGCACGGAAGCGCCGCAATTATCCGGACATGAGCGATATCTGCTGGGAGATTCGGAGTCCGGCTATCTGTTTGCAACGGTTCCGCAGAGCGTTTCCTATGACAGCAGCAATGCCGATATGTATGCCGAATATTCAGATCTGGAAACGCATCTGGAAGGCGTGTTCACTTCTGCCGTATGCAATGCTTCACCGGCGGATTTCTCGCCTGTTTCCTTGGCGGATTATACGAATCCGCCCGATAGTCCTGATGTCGAATTGTATACAGGCACTTGGGAGGCTTATACGCAGGATTGGACAGAAGAAACCTTAGCGGAGGTTGGCGTTGTGCAGAGCTGGCCGTATCTGATTTTTTGCAGTGACGGTACGCTTGCGTATCAATGCTTCAGAACCGTCTACGAGGGAACATATATCTATAATACGAACGATGGTACTGAATTTGCAATCGGTTTTATCAATGGTACAATTCTGATGGTTGATATCTGTCATATGGTGATGACGGTACGGGGTATGCCTGCAATCACAGAGTTAGCCCCTGACGGAGATCCTCACAATACAAATACCTGGACGTTTATGTACTGGACTGATAATCAAAAATTCGGTCTGGATGATGAATGACAAATCATATCATAAGAAAAAAAGCTGCGTAAATTCGCAGCTTTTTCTGTCATATGACGGATGGTTCATGCTTCATAGGAAAGGTCGATTTGCAGCTCTAGAGGGCAGTGGTCGCTGCCGAGCGTGTCCTTATGGATCATGACATCGCCGAGGCGGTCGCTGAGCCGGTTGGAAATCAGCCAGTAGTCGATGCGCCAGCCGATATTCTTCTCACGCGCTCTGCCCATATACGACCACCATGTATATGCGTCAGTACGGTCGGGATACAATACGCGGAATGCGTCCAAAAAGCCTGCGCCGAGCAGCTCTGTCATTTTGCCGCGTTCCTCTGTCGTATAGCCAGCGTTGCCGGCGTTGGATTTCGCATTTTTCAGGTCGATCGGCTGATGCGCGACATTCAGATCGCCGCAGTAGAGGACGGGCTTTGATTTGTCAAGCGCCTGCAAATGCGCGCGCAGGGCGTCCTCCCATTCCATCCGCAGCGGAATGCGCGCAAGATCGCGCCGGACATTCGGCACATAGGCATTGACCAGATAAAACGTCGGATATTCCAGCGTCAATACTCTGCCCTCGTCGGATATGCCGCCCGTCTGCATTTCTCTTGTCACGGAAAGCGGTTCCCGTTTGGCAAAGACCGCCGTACCGGAATACCCCTTTTTGACTGCGCTGTTCCAGTACGCATGATAGCCTTCCGGCTTCCATGTCAGCATATCAAGCTGATTCTCCTGCATTTTCGTTTCCTGAATGCAGAAGAAATCAGCGTCCATTGCAGCGAAAAAATCCGCAAATCCTTTTTTCTCACAGGCTCTCAGCCCGTTGACATTCCATGTAACTGCACGCATTTGTTACCTCTTATCGCTTTTGATTTTACGGTTTGTAATATTTTGCCTGTGAAAACGCGACCTGTCCGCTGAACGGATTGAATACGACATCGGAGACGCCGTCTTTGCAGATCAGGTAGCGCTGCTTATAGAACAGCGGAATGAAGCAGTAATCGGAGAGCAGCAGCGATTCAGCCTGCCGATACAGTTCTACGCAGTCTTTCAGCTCCGGCGCGGACGCGGCGCGCTCCAGAAGCCGTCGGACTGCGGCACGCTCGCTGCAGCGAAGATTGTCGTCCGAAAGAAACCGTTCCAATACGGCGGTCGCGTCATGATACGCACCGGTGACTGCATAGAGCGCAAGCACATAGTCGCCGGAAGCAATCCGCGCCTGATATTCACGCTCCGGCACTTCCTCAATGCTGAAATGCAGATCAAGCTCAGAACCCCAGCTCTGAATCACATCATGCAGTACCGTATAATCCATCATGCCGGCGCAGACGAGAATTTTACCTTCTTCCAGTTCGGGGATACGCAGTTTGCGGAGCGCTTTGTGATAAAGCCGATCTGCTTCCGGGGGATCATAGGTCTGGTATGCGCTGTCCGCAATCAGTTCGCGGCAGCTTTTGTTCAGAAGCCGTACCGCTGGCGGCAGAATTCCGCACGCTGGCTGGATATCCGGTTCACAGTCCGGAAAGACGCTGCGATCAAGCGTCATTGCCATTGCGCCGAGCACATTTTCATTTGCAAAATGAGAATCCGGATTTGCAATCAGTCCGAGCGTCAGACTGTATGCGCTTTCCGCATGATAATTTGCGCTGTTGATCAGCGTATTCTGCGTACTCACATAGCAGTCTGCAACGCCGTTCGTGAAGATTTTCGCTGCGTCCGCGTCTGTTTTTTCGATGAAGAAGTTCAGGTCGGTCGGGAGAACGCGTTCCACCTGATGATTCAGCAGATTTCTGGTGAGCTGAATGACATTATACTTTCCGTATTCGTCGTATAGCCAGCGATTCATGGAAAAACTGCCGTTCCCGATGATGGATTCCTCATCGAGACCATATCTGCCCTTGGTGCTTTCAAAATACGCCTGATTGCAGGGGAGTGCGGCGCAGGACGTCAGCAGCAGCAGAAAGCCGCTGTTCGGATAATCCAGCGTGAATTCCAGTTCATAGTCTGAAATCGCTTTTACGCCGAGCTGCGAGGGCGAAAGACTATGATCGAGTATTTTCCGCGCGTTGGCAAGACACGAAAATGCAGCCGCATTCGGTGCGTCGTAGTTGAAATCGAACAGACGGCGAAATGCAAATTCAAAGTCGTGCGCCGTCACTGCAACGGCAGCCGCCTTGCCGAAGGTTTTTTCCTCATCCGGTTCGTCGCCGAACGCCTGATACCAGTAGGAATCCTGCCGGAGCTGAAAGACATAGCGCTTTTGGTCCTCGGAAATCTGATAGGATTCTGCAACGCCGTTTTGCAGTGCGCCGTTGGCGTCCAGTACAAGCAGTCCCTCAAACAGATTGGTCAGAACAGTCATGGCGGAATCGTTTTCGGCAAGCTGCGGATCGAGCGTATCGGGATTGCCGACGAGCGTATAGGAAAATGAATGTCCTGCGCCCTTTATGACGTTTTCGTCGTCGCCGCAGCCGCAGCAGAACGAAAGCGTAAGCAGCAGCGCAAGCAGGAGTGCAAGCGTTCTGTGCATGAGATTTGCCTTTCTGTTTATCATCATCATAGTATTGGTCAAAGAGAGAATGCGTGCGGGAGCAGACCGCCGAGCAGATATACGCCGTCTGCGAGAATCACCGGAAATTCCGGCGGACAGAATTCGCTGAGTACCTGCCGGCAGATGCCGCAGGGACAGCAGGGCGTTTGGGCTTCGGTATCATCCTCGTCGCCGCCTGCGATTGCGATTGCCGTAAATCCGGTTTCTCCGGCGGAAATTGCCGCGCAGATCGCAGCGCGTTCGGCGCAGATGCCTGCGGGATAGGACGCATTCTCGATATTGACGCCGAGATAAACCTGACCGGACGCCGCAACAAGCGCCGCCCCGACCTGAAAGCCGGAATATTTGGCATACGCCTTGTCGCGCACGGCTTTTGCGATTTCGAGCAGTGCACGGGATTCGTCGTCCAGCGGCAGTACCTCATGCAGATCGAGTGCTGGTTTTTTCTGTGTATTCCGCGTTCTGAAGCTGTGCGGAACAGATCTGGTTGTTCCGATCGGACGGATCAGCTTATTGCTGTCGTCCAGCGGCAGCTTGAATGTATCGTCCGCTTCTTCTTCGTTCGGAAAAAGGAACTGCTTCAGAAGATCGAATAGCTTTGACACGTAAAATCGCCTCTTTTCTTGGTTGATTGTTCGTTCACATTTCATCGCCGCACAAATATCAACAGAGATTTTTGTGCAAAACAGCAAGCCGAAAAAACTTGCCTTTTCGGCTTGCTGCGTGCTATAATATATATATATTTTTTTTTTTTTTGTTTACAGGATTCCGGATTGCTCTGGATTTTCTGGATTACTTGGAGATCAGCGCGAGCGTATCTCTTGCGATCAGCAGTTCCTCATTTGTCGGAACAACCCAGACCTCGGTTTTGGAATCCGGTGTGGAGAGCTTCTGGAGCGTGCCGTGAGTTGCCTTGTTCAGATCACTGTCGATCTGGATGCCGAAGTATTCCATATTTGCGCAGACTCGTTCGCGGACTTCCCATGAATTCTCGCCGATACCGCCGGTGAACAGAACTGCGTCTACGCCGTTCATTGCAGCGGTGTATGCGCCGATGTAACGCTGAATCTCATATGCGAGCATCTCGCTTGCGAGGACTGCGCGCTTGTCGCCTTTTGCGGCAGCCGCGGTGATCTCGCGGTTATCAGAGGAGATGCCGGAAATACCGAGAAAACCGGATTTTTTGTTCATATACTGGCTCATCTCGTCCGGTGTGAAGTGATGCTTATCGGCAACGTAGGTGACTGCGGACGGATCAATCGCGCCGCAGCGAGTGCCCATGAGGATACCGTCAAGCGGTGTGAAGCCCATCGAGGTGTCGATGCACTTTCCGCCCTTTATGGCTGTGATTGAGGAACCGTTGCCGAGGTGGCAGGATACAATCTTCAGATCCTCGATATTCTTTCCCATTGCCTCTGCGAGCGCAGCGGAAACAAAGCGGTGCGAGGTGCCGTGGAAGCCGTACTTACGGACATGATACTGCTCATAATCCTCGTAGGGCAGCGCAAACATATATGCCTTGGGCGGCATGGTCTGATGGAACGCGGTATCAAAGACGACAACCTGCGGCGTGGTGCTCGGAATGACGGCGGTGCAGGCGCGGAGTGCGAGCGCGTGCGCATGGTTATGAACCGGCGCAAGTTCGCGAAGCTCGTCGATCTTGTCGATGATCTCCGGCGTGACGAGGCAAGGCTTATCAAAGACCTCGGCACCCTGAACGATACGGTGACCGACTGCGGAAATTTCATCCATAGACTTGATCACGGCAGCGTCGCCGGTGGTCAGAACCTCGACAAGCTTTTCAAACGCTTCGGTATGCGTCGGGAAATTGTAGTCTACGTCCACGGTTCTGCCGTCGGCAGTCTTGTGGGAGATGTGGCCGTCGATGCCGATGCGGTCGCAGTTACCCTTGGCAAGAACGCCTTCATCCTCCATATTGATGAGCTGATACTTCAGCGAGGAGCTTCCGGCGTTCACTACGAGAATTAACATGATTCAATCTTCCTTTCGATTTTTAAAGGTATTGCAGACGTCCGAAAACCGGACGGTCTTTTGCACCTCTTATTATACACGAAATCTCGGCAAGTTGCAAGGGGGAAAATAAAAATTTCAGTATGCGCCCGATACAATGCGCATTTATCACAATAATTTCTTTTGCTTAAGGACATTATCAGTATTTCCGCATGATGACGGATAGTTGGGAGGCTTTGTCAGCATGAAAATCAGCGGTATTATCTGCGAATATAATCCGTTTCACAACGGGCATCTTCATCATATCGAACAAACGAAAAAGAATGGCGCTACGCATATTGTCGCTGTCATGAGCGGCAATTTCGTGCAGCGCGGCGATGTCGCTGTTATCAATAAATTTGAGCGCGCAAAGACGGCGGTGCGCTGCGGCGTCGATCTGGTCATTGAGCTGCCGGTCGCATACTGCCTCAGCTCTGCCGAAACCTATGCAAAGGGTGCGCTGTATATTCTCAAGGGGCTTGGCTGCGTGGATGAGCTGTCCTTCGGCAGCGAATGCGGCGATCTTTCTCTGCTGTCGGCGGCTGTCAAGGCAAGCTATGCCTGCGCGAAGCGTCCGGAGCTGGAGGATCTGATGAAGCTGGGGAATTCTTATCCCAAGGCGCTGCAAATCCTGATTCGTCAGAATTATGGCGATGAGATCGGGGCTGTGTTCAGCTATCCGAATAATATACTTGCAATCGAATATCTGAAAGCAATGGTGGCGTTTCAGATGAAGATTCAGCCGTTTACCGTCAAGCGAGAAGAACCGCATGACGGTATGACGGTGCAGGGCAGAATCGCAAGCGCGTCGTTGATTCGTCAGCTTATGGAGAGTCAGACGGATGATTATGACGATCTTGTGCCGCGCGAATCTGCCGACGCAATCAGTGCGTGCGCTGCCGCCGGCATGGCTGCAAGATTTGAAAATCTTGATCGTGCGCTGCTCTATCGGCTCCGCACGGCGACGCTTGAAGAAATTGCCGCGCTGCCCGACGTCGGACACGGTCTGGAAAATAAGATTCTTGCGGCGCGCAATGAAACATCGCTGGAATCTATGCTGCTCTCCATCAAGAGCAAGCGTTATCCGATGGCGCGGCTGCGCAGAATCCTGCTGAGTCTGCTCCTCGGTATCAGGAATACCGATACGGATAATCCGCCGCCCTATGGCAGAATTCTTGCGCTTTCTGAACGCGGCAGAGATATTCTTTCCGCAGTCAAGCAGGCGGGCGCTTCGCTGCCCTTTGCGACGTCGCTGGCAAAGCTGACCGAGCTTGGCGGCGAATGCAGAAAATGTGCGGAGCTGGAGGCGCGTGCAACGTCGATTTACGGACTTGCGCAGCGCGTCATCAGTCCGGCAGACGCCGATTATAAGCAGATGATCGGCATGGTAAAATGAATGATCGTATCGCATAAACAGGAGGAAACCGAAATGACCCAATGTGAATTCTGCGGTGCAAATCTGACCGGCAGCGGCAACTGTCCGTATTGCGGCGGTACAAATCATAAGCAGATGCATCAGGATAATCGTCCGCCGCGCCATATGCAGAACGGAGCACCGCGTCATATTCCGCATGGAACACCGCGCCATATCCAGAATGGAGCGCCGCCTCATATGATGCATGGAACGCCGCGTTCTCGTTATTCTCATCTCGATACGCCCAAGCATGAGATAGAGCCTCGCGTGATGTCAAGCAAAGATATCCCGATGCACGGCTATATGCAGGGTACCAAAAATGACCGCAGAGTGCATATCAATGCCGCGTTCGGCGCAGGTCCGCTGCAAACGACGCTTGCAATTCTGTGACCGAAATTATACATTCGTCTTGCCGAAAAATTTGATTGGGGTATCTACCGCTACACTGTGAAACGCTATTCGATTGCTTCTTTGATTGCGCTGCTGGTTGTGATCCTTGTCGTGATCGTACTGGCGGTTCTGCTGATTATCTGGCTGATCAAACGATAACGATGCAGTTGAAGCAGAACGCAAAACCCTTTGATTCTACGGAGAAGAAACATGATTGCATATACAACGATCGAAGCGCCCTGCGAGGGCAGCATCACCGAAAAACGCTCGGAATTTATCGCGCAGCTCTTTCCGGTACGGACGCCGGAGGAATGTCAGGCGGTCATTGAGGCGGTGAAAGCAAAGCATCACAAAGCGCGGCATAACGTCTGGGCGTACCGTCTGCGCGCGGGCAGCGTCACGCGCTACAGCGACGACGGTGAGCCGCAGGGGACGGGTGGGATTCCCGTGCTGAACGTCCTGCAAAAATCAGAGCTTGAGGACGTCTGCTGCGTGGTGACGCGTTATTTTGGCGGCGTGCTGCTCGGTGCGCCGGGATTGACCAGAGCATATTCCGCCTCGGCTGCGGAAAGCGTGAAATCTGCAAAGATTCTTCATTTTTGCGAGGCGTACCGCGTCCGATATACAATTGATTATACCAATTATGGCAAGGTCAGTTACCTGCTGCCGGAATTTGAAACAATCGATGCCGGCAGCGATTTCGGGGAAAAGGTCAAGCTGCTTTTTGATATCAAAACCGCGCTTTATCCGGCGCTAGAATCGAAGCTGACTGAAACCTTCAACGGTAAGCCGGAACTGGAACAGCTTGAAACGCATTTTGTCAGCTTCCCGTGAGTGGCTGACGCGCGTTTTGGAGTGACAGTCCCGTTCGGGATTCTGTTGAAAATAAAACAGCATGGAAAGAGGGGATCGGATGAAATTGTAACCGGTCGGTACATGATATGCGTTCATATCCGGCTTGAAAACGCCAAAAATCCGGACGTATACGCTTTCGTAATCTGCGTCCAGCCGGAGCGTATCCGCTCTCTGTCATTCTATCAATAAAAAAGATAGAGGTAATTTAGATTGGCTGAATATTATTGTGGAAAATGAAACGATCATACGATCGCAGTTGAAAATCATACAGATCGCGAAAAGCTGATTGTTGACGATGAGATTCTTGTGAAGACGAAATCCGGTCTCCGTTTCGGCAGTGCTCTGACTGCGCCGATGTCCGGTACGGATGATCTCTATGTCTACGTGATGGTAGAGTCGAGTGGATGCGCCTGCATCGTCGGCAAGCCGCTGGAAACCGAATACGACAAGAAAACCAAGACCTATACCGCAGAATACGGCGGTCATGTCATTGAAGCAATCAATAAAGCAAAGGCAGTTCTGCTTGTGGATGGTCAGGAGGTTGACCGTCAGGAGCATCTGCTCGACAGCTTTCTGATTCTCAGCTCCAAGGCAGACGAGAACGGCAAGCGTTACATGGCAGTCCATGACGGCATCACAAACGGTATTAAGGTGCTTTGCACGGTCTATGGCGACGCGGAAAATATCGGATGATTCCTTGCAAGAAGCAGGGCGGCGAGCTGATTCTGACGGGCGAAAGCGGCGATAACGGAGAAGCCATGGCAACCGGCTTGATGATGGGCATGATTATCGGCTAAGCTCAGAGCTGTTCCTTAATGCGCGCGATCGCGGCTTTCTCAAGCCGCGATACCTGCGCCTGCGAGATCCCGATTTCCTGTGCGACCTCTACCTGCGTTTTGCCTTGCCAGAAACGCCGGTGGAGGATGTTTTTTTCTCTGTCGCTGAGGGCTGCAAGCGCATCGCGCAGCGCAAGCTCCGACATCCATGCGGACGCCGTACTGTCGGGATCGCCGATCTGGTCGATTAGACAAAGCGGATCGCTGGAATCCGAATAAATCGGCTCATACAGCGAGACCGGATCGCTGATGCTCTCCATTGCCGTCACAACATCGCCGCGCTCCGCGCCGAGCATATCTGCAATCTGCTGCATGGTCGGATCGTGTCCAAGCTCCGCCGTCAGTTTTTCTCGCGCCTGCATCGCCTTATAGGCAAGGTCGCGCAGCGAACGGCTGACGCGTACTGTATGATAATCGCGCAGATGCCGCCGCAGTTCTCCGGCGATCATCGGAACGCAGTATGTCGAAAAGCGGACATCTTTCGATAGATCAAAATTGTTGATCGCTTTCATCAGTCCGATGACGCCGATCTGAAACAGATCGTCCGCGTCCTCGCCGCGCCCCGTAAACCGCTGTATGACGCTCAGTACGAGCCGCAGATTTCCGAGAATGAGCTTTTCACGCGCTTCCTGACTGCCCGTTTCCTGCATTTCCCGCAGCAGCGCCATTTTTTGTGATTCTGTGAGTACCGTGAGCTTGGAGGTATCCAGTCCTGCAATGACGACTTTCTGATATGCCATATTCCGCATCTCCTTTGGCTTGATTTGTTGTGAGTATGTGCGGATTTACATAATTTATGCGGTGCAGTTCTGTATCTGTTTGCAATTGCATACACTGTGACAGAGTGATCGGGGGGATTGTACATGAATGAACCGGTACAGCAGAACCAGCATAACGCGGTGCTTGAAAATCGTGAGAGACTGACGCTTTCCGGCGTCACCGCCGTAGACAGCTTCGACGACAGAGCTGTATTGCTCTATACGCGGCTTGGCGAGCTGGTGATTCTCGGACGCGGACTGCAAATGGAACAGATCAGCATAGAATCCGGCGAAGTGACGGTTTCCGGCGAGGTGCAGGCGCTCCGCTACAGCGATCGTGACCGCAATGCGCCGCAGGGATTCTTCGGGAGGCTGCTGCGCTGATGGATACGCATATTACAGTACAGGAGGAGCTTTTGCGGTTGGCACGGGCGGGCTTGCTCGGCGCAGCCTGCGGCGTGCTGTTTGACGCGATGCGGCTGCTGCGCACGCTTCTGCCGCATGGTGCGATTGCCGTTTTTCTGGAAGACGCGCTGTTTTCATTTCTATTCTGCTTTGTGCTTCAGATTGATGCGTGGTCGTTCTGCGGTGGGACGCTTCGCTTTCAGCAATTTCTGGGGATGAGTCTGGGACTTGCGGTTTATCTGCTGACGATCGGGCTTGTAACGGGACGGATGTATCGGCGGCTGCGGCAGTTCCGCAGTCAGATTTACCGGCTGTTTCTTCGGCTTTTGCCTCGGAAGCGGCGAAAATCGGAGAAAATTTCCGAAAACACTTGACGGATTCGCTGCTTTGCGGTATAATAAAACTGTATTCGTATCGGAAACAGATAATAAAGATAATAAAGAACGGAGAAGGGACTCATGGAGCGAAATATTGGTGCGCGGCGCGAGCTTGCACGAAAACGCAGACGCGCTGTGTTTGAATGGCTCGTATTCCGGCTTGTTGCGGTGATCCTGCTGATTGCCTGTGTGATTTCGTTTGTATCGACGCAGGCGACGCTCAATCAGAAACGGCAGGAGCAGGCAGAACTGGAAGCCGCGATTGAACAGGCGCGAGACGAGTATTTGGAACTGGAAAAATTCGTCGATACCGACGATCTGGAGGGCTATATGGAAAAGGCTGCGATTGAGGAACTCAATTATGCCTATCCAAATGAACGCCGTTATTATGATACTTCCAGAAATTGACCGTGCAGACGGTAGAAAGGGTTTTTATGCAGCTTGAAATCGGACAGGTCTATGAGGGAATCGTGACCGGCATTACACAGTATGGCGCATTTGTTGAGGTGCGGCCGACAGAGTCGGAGCGTGTGACTGGTATGGTGCATATCTCTGAAATTGCAAATACGTTTGTACGCGATATTCATGAATTCCTGCACGAATCCGATATGGTTCGTGTCCGGATGATCGGCGTGAATCCGCAGGGGAAAATTAGCTTTTCGATTCGGCAGGCAGCCGAGGAAAAGCCCGCCGGGCAGTCGCCGCGCCCCAAGCGGAGAGACGCAGGACGTCCGCGTGTGTATGAGCCGAAGCCGGTGATTCCGCAGTCTGAGATGAGCTTTGAGGATAAGCTGCTGCACTTTAAGCAGGCGAGCGAGGAGAAGATCTGTGATCTCAGACATGGCAGCGAGCGCAGAAGCGGCTCCAGAAGCAGAAGATCATAAACACCAAAGGCGCCCGATCGTGGACGCCTTTTTTATATCATAACGGGTTCAATATGGTCGCTTCAAAAGAAAATAAAAGCATATCTGCAACAGAAAACAGGCGCATTCAGCGCGTGAAAGCAATGAACGATAAAGAGGAATCATAATATGGAAGATTTTTTTCGCAGACGATTGCTCGATCTTGCCGAGCAATCCGAGCGCACCTGCCGCTTTACTTTTACCGATTTTCTCACCGAAGCGGAATTTGCAGTCTTTTGCAGTATGCGCAGTCAGCTGCCGCATTGTGGGATCATGGCGTCCGGCGGTTACGAGAATGCCGAGCGCGTGATGATACGGTTTGGCGATCCGGAGCAGCTTGGCTATGAGGAACTGTTCCCGATTGTCTGCGTCTGCATTGCGCCGGTACAGTTGAAGTTTGCGGATTCTCTGACGCATCGTGATTTTCTGGGCGCATTGATGCATCTCGGCATTGAACGCAGAGAACTCGGAGATATTCTGGTGCGGGAAAAATCTGCATATGTGTTCTGCCGCGAGACAATGGCGGATTATATCTGCCGCAATATCGACCGCATCCGGCATACGAGCGTCAAGTGCACACTGACCGATACGCTGCCAGATGGCGTCGGCACGCAGACGGAGCAGATTCATGTGCAGGCGGCGTCTGAGCGAATCGACGGCGTGATCGCTAAGGTATACCATATCTCACGCGGCGACTGCAATGTGCTGTTCCGGAGCGGAAAGGTCTTTCTCGATGGTGCGCCGCTTGAAAATAATAGCCATATGCTCAAAGAGGGCGAGAAAATATCTGTCCGCGGATGTGGAAAATTCCGATATGCTGGTATTCACGGCAAAACGAAAAAAAGAAATCTGATTCTGAATATTGAAAAGTTTATTTGAATCGAGCCGGAAAATACTCTAATGTCAGCCCATTCTCCGATGCTGTTAATACAAGATCTATAGGCTGTTTTTATATAAAAAGAAAAACTCTCAAACGGCTATTTTAAGCCATTTGAGAGTAGTGTTGATGGTGACCCGTACGGGAATCGAATTAAATTTTTCAGATTTTCTAACGTGCCGTGATATGGGAAATAGCCTGTATTTACGGCGTTTTTTTAGCTTTAACGTGTTTTATTATCTTGTCCTTTATGGTATCTTTTTGAAACGTGTAAAGGACAAACAAAGGACAACGTTATGTGCATACTCCTGTTATTATCTTTTCGGAAGAACATCAACAAGATAATTGGAGGTATCATTATGAGCAGATATAAAAGTGAACAGACCGTCTATAATCCCCTGAAAAAGAAATACGTTCCACTGTGGAAACTTGACATCAACACCGTGACCGTCACCCACTTCAACAGCGATACGCTCACTGTGGAGAGTAAGACTTACAGTACCGAATTCATCAGGTATCATCTTCATTTCTCTGACAGCAAGTGTCCCGATAGACTCCGCAAGCTTGTCAACGAGGGTATGATTATTCAGTACCTCGACGATATTGAGCTGAAAGTAAGCGAAGCTATCTCACGACAGGTAGAGCTTTGGAAGCAGACTGACAGTTGCTATCAGAAAGCTGTCCTCAGCGGTGATGCTGAGAAAATGATCGGACTTGAAAACTGCTTCATCAGTATGGCGAAAGAAGCGGTGTTTGAGTGTATGGTTTATATTTGAGAATCATCGGCTGTATCTTCGGGTGCAGCCGTTATTAGTTCAAGAAATAATTATCTCTTTCCTCAACTGATAATTCCTCTATTTCATCAGTCAAGCCAAGGTGATATGCTGCCTTTTCAGCACTTTGATATGCAACCATAGGATCTTCATCTAACGCATATAAAAGAATGTCTTTAAAATCATTTATCCGCTTTTCTATTGTTTCAAGATATTGCTTGTATTCTTCATCGAGGTTTTGCTGTAATAGTTCTAATTCCATATTCTTCTGTTTGATTGAATTTAATTCAGCCTGAGTAAGAGCGGATTTGGCAATATTGTATATCCACATTCCTACAGTATTCCCTACAATAGTGCCTAAAATCGGAATAGGAATAACAGCAGATCCTACAACAGATGAAACTGTACTGATTGATACCTCTAAGCTGATAGTCATAGAATTATCATAGAAGTCATTGATAGTGGTTTTACCTTGATGAACTTTTATTGCTTCTGCAATTATCCCAAACGATGTGGTCATTATTGCATTTGAAACAGGAGCTGAAACATTCTTCTGATTTACAAGATAATAGATAGCGGTTCCTCGGATTCCGCCTTTTGCTGTTCCTATAGTTGTATCGACACCAACCTCTTTCCAATCCTCGGTTGTAAAATCGGTTATTTTCTTCCCTGACTTGATTTTTCTGATTATGCCAAAGATAAAAGCCGTTCCGCCCTCTAATGAAGCCGATACACCAGCAACTTTCGCTGCTTCTTTCACGGTTGAACTATTATTGTGATATATTTCTTTTCTGATTTCATTATCTTGATGTATAATATCCTGTTTTTCGGCTTCTAATGTATCAAATGATCTGTTAATTTGAACATCATCATAATTAACGATAGATGGTTTTACTACATCTTCAAACTTGATATTGTTCTGATTTTCCCATTCACGAATGTTCTTATATAGTGTTTCATCGCTTCTTGACAAAGATGATCTTGCGTTATCACCACGGAATAGTATATCTACTATGCATTCATATTGATTTTTGGGTATATCATAAGTTCCGCCGTTTCTTATAAAGTCAGAATATGTATTCAAGTGATTGCATACCGCTTTAAATGTTTTAGCATACTCGTGGTAGAACTTCGATTGTACAGGCGCACCATTTTTTAGATAGTCCTCTGGAGCAGTTCTGCCAACATTCTCAAGAGTATATTCAGTTGCTTCGCCTGTAAGCATCTTAATCGCATTTGAAACGTATACTTGAAAATTCTCTGCAATTTCCCCATGCTTACTAAGCGGATTACCAAGAATGTGAGCAGGATTGCTAATAAACTCTTTTATTTTCTGCATTTCAGCAAGTGAGTTTTCAAGATTAAAGTCTTGATTTGCCAATGCCATGATAATACTTGCAATTCTTGACTGATATAGATAGTCTATCCATGAAGCGACAGCTTGTTCTTGTGATGACTTTGCTATTCTCTCATTATTCATCGCTTGGCACCTCCAACTTTTTATGGAGCAATTCTGAAATTATCTTCGCATACTTAACCAATTCTAATAACCGTGTCTTTTCTTGATCTGATATTTTCATATAATCGCAATCAAAAAGGTAGAAAAGGCTATCATATAACTGATGAACAGTAGTAAAAGTATTATCGGTGTTGCTATAGAGTTCTGATAAATCTGCTATGTATTTATCAAGTTGATTAACACTTTCTTTAATTCCAGACACTTGTTCCTCTATTTTTCGAGCTGCATTAAAGTAACTGATTGGACGAATGACGGTTCCGATTACAACAGATCCACCGCCAAGCAATGCAAGTATTACTTTTATGATAACAGTTGCATTATCAGAATCATTAGTTGCTTCTGATTCATCATGAGGTTCAAGATCAGAGTATAGTTCGTTATTATCTATTTCTTCTAAGGGGGCTTCTTCGCTATATTCATTATAATCATTTGGGACAACCATACTGATACCTACACCAGCCAACAGAGATGCTCCAACGGTAAGAAACCAGTTAGACACTTTAAGAGATACTTCAAGTTTGTGTTTATATTTCTCTGTTCCATGTAGTTGCGTGATATTATCATAATTAGAATGAAGTGCTTCAAATTCGTCATCAAACTCCTTTGGGGTATTCGCAATGGAATTGATAAGCTTTTCTATATTGGGGATTATTGATTTATTATCTTTTCTAAGTTGATTAATAGACTCTTCGTTTTTTATCGCTTCATTAACAGTATTTTGTAAAATAATCGTTTCAGATTCATGAGATTTAATAGCATTCTCAAATCTCTTTTTGAAAAACATATACATCCCCCTATCGACATATTGTTTTTATTCTACATCAATCGTTTCTTCAAGATCATGCAATGTCTTTCCGTCCTTAGTTTTCCACGACACCCAGCCATTACAGCTTTTCCCCGTAACAAACTCAGCTGCACTGGACGGACTGGTGAACAGCACATCTTCCTGTAAGATATTGTCAATGATCTTGCATTCCTCACGCTTTTTACGATTGCCGGATGATATAGTATCATCAGTACCGCTGCTCGGAGCGATCTTGCTCCCTTTCAGAACAACAAAACCTTCTGTGGTCTGCTTGGCAGATGCTTCGACGGTAAAGTTGAGCTTCTTGATAGTGCGAGTGAAGAAAAGCTCTATCTCCTCAGATGCAGTAGCTGAGGTATCTTCGGTAACAGGAGCAGTCTTATTAAGCGGAACGAATATCTTATGTCCGAGCGTACCCATAATGAGCTTGGCATAGTCAACAAACTCCTCCAACTCGCTCTCTTTCTCTTCGGTGATATGTCCGGGAGACGGATCATTTCCGTTCTTGACGATGTACCTGTTGGCTTCGATTGCCAGGTTGCAGAACTTATTTTCAAGATAGCTTATCTCTGTCGGATCGAAGGAGTTGTTGGAGGTGGTGAACACGACAGCCTCCGTCCAGTAGTCCTTATCGGGATTCCGTTTATGCTCCATAAGTCGATAGAGAATACCCTCTCCGTTCTTCCTGATGCCAGCCTGTCCTATATATGCGATGTTTTCCCCGGTGTCATCGGAAACGCCAAAAAGGAAATAAACTCCGCTCCATTTGAGATCTTCACGGTTCTTGCATTTTTCTATTTCGGTGCGAGGTATCTTATATGCAACGCCTGTCCAGTTAGCAAGGGTGCATTTGATACGTCCGCTTGCATCTCCGTCCATAAGGAATAGATTTATGTTTTTTCCTCGGGGCATATATCACCTTCTCAAATAATAGTTATCTGCTGTTCCATCCGGATTCCTTCGCCATCTCCGCAAGAGCCAGATAAAACGCCTGCTGCTGATGCTGTGAATCTAACTTCTTGTAGGCATCACAAAGGTCGTGAACAGCTTTTACCACGTTCAGCACTTCTTTGCTTTGTTCCTGCTGATATTGAATGATCTGTTCCTGACTCTGGCGATAATAGTCGGGATTTACATACTGCTGATTAAAAAACTGATTATAAAACGGATTGCTATTCATATTTGTACCTCATTTCTTATTTAGACTTATTTCAGTGCATCTCTGTCCCTCAACAATACACGCCACGATCACATCACAAAACGCCCTGTCATCAACCACCGACCTTACCGCTGCATTGAGCATCGTATCCCGATCCACACGGCTCCAGTCCAGTGTAAAGCCATAATGGATTGCCATACACCGTATCAGCTCACGGATGCTTCTGCCGTTGCCTTCACGGAATGGGTGAATGGTATTCAATTCCGACATGATATAGGACAAATGCTCGATCTGGCGTTTCCTGTCCGTTTCGTGCAGCATCCTCTCGGTGTGCAGCTTGGCAAACACCTTGTCCAGCTCCTGACCGATCAGATGCGGCGGATAGAACATAGTATCGCCCTTGCTGATCTGCTCACGGCGGATAAGTCCTGCAAACGGATAGATATCCTCGAACAGAAAGCGGTGGATATTCATAAGCTGCGTCTTGGTAAACCGCCCCTTGATAGGCGTTTCCATAAGCATATACTGTTTGAGGGCGGTGATCTCCTCCTCCGCCCTTTTCAGTTCGTCCCTGTCCCGGATATTCAGCTTATTTTTCAGCACATCAGAATCCGGATAGCAGTAGAGCGACTGCACCGTAGTGTACACATCATATTTTGAAAACATTACTCTGCCCTCTGATACTTTGCTTTCAGCTCTGCCATGATCTGCTGGAAATCCGCCTGACCGCTGGCATATCTGTCAATGTTGCGCCTGCTTGCTTCACTCAGCGTAAGCCCCTCGATCGCCATTGTTCCGGCAACACTTTGTACACGCTGTTTATGGATGCTATCGGTAACAGTTTTTCTATGTACTTGATGCTTCATGATCAGCCCTCCTTTATGGGGTTATGAAATGTAATATCTTCATCAGCTTCATTATCGACTTTCTTTAGCCTGACAATCGTAAATCTTTACTTACTATTATATCATATCCATAGCGAAAAAGCAACAACATTTCCTGATTTTACGCTGTTTCTAACTTCGACTCCAGTGGAATCAAAGTTCCAGTTTTGTGAAATGCTTACTTGTTTTTCCTATTACAAGATTGCTATATTTTTTCATAGTATCTTTGCCAGTTATTACAGAGCATGTTTTGTCAATAAATTGTCGAGCACCTTATTAATAAACTCATGTAGTAAGCAGTTTTGCTTAGGTAACATTTACTTATTAAAAAATTCCAGTTGATATCATACTGATTCAGGAAACACTGATTAAATCTTCCCATTACGCTGCAAATATGGTATAATAGAAAAA
>JAEDJD010000010.1 GCA_016296505.1 Oscillospiraceae bacterium
CACGAACCACGCCTTGAACAGAGCCTGAGCTTGCTGCTCTAAATTTTCATTTATCGCAGTATTTAAAGCGATTTTATCTTCTATTGGTAATACTATCGAAAGAATATAGTCCTGCATTTCAACAGATGGAATATCAAGTACTATGTTATTCATATTCGCCTGTGATAATTTAGGTTGAGCTGACCCCGTAATGTATCCCGATAAATCCATAGAATTTAACAGGAAGCACAGGTATTCAAGGCGACAACGCTCATTACATTGAACAATGTGAGCATGGTTATTGACCCAGAATTGTCCTTCGGCTATCTGTGCAATGTTCTGTTTCTTGGACTTCAGATTTTCGCCGTCCTCAGCAATTAGCAGATATTTGCCGTCAAAAATATAGCCATCAATATAATCTATTACACCTTGTGCTCCATAATATCGGAAAGAACCTTGTCGTTTACTACGCTCCATAGTCGATAAAGGAATACGCCTTTTATCATGATTTACGGTAATATCCGAGAATTTAACCGTTTCAAATGTCATACCCAATCGCCCCCAACTTCTCCCTGATCTCATTTTCAAGCTCATGGGATTTTGCGAACATATCCGAGAGCTCCGCAGTCAGGCGCTTCATTTTCTCATCGAACGGCTCGCCGTCATCTTCCTGTTCCTCAATGCCGACATAACGTCCCGGCGTGAGAATATAATCCTGCGCAGCGATAGCCTGAATATCGGCAACAGCAGAAAAGCCTTTGACTTCCTCTAATGTGCCGTCCTGAAAAGCCTTGAATGTGTCGGCGAGCTTCTGAATGTCCTCGTCCGTGAAGTCACGGTGCTTGCGGTCAACCATATAGCCCATTTTACGGGCATCAATAAACAACGTTTTACCCTTCTGCTTCTTATTCTTGCTGATGAACCACAGCGTTACAGGGATAGTAACGGAGTAGAAAAGCTGTGTCGGCATCGCAACGATACCCTCGACCAAGTCGGCTTCAATGATATTCTTACGAATATCGCCCTCACCGCTGGACTGCGTAGACAGCGCACCGTTTGCAAGTACCAGACCGATCTTGCCGTTTGGTGCAAGGTGATGTATCATGTGCTGGATCCACGCATAGTTAGCATTTCCGGCAGGCGGCACACCATATTTCCAACGAATATCATCCTTTAATTTATCCTGCCCCCAGTTAGAAAGGTTGAACGGCGGATTTGCCATGATAAAGTCGGCTTTTAAGGTCTTGTGCAAATCGTTGAAGAATGTATCTGCATGATACTGTCCGAAATCTGCATCAATACCACGGATAGCCATATTCATCTTAGCCATTTTCCATGTGTCGGCATTGGACTCCTGCCCGTAAACAGAGATATTGCCCCTGTTCCCACTATGCGCCTGAATAAATTTTGCACTCTGTACGAACATACCGCCCGAACCGCAACAAGGATCGGTTGCCGTGTCTAATTTGATACAACATAACGGAACGAAATTGCTACCCCTTAACGATGCACCCGCACAGGTGCATTTTTGCATACCCCTCTTAACGATGCAGTATGCACCGTTACGGAGTATATTGGCATAAAAAACTCCTTACCACCACGCAGGTAGTAAGGAGTTTTTTCGTATTTAGTTGTTGTAAAAATAGAGTCTTATATTACACATCTTTTAAGAAGGCCAAATCTGACATCCACTTGGCTACAGCTTCTGCAAAGGTTGCCTGGTTCTTGTGCAAGTTAATGTTGTTCTCTAAAAAGGCACATATCGCATCTTTTGACATCACACCATTGGCGATTGCCTTTTGAAGAATTTTTTGTCGTTCCGTGTCCGATAAACCAATCGTCTTCGCTACAGTATACCCCAGTTGCTTAAGTGCGGACTCTGATTTCTTGAAATCAAACTTGCTAATAACATCAATCGCCGTATCAGTGATTGCTTTTACGGTTTGTTTGTTCACCAAACTATGGCTCGCACTTACGGATGACTTAGTTTTGATTTTTGTGTCAATCACCTTGCCTGTTACAACAGCGGCTGTTATTTCAAGGCCCACTTCCACAACTGTTGTCAGCACTGGATGCTTATCTGAAAAATCCTTGACAGCATTGACAGCATTTACAAAACCGTCCATCACAGAGCCTTTTGAAGTTTGTTGCACAGGAGTGCTTTTCGTTGGTCTTGGTACGGAAGGCTGTTTGTCAGTAGAAACCTCAATTGGTGGGTCGGTTCCAGAACTCTGTTCCGGTTGCGTTTCTTCAAGCATTTCTACCTCTGCATCCACCGGAGGAGTTTCAATCGTAATGACTGGATTGCTTAATGTAATGACCTTACAAGGAGTTAATACATCTTCTTCAAAATCATACGTGATTCCCGTTTTGTAATCATAATAGCCGTTGGTGGGTTTTTGCCATCCTCCATGTGCTTGCGTATGTTCTGTACGAGAAAGAAATTGTATGTTTTCTGAGTTGCCTTGGTATTCAGGAAAAGCCTCGGCACTTTTCATATGGTGACCTTCAAATGCTTTCCCGTCCTCATCGTAGGCTTTACCCAATTCTGGATTGAGAATATCCCTTTGTTGCTCCTCAGTCCAATCTCGTGTACCTTTTCCTTCTTGCACTAATTCTAATTCTCTCTGCCACGCTAATCGTATAGCCTTACTGGCTTCCGCAGTTCTTCTTGGCATAGAATCACTCTCCTATTCCAAGCAGCTCATACAGATCGCTTAATAAGGCGTAGAAATTCTGATATACCTCGTCTTCTTCAATTCTACCAGCCTCATGATTATAGATAGAAATCTGTTCTCCTTCCTTTTTGCATAGAATAGGATCACCAGTGGCCAATGCACCAATTACGATATAATCATCGTTTGGTCTGTCGCTGTCATTCACGTCAATCACGGGTTTATGTGCAACACCATAAAACTGCACTCCAGCCGGCAAGAAGAACTCACCGCCATCCGAATATAATAACCATTCCTTGTACTGTGCCGGAAGGGTTATACCATTAACATTCTCAAAAGCTAAAATCTGTTCTTCGGTTGCACCTTCGATAAAACGCATTTTTCCTTGTTTTGTTATTTTATCAAGGATATTTTTCAATTCATCCGAAATCATAATAATCCCTCCACATCAGTTACTGTTGTAACCAAATACTTTGCTTTGCAATGTTTCCTTCCACCAAGACTCCCTCTCCAGAATCACACGGTCATCCACTTTTGCATTATAGTTTTCCAGAATTGAGTATTGGAAGTTTTCTCTTATGTAGTCAAAGCCTTTTTCAGAAACGAGGTTTTTCAATTCCACATTGCCGCCATGTCCGTTTTTCGCATAGCTTGACCATCGCGCCAAAAGCATACCATTATCACTCGTTGCCGAGCCAACATACAGCTTGCCCGTGTGCTTATCAGTTATGAGGTATACAGCCTTTTGATTTTCCAGGGCGGCAATCCAACTCTTCTTCTGTCTTGCAATGATGGAGTACAACTGTGCATAGGAAAGACGAACCCTGTCATATCCGGGAAATTCATCGCCATCGAACAGTGCAGGAAGGACCTCAAGCACCTCCAAATCATCGCAGATAGAGCCGTATTCACGACATTGGGTCTGGAAGGTTTTATGATACTTAAGAATGACGCGACCGAAGTATTTACGATATTCTTCCAGTTCCTCGCCTTCATAGTTGATGCCTTCATTGACATTCAAATCCTTAGTGATGCGTTTTATGGTGGTAAGAAGCCAAGTGTCGTAGGACAGCTTTAACAAGCAGATTGCCACTTGCCCTACACGATAATACTTTCTTTGGCTGCGCCATAAGAACCATCTGACATTTACAATATCAGGATTTTGCAGATATAGATCCATAGGGTCATGCGTTCCATTATGCTGATTAAACTTAATCCTGGTATTCGCATAATCCTCCGGCTTTATATTCAGCAAATCATTCAATGTAATTTTGGGCATTCATTCCACCTCCTCATAACCCAAGTTTCTTTAATATATACTGACCAATCTTTGTAGGGTCCATATCGCAATCAACGCACACTTTCCGAAGAATATCGTTGTTGAATAATCCACCCGTGTTGTTTTTGCATTTGGCTCTCACAACACATTTCTCGCAGTGTGGGGTTGCGGTGCATACTTCACCATAACCATCAGCACAATAACTCCAAATAATATTATCAATCGATGAAAGCGGCAGACCCGTTTCCGCTGAGAGAGCCTCAATCTGTTCGACGGTCTCATTGACCGTTGCCGTGGTACCGGATGTTGTCCCCATACGCTCGTTGCCTAAGAATCTGCGTAAATGGGTATCCGGCTTGCAGCCATCAATGCCAGCATTACGAATATACTCCCAAGCCAATGCCTCTCCGAGCATTGCCATCTTGTACTTCGATTTCCCGGAAGAAAGCATCTCAACCATTCGCAGTGGGGATACCGATGTAACGAACACATCCATACTGCCGTATTCGTTTGTGATGGATTCCATCGTTGCTATATTTTTATGAAGGCTGTTCATCTGTGCCTTGGTGCTGATATTACCGCACTTCAAAGCAAATATTCCATCAGCAAAGTAGGAACCAGGATACTTTTTGATTTCTTGTGGATCATAGTAGAAAAACAACTCATCAATTTCAGCCAGGTGCGGAACGATTCGACTCCACTTAGTCTGATTTGTCAATTGCGCATACACAAGAGCAGCAATGTGTTCTTCAAGAGAAAACTGCTTACCGGCTTTGCGTTCTGCCACCCTTACATGAATTGCATCATCGTACTGCAGACAGTTGGCAGTGAGGTATTCCTTCATCAACAAAATATCTTCGCCAGTCATTCTTGATTCCTCCTCCCATCATTTATTTTTGTGATTTTCTATCCACTTCAGCAGATAAGGTCTGTCATTGTTGGCACCCTTCTTTTCAAACCATTCACAGCACATACGATAACGAGTGCCGTAAATTTCGATAGGTTTGGCATAATAATGAAGTGGTGTTTCCGTTTCGGTTGCCACCCTCAAAAGCGGATATTGCAGGTCAAACTGCTGCTTACTATATTCTGAGGTCTGCATTGCTG
Source organism: Oscillospiraceae bacterium (assembly GCA_016296505.1). Taxonomy (GTDB): domain Bacteria; phylum Bacillota; class Clostridia; order Oscillospirales; family Ruminococcaceae; genus Firm-04. The sequence continues at coordinate 5,041 of JAEDJD010000010.1, forward strand.
CGATTTCCTCTTTCGAGGCACAACCATTGCACAGCATTCTTCCCAGAACTTTCTGGGCAAGCTGACCGATTTTCAATTCTTGATATACATCAGCGTCCGTATAGTCATATTCCAAAGGTTCTGCCTTGGCAGTAGATGCCTTGATGCGCGTTCTTTTTGCTGTAGCTTTTGTGTCAGAGAACATTTTATACATTTGGTAACTGCGTAAAAACAGTTCAGAGGTATCCGCCACACCATCACTTGCCAACAGAATAGGTTTCAGAACCAGATCATTGTATTCCTCATTTGCAATGATACGGAAGGTGAAATTATAGCCATTATTGGTAAACAGAGTGTTCATATCCTCCACGCAAGGTGTCAGATCCGAAAGCACCGCCGGATTGATTTTCGGTGAAGCGAAAATAATCTCTGCTTCTTTGGTAGATAGATATCCGTGCAAGCAAAATGCGGTTCTCGCACACTTTTCAAGCACCTTCATAACAGTGGTATCACGATTGCCGTAGTTGAGTCCCGCTTCATGGAAAGCAACATCCACGGCATAATATGTAGTTTCGTCTGGTTGGATGGAAATACCCAGCACATCACATTCGCCCTGTTGTAAAAGTTGGGACAAAGATGTGTTCTGCTTGAAAATGGCATAGCCGTACTTATCAGAGTAATGCTTATCCACCACCGCCATCAGCTTTTCAAGTGCATCGGCATCCGAAAGCTGCCACTGCGAGGATACCTTCCAGTTGGTCTGTACTATTTGACACTCTTTAACATGGCGTAGCCACGAATAAAAGAGCGATTCACCCATTTCTATTTTCATAACGCAACCTCCAAATCAGTCCCTTTTCACATAGGTCAACTCAATATCGTAACCCAAGCTCTCTATCATCTGGACGAATGTTTTGTTAACAATATTCTCTTGTTTCTTAATAAGTCGATTAACATAGGACGGAGTGGTTTCCACCTGTTCAGCCAGTTTCGCCTGGGTGACACCCGCCTCGATGCATTTCACTTTGACATCGACTTCAATATTATTTCTCAGCATTTATATCGGTCCTCTCTGAAGCACAATAAATTACACTAACAGTACAATTTATTATATCACATAAAATTGCTTTTTTCAATAAGTTTACGAAAAAAGCACTCGGTTCTTTGAAAAATTTCAAAACCGAGTGCATTTTCTATTTTACTGCGTTTATAACTGTATTTCCGTTCCGTCTTTAAAGGTAACGGAACGTTTTTCTCTGCTAATGGTCACCAACTCAACCATGCTGCCCCAGAGGACATCGTCAAATTCTGTAATGATGCCGTCCTGGTCTTTCAATGTTTTGATAAACTGTCGTATCCTCTCGCCGTGGGCTTCTTTCTGTTCAATCTTATCAACTAACTCATTGTATTCTTTCTTGGTGGTTTCATACCGCTGAACCAATCCGTCATAGCGTTTCTGATATTCCTCCTGGTCTTGTGCCACACGAGCATTTTCCGCAACCACATTTTGTGTCATTTCTACTAACACCAGAATCTCATCTTCCAGCTTCTGCTTTTCTTCGAGCAAGCCATCGGTGGTACAGAGCGTCTTGCGAATAAGCTCCGCATTGGCGATGATTTCCTTTTTCTCGGAAATCAGTTCATTATATGCTTTAATAAACAGTGCCTTGATTTCATCCTCGGTCACATGAGGAGTCTGACATTTTTCGTCTTTGTATTTATGATTGCAACGATAGACAACTTTTCGGTATTGGTCTGTAGAATGCCACACCTTAGAACCGAACCAACCACCGCAATCTCCGCATTTTATTTTATTGGAAAAGATGGTCACTCCACTGTAACGAGAACCACTGTGCTTTCTCTTGGCAAGCTCTGCCTGCACCATATCAAATACTGCAGGGCTGATAATTGCCTCGTGGTTTCCTTCAACATAATATTGCGGTACTTCGCCCTCGTTCTTCTTCATTTTTTTCTGCAGAAAATCCACTGTGAATTCTTTCTGTAGAAGGGCATCGCCCTTGTATTTCTCGTTGGAAAGCATTCTGCGGACGGTCTGCTGGTTCCAGACATCCTTTCCACCCGGCGTCTTAATGCTGCGGTTCGTCAGTTCCACGGCAATCGCATGAGGGGTAAGTCCCTCCAGAAATAGCCGGAAAATCAGCTTCACGACCTTCGCCTGTTCGGGATTCACCACGATTTTCCCCGTTTCCTTATCCTTGTCCAGCCCCATGAAGCGACTGTAAGCGAAGCTGACCTTGCCATCCGCCATCCGTTTGCGCTGTCCCCATGTAACATTCTCTGAAATGGAACGGCTTTCTTCCTGTGCCAGTGAACTCATAATCGTGAGAAGTAGCTCGCCTTTGCTGTCAAATGTCCATATATTTTCCTTTTCAAAATAGCATTCGATGTTATGTTCTTTCAGTTTTCGGATGGTTGAAAGGGAATCGACCGTATTTCTTGCAAATCGGCTGACCGACTTGGTAATGATAAGGTCAATCTTTCCTGCCATTGCATCGGAAATCATCTGATTGAAACCATCTCGGTGCTTGGTATTGGTTGCACTAATGCCTTCATCAGAATACAGACCAGCGAACTCCCAATCGTCCCTGCCTTGAATGTAGGTTGTATAATAATCCACCTGTGCCTCGTAGCTTGTCTGCTGATCCTCGTGGTCTGTGCTGACTCGGGCATATCCTGCAACCCTGCGTTTTTTCTTGCTATCCATTGGCTTGGCGGTGAATTTATTGATAGTGGCAGGAATCGTGGTTACTTTTCTTTTCGCCATGTTTTTCCACGCTCCTTCCTAAGTTCTTTGACTCTCTTGCTCATTTCTTCCCTTGCTTCCGGTGTCCAGCGTTCTTTTGTGACTTGACTCATATACCGCTTATATTCTTCCGTATGCGGAATACCTTTTTTCTTTTCCTCATATTCACGGCTCTCCGTATGCCCATCCTTGAAACAAAATGTGACAAGGCCATTGCTCACAACTGCTTTCTCTATTACAGCATCCATCTGTTCTTCCGAAAATTTCTTAATTCCAAGCACATCACACACAAGAGCCTGTACGGTCGAGTGTTTGATTGCTGTATTTCCGCAAGATTCGGAGCATCGCCAATACCGATCCTTTGTACCGTCTGCATATGTTTTTCCTTGGCTGCGATAATTTTCACCGCAGTTTCCGCACTTAATAAATCCAGTAAATTCATTATAAAAAGCACGATTTGGATTTCTGAACTTATTTTTATGCCTTTCGCCCCATTCTTTTTTGCGTTCTTCCGTCCACCAGTCTGTTTTGGCAGTAGACTTCCATTTTTTCTGAATCACCGTTCCGTCCGTAAAATAAAATTCAAGTGTATCGTCACCGATAACCGTTATCTGCCGAACCCTTTCTGAGAATTGAGTTTCATCAAATTCATTCAATCCTAGTGCCTCGGCACAGACGGCTTTCAGCTTCTTTTCGGGGATACTTTTGGCATCACAGAACTTTGCTCCCTTTTCACTTTTCGTTCTGCAAATCCAAATGTAGTAAACTTCATTAGAATCTTTTCTCTGGCGTTTACCACTCCTGCGGTAGCTCTTGCCACAGATAGGGCACTTGATTTTGCTTGTAAAACAAGATGTATTGATGCTCCAGTTCGCAAGCACTCCGAGTTCTCTGCGCCGTTGACGTTCTTTCTGTACTGCCTGGAAGATTTCCATCGGAATGATGGCTTCGTGTGTATTTTCCACCCAGTATTGCGGCATTTCACCATTATTCTTTTTTGACTTTCCTGTAATGGGGTCAGAAACATATTCTTTCTGAAAAAGCAGGTTTCCTGTGTATGTGACATTACTCAGAATCTGTCGAATAGAAGAATTACTGAAGTGTACACCCTTGTAAGACTTCACACCCATTTCTTCAAGCTGTTTTTCTGTACTCTCAGCCGATAAACCATTCATAAAGTTATCAAAAATCAGTTTGACGATTTTCGCTTCTTTGGGTTCTACCACCAGATGGTCACCTTCCCATCGGTATCCATAAATTTGGAAATGTCCATTCGGAATACCCTGTTCAAAGCGTTTTTTCGTACCCCACTTCACATTCTCGGAAATGGAACGGCTTTCTTCCTGTGCAAATGAGGCAAGAATAGAAAGCATAAGCTCTCCGTCACCGCTCATGGAATTGATATTTTCCTTTTCAAATCGCACTTCTACGCCGATGTCTTTCAGGTGTCTGACCGTTTCCAAAAGGTCAACAGTATTTCTCGCAAAACGCTGTATAGATTTGGTGAGAATAATATTGATTTTCCCGGCTTCGCAGTCGGCAAGCATACGCTGAAATTCTGTTCGCTTGGCTATGCCAGTGCCACTGATTCCATCGTCAGCATATACTCCGGCAAATTCCCATTCCGGCTTTTTCTGAATCAGTGCGTTATAATAGCTTATCTGTGCAGAAAGGGAATGGTGCATCCTCTCGGATTCCATTGAAATACGGGCATAAGCAGCCACTCTTTTCTTTGCTTTTATGGTCGGCATCTTCTGCTCGACCTTTATGATCTTTGCCATAAAATCACTCCTTCCGCTACTATTTATCACTCTGAAAGTTCCTTAAGTCAAGCGGATATCGGAAAATAATGTACCCAAAGTTGGGCGGTATTTCTCAAGAAAAATTGTATCAATCTGACGATACTCATCTTCCGAAATAATCCCTTCGATCAGCATTTTTCGTGCAAGATACATGGTGGTCTGGTACAGCTTTTCGTTTTTGAACTCTTCCTTACTCATTTCTGCCTCCTTTGAAGCGGTCAGCAATGTAGCAAGTATGACTGCAATACTTTCTTCGCTTATCGCCGTAAATATGAAATTCCTTACCACAATAGGGACATTTGAAAGCATAGACCGCCTGACGTTTTACCTGGTCTAAATGTCCATTCCACCAGGCATTACGGCACTGGTCACAGCAGAAGCGTTTCTTTTTCTGCTTTGCAATCTGATGAATCGCTTTCCCGCAGTTGTCACAGTATGTTATTTCTCCGGTAGTGACTGGCGAGAGTTTATCTACTTTTGTTTCAGTGATAGCATTTCTGTGGCAGAATGATTTTACTGTATTCAGTGATATTCCAAGTGCCTGAGCAATTTTGCCATAGCTGTTTCCGGCAGTACGCAGTTTTATGATTTGTGCTTTCTGATTATCTGTCATAACGCTTTGACTCCTTCCATGGGATGGTTCTTGTTGTATCCCCCTCACTCACTACCGAAAAATTCAACCCCCATCGTTATGGCATCCGGAATCGGAACACATGGAACACGAAAAATCCTATTATATTATAGTTTTCATTGAAAAAATGAGTATATATAAAAATATGTATTATATATAGAGAGATAGGAATTTGGTGTTCCAACGTGTTCTCGTGTTCCAAAAGAACATTACCAGATGGCAAAAAAATAATGCCCACCAAGGAAACGGCTCCTTGATGGGCATTACAGCAATGTTGTTATTCAGTTATCTGAGTATTTCATTGACTTGATTCTGTACCGCATTATAATCATAACCCGCATCGGTCAGCTTCTTTTTGCGTTCTGCACCGTTGCCCCATTTACCCTGAATAACCTCACGGGCAATTTCATCAACAGATTTCTTTGCCGGATATACCTGTTTACCACTGCTGTCAAAAACAGTATATCCTGCCTTGCAGGCTTTCTTTGCATTTTCCAAAGAAGAATATGCACCGATCTGGCTTTTTGCATCAGCCCATGTCTTTCTTACTCTGTAAAGCTGTTTAGCAGTAGGTGTCTCAGAAGAACCGGAATTAATGTACGACAGCACCTTTTTCTCAAACTCTGCCCAATGCGGCAGAATGTACAGAGGACACGTTTTGTACGGATTCTTCACTGTATTGAGATAATCCACAGTGCCAGACTTTCCATCACGGACATTCAGCCAGTGCGTGTGAGTGTAAAGATGGTTGATGTCAAGATTATACTTCTTCAGCAATGCTGCCGCCAGTCTTGCACAGTTGTCCTCGGATTTCTTGTCCTTATCGTTGTAGACAGAACTCATAATGCACTCAATGGCAATGGTTCTGCGGTTGCCGTTTCCGCTACCATCAGCAGCGTGCCAACCGGATAAAGTCAGCGGAAGATTCTGCCATGCACAGGTGTCATCACAGTAATAATGCACTCTGACATCTTTCATATTGCCGTTCACAGTAGCACGAGTGTACTGTTCCGCAGGAGTAGTTCCTACGGCAGTTGTAATCCAATCGGTGTTATGAACAGTAACACCAATAATTTTGCCCTCCATAGAAATGGAAGGCATATCGATGTGATTGGGATTATGATTGGTGAGTAAATACTCGTTGACGGAGACACCGCCGAGATTTGTTGTTTTATCAGGTTTTAAGATAGCCATATTATTCGTCCTCCTTGTCGTTTTTCTCTTCTATTCTGCCAACTTTTGTTTGCAGAACATCGATTGCTTTTTTGATTGCGGGTGGAAAAGGGACTCCCATAAGTGATGTATTTTCTACAATAGACAGCAATTCATTAAGACAAAAGCTGATGCATACGGCATCACGAATGTAAGTCGTACCGAGCAGAATATCCATTCTCACTGCAACAGCAATAAGGAGCAAGGTGCAGACCTTTTTTGCAAGTCCGAACCAGCCCGCTTTTGAGGACAAACCTCCGCTGTTAGTGTGCTTTGATTTGCCCATGGCTGCAGTGACCACACCTGTAAAGAAGTCCACTCCCATAAATACAATAAGAGTAACAAGTGCAGAATCCCAGCCGCCAAGCAGTGTGGTGATGAAACCACCAACAATACCTGCAATCATACAGATCCATTCTTTCATAAACATCATCCTTTCATAAATTTGATTGTTTTAATTATCGGATGTGAGTTGTCCGATGTGCCCTTAAAGGCAAGATAATATTCTCCATCCGGTACATTCTCCAGTGACTGCATCACGGAAATATATGTATCGGAATAAAGCCATTTGAATGATAACTCCACTGCATTGCCTGCCTGTATTTCTTCATAGATATACTGAGCAAGTTCAGAGCCTGTTTTATCGATTTTTCTCACAAGATAGAATTCTGCATCCTGCGATGCTCCTACTGTATAACTGAGAATCATATGCATGGAAGAAGTCAGAACAACAGGTGTCAGACAGAGGACAAATACAGTCCCAGCCCAGCTGAAATCAGTCTGGTTGAAGTAAATCGCATAGTCATTTTCAGCACAGCAGAAATGCGGATAGCTTTCCGCAAAACCTGAAAGAGAACGGTAACCGTCATTGTAATAGGTGTAGATGTTCTCGCCATAAGTGGTAAGTGCATCGGTGCCGGATTCAAAAAGAACTGTATAGCTAACGGAGGTTGAGTTATTGATGAGATTCTCCAAGTATGCTGCATTTTCCTCAAGCTTTTGCAACTCGTCTTTGGTGGCGTAATTGGACAGGTCAACTTCGGGTGCGTTTTTTCCGTCAGCACCTTTCAGAGAGGCAAGCCATTCTGTTTCTGTTCCGGTAAATCCATGCTCTACAGCAATTATGTATGCGGATTTGCCATCTGTTCCGTTAACTCCCGGTTCACCGTCGATGCCATCTTTGCCGGGCAGTCCGTTAGCACCGTCCTTTCCGTCAACTCCATCTCTTCCATCTGAACCTTTCAGGCTTTCCAACCATTCAGATTCTGTTCCGATGAAACCATTTGCAACAGCAATTTCATAGGCAGATTTTCCATCTATAAAATACTTAGATTTAGTGACAGTGAAAAAGTTTTTCAATGTCCTATATGTAAAACAGATTTAAAATTGAAACAAAAAAGTTTATTTTGTTCTAATCATCATTGTTTCGATATTTCAAAAACGGGTTATGTGAACTTTGCTGTAGGAACAAAATCTTCAAAACATTATAGCAGAGAGACTTTTCAAATTAGGCGGGAGGTTTTAGAAAAAGGCTATTATTCACATATCCTGAATGAAGTGGTGCAGCTTATAAAAAGCTTTAGCAGCATTGATACAATACTTGATATTGGCTGCGGTGAAGGATATTATTCAAAGCAGATAAAAGAAGTATCAGGTGATAAAGAAATTATTGCATTTGATATTTCTAAAGATGCTGTTCAGCTTGCAGCAAAAAGTGATTTCAGTAATTCTATCAAATGGTTTGTGGGAAATTTGGAAGAAATGCCCATAAAAGACAAAAGGATAGATTGCATATTAGATATTTTTACTCCTGCTAACTATTCCGAATTTAACAGAGTTTTGAAAGAAGGCGGTTATGTAATTAAGGTAATTCCGGGAAATGCTCATCTTAAGGAGCTTCGAGAGACGGCAAAAGAACAATTGAAAAGCAATCAATATTCTAATGCGGCTGTCGTAGATTATTTCCAAAAGAAGTATTCCGTTGTTTATCACAAGAAAGTTTCAGCAACGTATACAATGACATCCGAGGAAATAAAAACCTTTGCGGATATGACTCCACTACTGTTTTGTGTAAATAAAGATGGAATAGATTTAAAAAAAACAAAAGAAATCACTATTGATGCAGAGATATTTGCAGGGAAATTATAAATTCAATTCCAGTTTATAGGATAACCACAACTACAAAATTAACATCTCCCTCGAATCATAAACAGATTCCTCAGACACACATCCACAGCGGATTGCACGGTCAAGAGCCATAATCATGGCAACAGCACCGTCAATTTTCTCTGTGGATTTTTCTTTGTCCGGCTTGATGTTTCCGGCTGGGTCACGGCGAATGAAAATATTATCCATCATCCAACGGAGAACTGGGTGTCCGTTATGAGCAAGTGCTTGTTCAAGGGTCAGTTTCATCAGTTCTTTTGTGGGCGGTGACATATCCTTGTATCCCTGCCCAAACTGAACCATTGTAAAACCAAGACCGTCAAGGTTCTGCGACATCTGCACAGCACCCCATCTGTCAAATGCTATTTCTTTTATGTTGAATTTCTGCCCCAGTTCATCAATGAAATTCTCAATAAATCCATAATGCACAACATTTCCCTCAGTGGTTTTCAGATAGCCTTGCCGTTCCCATACATCATAGGGAACGTGGTCACGTCTGACACGGAGTGGCAATGTTTCTTCCGGTAACCAGAAATACGGCAGAACGTAGTAATGTTCATCTTCTTCCGTTGGTGGAAACACCAAAACAAATGCTGTAATATCCGTAGTGGAGGAAAGGTCAAGACCCCCGTAGCAGACACGTCCTGCAAGGTCATCTTCATCAAACGCTATCTTGCATTTATCCCACTTCTCCATAGGCATCCAGCGGACTGCTTGCTTTACCCATTGATTGAGTCTAAGCTGTCGGAAAGCGTTTTCTTCTCCCGGAGTTTCTTTTGCAGAATTACACGCAGCCACAACCTTTTCCATTCCGATTGTTTTATCGAGTGATGGATTTGCTTTCTTCCATACCTTTGGGTCAGTCCAGTCCTCAGACTCATCTGCACCATAGATAACGGGATAAAAAGTCGGGTCATGTTTTCTGCCCTCAATAATATCCTTTGCCTTTTGGTGTACTTCATAGCAGATGCTGTTGGTGTCTGTTCCTGCCGTGGTGATAAGGAAATAAAGTGGCTGCATTCTGGCATCACCAGAACCCTTTGTCATTACATCAAACAGCTTTCTGTTAGGCTGGGTATGTAGTTCGTCAAACACAACTCCGTGAATGTTAAATCCGTGCTTTGAGTAACAATTACTCGTGAAGTTTGCAGATTTGCGAGAAATACTGTTGATACTCTCAACTTTACCCGTGAACTTAAAAATATCGGCGTTGAGGTGTATTTCGTTGAGGACAACATCTGGACAATGGACGGAGATGGAGAACTTCGTCTTTCCCTTATGGCGACTCTTGCACAGGAAGAAAGCAGAAAGGTTTCCGAAAGAGTAAAAGCAGGACAGCGTATCAGCAGAGAGAACGGCGTGCTTTATGGAAGCGGAAACATCTTAGGATATGACCGCAAGGCTGGTGAGAGTTATACCATCAATCCTGAGCAGGCTGAAACTGTCAGAATGATATTTGACCTCTATGAGCAGGGCTTGGGCGGTGCTAAAATCGCAAAGGTGCTGACAGAGCGTGGACGTAAAAATTCGTCGGGGCTTGTCCGCTGGGATGTATCCTATATCACCCGTGTTATTGCAAACGCTACTTACAAAGGCTGTGTATGTTACAATAAGAGCCGAAGCAACAACTACTTAGAGCAGAAGCGTATCACCAATCGTGACAGAGATAGTTATATCTATGAAAAGGGCGATTTTGAAGCTATTATTTCCGAAGAGCAGTGGAATAAATGCAATGAGCTTCTTGCGAAAAGAAGAATTGTCAGCAAGGACAAGTTCGGCAATACTACCTCAACGGGATATAACCCTTCTGCTGATTTGTGGCAGAGAAAACTGCGCTGTACCTGTGGCTCGAAATTCAGAAAGAATATTTATCACAAACACGATGACGGCAGTAAGACCTTCTGCTACATCTGTTATAACAAGCTCAATCACGGCAATGCGGCTAATCGCAAAAAGGCTGGACTTGAAACGGAAGGGTATTGCGATAACAAGACCGTTCTTCAGTGGAAAATGGATATGATGGGTGAATTTATTTTCAATGAGCATTGGGCAAACAGAGCAAAGGATATGCAGGACGCACTTGAGTATATCAAGAAATATTATACGCAGAGTGCTCCCGAAGCTGTTCCGACTTTTGATTATGAAGCTGAAATTACAAAGCTTGAACGAAAGCTCGACGCTCTGATTGATATGCGTACTGACGGAGAGATTACCAAAGAGGAATATAACAAGAAGCGTGCTGAATATGAAGCGCAAATCAAAAACCTCAGAAGTCAGACGACGGCTGTATCCCCTGAAACTCCTACAACTGATACACTTGACCTTGATAAGATTATCTCGGCGTTAAATGACATTTCCGACAGTAAAACAGAGCTCGGACACGAGGTATTGGAAGATATTGTTTCATCTGTTGTTCCCACAAGCGAAGGCGTGTATGAGTGGCATTTATCCACAGGGGCTGATACCGAAACGCAGACAAATCTTGCAGTCAAAGGCAGAGCAAACTCCAAAGAAATACCGTATGTGTATTTATACGGCGAGGAAGCGGACAAAATCGCTTCCGATGTACATAATATCTCCATTGTCAATTTTGACTGCCTACGCAGATTACTGCACAGGCAGCTATTAGTAATAGGGATTAATCAGAAAATCGCTATACAATGGGATTTTCCGATAACCTATGAAATGGCAAGAGCCTATCAGAAGGCTAACGGCAAGTATTTAAGGCAAAATCAGTGGGAAGATATAACTCTCGTGATGAGCCTTGAACTTGGTAAATAAAAAGATTACCCCGTATCCGACGGTTAAACCGTTAGATACGGGGTTTTTCTATTCCCTGAATATATGATAAGCTCAAACCAACATTAAGAAAGGCGGAATTATTATGAAGAACAGTAAAGCAATCGGAAGCCCCATATCACAGAACGACAGATTTGTCAACCCCTTCTCTGAAAATTTTTTCGAGGGGTTCATAGCACAAAAGCTGACAGATGTCAAGTCTTTTCTGAAATATTTTTCAGAAAAACCCGAAGCACAAACTGAGGAAAATGTCAAGACCTTTTTCAAGATTTTTTTCTTCGGTGCAGAACTCAGGAATAAGGTTACAAATCTGAAAGTGGAGCTTGACGCTAAGGAGTATAGAACATTCGTCTATCCCCGTACTATTAAGGGTGCAAGCACGGCTGAATTCATTAAGACAAAGCGTGAGTATGACAAGCTCCGTGCCGAGGTCGAGGAAATGGGCAGAATTGCCGATGAAATCGAAGCGGTAATGTATGAAGCACATCTTGACGAATTTGTCAATACCTTTTTTGAAGAAAAGTTTGGAGAAATCGGAGATAACGATATTCTCGTGCTGGAGATTGAATTCTGATGGCGTATTGCAGAGTTGAAACAGCAGACGGATACACGGTAATGTCAAATTACCATTTAAGAGATATGCGGCTTTCTCTTAAAGCCAGAGGTTTACTCTCCCAAATATTATCGCTCCCTGAAAAATGGGATATGACAATCTCAGGTTTATCGAAAATCAACCGTGAATGTTCCGATACTATCGCTTCTATCATAAAGGAGCTTGAAGCAACAGGATATATCACCCGATACCGAGAACGGCGAAAAAACGGAACTTACGGCGAAGTGTTCTACGATATAAGAATGAAGCCACGCCATTTCGACGAACCTAAACGGAATAAATCCGAACGGGTAAAACCCAAACAGATGTCCTCGGCACAATTAAGTAAAGAGAAATCAAATAAAGAAAAAGAAAATAAAGAGCTTTTTAATATCAATCAATCTATCCTGCCTGATGGGATTGATAAGATTGACGGATACAGAGCAATCATTCTTGAAAATATCGAATACGACCTAATCGTTGACCAATACAACAAGGCACAGCTTGATGAAATTGTCGATATAATGCTTGAATGTGTATGCTCAGAAGCGGAAACGCAGAATATCGGAAAGGATAAAGTTCCGACCGAGCTTGTCAAGAGCCGTATTCTGAAGCTCAATTCTATGCACATTGAATATATCTTCTCCTGCCTGAAAGAAAATCCAAGCAAAGTGCGTAATATCAAGTCCTATCTGAAAACAGTTCTGTATAATGCTGCCGTTACAATCGATAACTACTACACCTCTGCTGTAAATCACGATATGTATGGGACGGACTAAGCCCCGTCCTTTACTTTCCAGAGAAGATATGATATAATGTGGTTGGTAGAGTAGATAATCTGCTCTACAAATCGGAACTTGTAGAAAGGAAAAAGTATGGAAATTAGGTTCAAAGAATACTATGAAAAGCTGCTAAAGCAGTTGTCCTTTGATTTCAACTGTACCCCGGCAGATCTACAGGCGAAGGAGAATATCATCACCATCTCGGCACTGAATGAGGGAAGAAGAAGCTACAGTCCCGGTAAACCATTCCTGCAAATGGTGACACTTGGAGCGAATACTGTAATTATGGCAGATGAATGCTTACATGAGTTCCTGTACGATTGGAGCAAAACCGTGGAAGGACACCGCCTATTTGAATTTGATAATCTCATGACACTAAATGGAGAGTTGAAGAAGTATGGCTATCAGTTGAATCCAACACATCACATGTTTTTACCTTGTTGCAATATCGATGTTGAAGAACACTACCAAGTGAAGTGGCTTTACGACAGTGAGATTAGACCATTCTACGGTGATCCACGGTTTCCGAACGCGATTGCCTTTCCTACACCCTGTCCTGTACGACCTGATAGAATTGTTGTAGTTGCACATGATGGGGACACCATCATGGGTATGGCAGGCTGTTCGGAAGATGCACCGCATTGGCAACAGATTGGAATAGATGTTCTTCCGGATTACCGTTCAAGGGGAATTGGCTCCTATCTTGTGACTCTGTTGAAGAACAAAATTATTGATATGGGTGACATTCCATTCTACGGCACCGCTGTTGCAAATATTCAGTCACAAAATATCGCCAATAACAGCGGTTTTAAGCCTGCTTGGGTGGAAACCGAAGCGATAAAGATTGAAGAAGGAAACTGACAACTTCCCATTTGTAAGGGTGAAAGGAGCAGTTTTAATGAAGAAACACCTTGATTTGTTTCTTACAATGTTAAAAATCGGGCTGTTTACCTTTGGCGGCGGTTATGCGATGATAGCACTTCTTGAAAACGAATTTGTATCCAAAAAGAAATGGATTGAAAAAGACGAGTTTCTCGATATGGTCGCTATTGCAGAATCTACGCCGGGTCCCATTGCAATCAATGTCTCAACCTATATCGGTTATAAAATGCTCGGTTTTCTCGGCTCACTTATTGCAACCGTAGCGGTCTGCATACCGTCATTTGTTATAATATACACAATATCGCTGTTTTTTGATACCTTCCTCTCCCTCACGCTTGTGTCATACGCATTCCGAGGAATACAGGTCTGCGTGATTTGGCTTATACTTTCGGCAGGATTGAAAATGTTAAAGCAGATGAAGAAGACACCTCTTAATATCGTTATTCTTTCTGCCGTTATTCTTTGTATGGTAGCGTTCTCCGTTTTCTCGGCAAGCTTCTCGACGATATTTTACATTCTCATTTCGGGAACGGTCGGCTTGTTTGTATATCTGATAAGCTTGCTTCGTAAAAGGAAGGAAAACGACGAATGATATACATTGAATTGTTTCTCAACTTTTTACAGGTCGGTGCGGTATCATTTGGCGGCGGATACGCAATGATTTCGCTTATTCGTGAAAAGGTTTTGATGAACGGCTGGCTTTCCGAGGGGGAACTCCTCAATATGATTGCCGTTTCGGAATCCACACCCGGACCGATTGCCGTAAATATGGCAACCTTTGTTGGTTCAAAACAGGGCGGAATCCTCGGTTCGTTTGTCGCAACGCTCGGAGTGGTGCTTCCGTCCTTTATAATCATATTGATAATCGCTTCGCTAATACGCAATTTCTTGAAATACAAGGGTATTCAAGCATTCCTCGGCGGTATTCGTCCGTGCGTGGTCGGACTCATACTGGCAACGGCGCTTACTATGCTTATGAGCTCACTTTTCGCTTTCAAGAGCATTGACAGTGAAGCTACACTCGATGCAAAGGGATTGATTATTTTCGCCGTAATTGCTGCAACTGCAGTTATTTACAAGAGAATCAAAGAAAAACCGCTTTCACCAATATTACTAATTCTCCTGTCGGCAGGTCTTGGAATGGTAATGTATTCGATATAATATTTGACTGCCAACTTCCAATTTGTAGGAATAACAAAATTGAATATTATACATAGCAGTTAAGCGATAAAAAGCTTAGCTGCTTTTTTATGTCCAAAAGGAGGAAAGACTATGAGTTTCCCACTCAAAATCCCTTAGTGAGAACAAAAATAACCCGAAAGGAGGACAGTAATGCAGGAGCAGAACTCCGAAAAAGTCGTGTCGCTCTCGGTCAGGGCAACAAAAGTAACGGCAAATGTGCTGAAATCGGCTGTAAGAGCCTATCTCTCGGCACAGAAAAACAAGTCCCCGAAGGTCTATAAAGGAAAACAGTCGGTAAAACACCTTATTCAAAAAGGCGAAAAGCTCACGAATATTGAAGTAACCGACCAAAACATTAAGTCCTTCAACAAAACTGCCCGTAAGTACGGTATCGACTATTCTCTCAAAAAGGACGGCTCTGAAAAGCCGCCGAGATACTTCATCTTTTTCAAGGCAAAGGACGCAGAGGTTATGAACGCTGCTTTCAAAGACTTTGTTGGAAAAGAACTCAAAAAGAAGGAAAAGCCGTCTATCAAGGCAAAGCTTAAAACTCTCGGTGAGCAGGTCAAGCAAAAGGCTCAGGAGCGTACAAGAGAGAAAAACAAGACACGGGAGGCAGAACTGTAATGAAATTTGACAAGCAAAAAGTAATGAAGGTTCTGCCTTTTATTATCCTCGGATATTTCTTCAACAAGGTATCTCAGGCATTTACAAGTGCCGCAGGCACAGAACTTGGCGACAAGATAATGAACGGTATGGACGGCTTGGGTGAGGTTTTCCTCAATCCCTTGCCGAGTTTCAACCCGATAGACCTTCTCATAGGTGTTGCGGGAGGCGTAATCGTAAAGCTCGTTATTTACGTCAAAGGTAAAAATGCAAAGAAATACCGAAAAGGCTGTGAGTATGGGTCTGCCCGATGGGGTAATGCCGAAGATATTAAGCCATATATGGCTGATAAATTTGAGGATAATGTCATTCTTACCGAAACGGAACGTCTGACAATGGACGGCAGACCGAAGGCAGGACCCAAGTACGCACGAAACAAGAATATCCTTGTAATCGGTGGCTCAGGCTCAGGTAAAACACGATTTTATGTAAAGCCGAACTTACTTCAAATGAACAGCTCCTATGTGGTTACAGACCCGAAAGGAACGGTGCTGAACGAAGTCGGAAAGGCTCTGCAAGACGGCGGATATGCAATCAAGGTGCTGAACACTATCAATTTCAAAAAGTCAATGCACTATAATCCGCTTGCATATATCCGTTCCGAAAAGGATATTCTTAAGCTCGTAAACACAATTATCGCCAACACCAAAGGCGAAGGCAGTCAAAGCGGTGAAGATTTCTGGGTAAAGGCTGAAAGACTTTACTACTCGGCACTTATCGGATATATCTGGTATGAAGCTCCAAAGGAAGAGAAAAATCTCAATACCCTTATCGAGATGATAAATGCCAGTGAAGCACGAGAAGATGACGAAACCTTTGAAAATCCGATTGATAAGCTGTTTAAGGAGCTTGAACAAGAAAATCCTGAGCATTTCGCTGTACGACAGTACAAGAAATACAAACTGGCGGCGGGAAAGACCGCAAAATCAATCCTCATTTCCTGTGGTGCAAGACTTGCACCTTTTGACATTGCGGAGTTGCGTGAATTAACAGAAGATGATGAGCTACAGCTTGATACGTTAGGCGATACAAAGACGGCACTTTTTGTCATAATCTCGGATACCGATGATACTTTTAACTTTATCGTTTCTATAATGTACACTCAGCTTTTCAATCTGTTGTGTGACAAAGCTGACGACGAATACGGCGGCAGACTCCCTGTTCACGTTCGCTTTATACTCGATGAGTTTGCGAATATCGGACAAATACCAAAATTCGACAAACTCATAGCAACGATACGAAGCAGAGAAATTTCAGCTTCAATCATCTTGCAGGCACAAAGTCAGTTAAAGGCGATTTACAAGGATAATGCGGATACAATCGTGGGTAACTGCGATACAACACTTTTTCTTGGTGGTAAAGAAAAGACCACTCTGAAAGAAATTTCCGAAGTTCTCGGAAAAGAAACTATTGACCTGTATAACACTGGTGAAAGCAGAGGAAAAGAAACCTCGCACTCTCTGAATTACCAGAAAACAGGTAAAGAGCTTATGTCAATGGACGAAATCAGCGTAATGGACGGTAGTAAGTGTATTTTGCAGCTTAGAGGCGTGAGACCTTTTCTCAGTAATAAGTACGATTTAACGAAGCATCCAAAATTCTCTCTAACCTCCGACGCTGACGAGAAAAATCTTTTCAACGTAGAAAAGTTTCTATCGCATAAGCTCACAGTAAAACCGAATACAGTTGTTGAGGTTTACGACTGTTCGGAAACAAACGAAGATGACACGCAAGCCGCTGATGAATAATCAGACGGCTGTTTTTGTGTCCAAATTCAAATCAAAACTATTTAATTTAAAGGAGATTTTTTATTATGGAATTTTTTAACTCTGCTGTTGAAGTACTTCAGACACTCGTAATCGCTCTCGGTGCCGGTCTTGGCGTATGGGGCGTAATCAACCTTCTCGAAGGCTACGGTAACGATAACCCCGGTGCTAAGTCACAGGGTATGAAGCAGCTTATGGCTGGCGGTGGCGTTGCCCTTATCGGTATCACACTCGTACCCCTTCTTTCCGGTCTTTTCGGTTAATCCGAAAACGACTCGGTAAATGCGGAAAGCCTGTCCTTTTGGGCAGGCTTCTCTGCAATTAAATAAGAAAGGCGGTATGTAATGGAAGAAATTTTAGACTCGATAGTTGATGCGATACACGACTTTCTTGTAGATTTATGCGGTGGTATTTTCATAGGAATATTCGACGACGCAAATGCGGCAACTGGCAATATTGCGGCAGAAGTAGGATTAACTCCTTCACAATGGAGTGGCAGTATCTTTAATATGATACAAAATCTGTCGAACAACGTTATTATCCCGATTGCAGGTATGATTATTACCTTTGTTCTCTGTTATGAGCTGATTACAACCATAACGGAAAAGAACAATATGCACGATGTTGACACGTTTATCTTCTTCAAGTACGTTTTCAAGACTTGCGTACCCTTGTTATAGCCATGAAAAGCTCCGACATTGGATAAATCCTGGCAAGGGAATGAATATGTCAAGATATCTATCTTTTTAGGCATCTGTTCGCCTTTCAACGAACTTATATCCACAAAATTCTTATTTCTTCGGATTGAAGCCAGGATACGTCTTAACACATCTACGGAATAAGTCTTCAGCATCTTATAATCCATATGCCTGTGGATTTTTTATTTCTTTGAAAACTCAGCTACAATCTGTCCCAGAATCTCATACTGCTCTGCGGATAGATTTTTCTTTTAGAAAAAATCAGTTCAATTGTTTTTGCAGCCATTGAAGGCGATACAGATCATCAAATAAAGTGCCTGTTTTTGTACTGCTCCCTAAAACTATAATTTCATCATACGATACCCAATACCGATATGTGTTTGTATCAGCGCCTGACTGCTGTCACTCAGCTTTTTTCGCAGGGTAGCCATAAATACACGCAGGGAGGCTTCGCTGTTATCCGCAGGAGTTCCCCATACACTTTGGATAATGTACTTATGCGTCAGCACCTTGCCGACATTCTTGGCAAGCAGGCAAAGCAGCTTGTATTCTATCGGTGTCAGGTGAAGTTCTTCATCATCAAGGTGAACACAGCCCGAAGCATAGTCTATCCGTAATCTGCCATTGACAAACTCCGTGACCGAGATGTTTTCGGACTTCATAAGCCGCCTTTGTATCACCCTGAGCCTTGCGAGAAGTTCATCAACAGAGAAAGGCTTTGTCAGGTAATCATCTGCACCTTTGTCAAGGGCTGTTATCTTGTCCCTGTCCTCGCTCCTTGCACTGACTATGATGATAGGAACATCGCTCCAAGTGCGTATATGCTCTATCACCTCAACGCCGTCAATATCAGGCAGTCCAAGGTCAAGTATGATAATATCAGGCTTATGCGAAGCGCTGAGCATGATCGCTTCATTGCCCCTGACAGCAGTAATAAAGCGATAGTCATTCATTTTAAGAGTAGTTGTAATAAGATTTCTGATAGGCTTGTCGTCCTCCACCACCAGAACAAGATATTCATTCATTCAAATCGACCTCTCCTATTGGCAGAGTAAAGCTGACAACTGTACCGTTTGGTATGTTGTCGCTGACAGATATAGTACCGCCGTGTGAAGTAATAATTGACCTGCACAGTGCAAGCCCCAGCCCCAGACTTCTTCTGCTGTCTGAGGAACGGCTGCCGCCCGTATAGAACATATCAAATACCTTTTCTTTTTCTTCATCGAAGATACCAGTGCCGTGATCGGACACGGATATCACAACAGCATACGCATTTTCTCGGCGCACACTGACGGTAACATCAGAATCCTCATCACTGTACTTGACAGCATTATCCATAAGATTGACTATGACCTGTACGATAAGGTTCGCATCTGCCATAACAGGGATTATCTCGTCATACATATCAACGATGATATTTCGCTTTGGGTGAGTGCGTTCGGTGTGTCTGACAGCCTCCTGAACAATGTCATCAAGTATCTCTACCGAGATATTGAGCTGCATTCTGCCGTCCTCAATTCGTGTAGCGTATAAAAGATTTTCCACCATTCCGATAAGCCACATTGATTCGGAATAAATATCCGTGTATATCTGCTGACGTGCTGATTCATCAAGCGTATCGCCGCCGGAAATGAGCGTACTGGCATTGCCTGATATGGAGGTCAGCGGTGTTCTGAGATCATGGGATATGGAACGGAGCATATCAGCTCTAAGCTGTTCATTCTGCGCCAGAAGTGCCGCCTCCTCCTTTTCACGGGCATTCTGCTCGGCGATCAGGATATTGCGTTTCAGCTTATTGGCAAGCGTTCCTGCAATGAACGCTGTAATAAACATCGTCACAAATGTGACGGGATAGCCTGCATCGTGAGCTGAAAGAGAAAACTCAGGATAGGTGAAGAAGCAGTTGAAAAGCACTACTCCTACTAATGATGATATCAGGCAGAAATACATCTTTGATGTAAAAATGGATATCACAAGCACAGCAATAATATACAGCATGATAATGTCCGCATCGGCAAGTTGAAAGGCTTTGAATGCGTATCCGGCAAGTGTTGCGGCGGTCAGCACCACAAGACATATAGCGGAGTCTTTGAACACAGAAAACGCTTTAGAGCTTTTTATAGAATTAGCAGTCATAAGGATCACCCTTGTTATTATAACATATCACTTTTCTGTTCGTCAACATCATCTTCTGACAGGTTGTGTCCATGGCTGCTCTTTTGTATCTCCTCGATGAATTCATCTACTTTTTTCATAATATAAAAGCCGTAGAGAAACATTGCTCCTACAGACAGTGCAAGCAGAACATCTCTCACACGATCATCTCCTAGATTCTGAAACATTTCTGGATATCCCGAACCTCACCTATGACAAATGCGATGTCATCAGTTTTAATTACAGTGTCCGGTGCAGGGATAAATACCTCTGCTCCGCGTTTGATCGTCAGAATATTGATATTGAATTTCTTTCGTATATCGATCTGTGACAGCGACTTTCCGAACCAGTCCTTCGGTACTTTCAGTTCGTAGATCGAGTAATTGTTATCCAGATGAATAAAGTCGAGTATGCTGTCTGATGCATATTTTGTAGCGATGCGAAGTGCCATCTGCATCTCAGGATAGACAACCTCATCGGCTCCGTTTTTAAGCAGGAATTTCATTTGTACATCATTTGTCGCACGGGATATGACTTTCTTTGCCCCCAGCTCCTTGAGCAAAGACGTTGTTTCTAGAGAGGACTGAAACAGGCTGCCGAGGGCAACGATACAAACATCATAGTCTCCTACACCAAGCGAACGGAGAAATTCCTCGTTGGTGCTGTCACCGATCCTTGCGTTGGTCACATAGGGCAGGATATCGTTGATACGCTCCTCATTTTCATCTACTGCCATGACCTCACACCGAAGCTCCTCCATGCGTCTGGCAATATGACTGCCGAATTGACCTACTCCGATAATTAAAACTGTTTTCATATATAAGACTCCTTATCCTACAGATATTTTTTCAAGCGGTAAGCGTGAATTCTGACTGTCCGCCGACGGAAGAGCTGCATAAATGAATGTCAGTCCGCCGACTCTCCCGAAAAACATAAGTATCATCAGTATCACACGGGATACAGCAGACAGACCGCTTGTAATGCCGAGTGTCAGCCCTACAGTACCGATAGCTGAGCCTGTTTCAAACAGACAGGTCAGCAGCGGTAGATTTTCCACTCTGCTGATAATGATACCGCTTGTAAAGAACAATACAAGATACATAAACAAAACAGCGCCTGCACTGCGGACAGCTTCGTCTGATATTCTTCTTTTGAAGCACTGCACATCATTTCTGCGGCTTAACACTGTGATCGCAGCAAGGAACAGAACAGCAAAAGTCGCTGTTTTCATACCGCCTGCGGTGGAACCGGGAGAACCGCCTATAAGCATAAGAATGATTATAATGGCTGTACCTGATTCATCCATAGCAGCGAGATCAGTCGTGTTAAAGCCTGCGGTTCGTGTTGTGACAGACTGAAACAGTGAATGGATCGTCCGGTCATGGATAGTCTCACGGTCATATTCACAAAAAAAGAAATACAGCGCAGGCAGAACGATCAAGACAGCAGATGTCATCAGTACGACCTTGCTTTGCAGAGAGAAGCGCCTGATCCTGTGCTTGTGTGTTCCGATATCGCCCCAGACGAGAAAGCCGATGCCTCCCGTAATAATTAGCAGTATAATGATGATATTGAGATAGATGTTGCTGTGGTAAAAGGTCAGCGATGAGAACGGTTCTCTTATGCCGAACAGATCAAAGCCTGCATTGCAAAAAGCCGATATGCTGTGAAACAAGGAATACCACAGTCCCTTAGCGATACCAAGATCATTGCAGAAAACGGGTGCAAGCAAAGCCGCACCGATCATCTCTATGATAAGTGATGTTTTAAGGATAAAGCCTGTCAGCTTCACAATACCGCCTACCTGCGGTGCGGAGATGGATTCCTGCATCGTACTGCGCTGCCACAGACCGATTTTCCGCCCTGATGCTCTAATGATTGCAAGCCCGATGGTGATAACGCCCATACCTCCGATCTGTATTAGCATCAGAATGACCGCCTGCCCGAACAGAGACCAGTATGTAGCAGTATCCTTTACAACAAGCCCAGTCACACAGGTAGCTGAAACGGCTGTGAACATTGCATCAGGGAATGAAGTCACACACCGCTGCCTTGATGAGATCGGCAGCATCAGAAGCAGCGTACCTACCAGAATTAGGCAAAAGAAACTGATAATGATGACCTGAAATGAAGTCATATGAGTTCTGTTTTTTACTCTATTTATATGTAACATCGTACACCTCTCGTTCAAATGATAGCTTTATTATATCACATGAGCGGTTAAGGTGCGGTTAAGATTACGGTTACGGTGTTAAGATTTCGTTAAGGCACAATATTGATGTGTGCTACTTGCCCGTAGTCTATTGGCGCACCTATAATCCGTTCCTTACAAGTCCGTTTCAGCATTATGGCGTGCGCCACAACAAAAGCATACTCTATTGGAACTGAATAACAGGTAAAGCCCTGAGATTTGCTTGTACAAGCATTTCTCCTGGCTTTTCTTTTCAAACGGTTAGTCTGTTGCTCTACAAGATGATGATATGTAGGTTTATTAGGTGCGGTCAATTATCAGCATAATGCGTAAAATCGCTGATTTGGGATTGACGAGTATTCAGTTCTGTGCTATAATGGGAAATAGATGGTATATAATAATTCCCGCGAGGTGAATAGTAATGTCAAAACAAGTACACTTGAGAATTGACGATTATGTATATGAAGCACTTACAAGCTATACAGCAAGTGCTGGTATTTCTGTGCAGGATAGCGTTTCTTTTGCTATTGTTCAGATGCTCGATATCGGGGATGGGGACGGCAGGACTTAAAACATAGTGCGTTCCGTCTGAAAAGGTTTCGCTGCAGTGTTCAAAAAAATCGGTACTACTTTCATTCTTCCAGCCGCTGTGGAAATTGATGCCTCTGCTTTTTCCTGTTGAGAATGAGCCTCTGTAAATGGAGAAATCATTGTTCACGGTGTTTTCGGAGTAAAGATTGATGTATTTCAGATAGATTCCACTGTAAAACGGAGCGTCGGAATTGCTGTTTGCGGTGGTATCGAGAATATAGAATGCACCGCTTGCAGGAGCAATCTGCATATTCAGGTAGAGCAGAAGCGTATTCACAATCGTGACAAAGATAGTTATATCTATGCCTATCTCCGACAAAACCAATGGAAAGACTTGACCGTAAGGGTTTGTCTTGATGTTGGGTGAATAAACAAATCGACGCCCCTGTTCTTAGAAACAGGGGCGTTTTGTCATATATATAGAAATCCACAGACGCACTATCAAAATAGTATGCCTGTGGTTTTTTTATTTCTTTGAAAACTCTGCTACAATCCGTCCCAGAAGTTCATACTGCTCTGCGGACAGATGTTTTTTCATTCCTTATGATCGCTTCACGGAATGCATTCGCAGGATATTTTCTCAATTCTTCAGAATTGCAATTTACTGAACAAGCATATCGTTTATAAGCGTTATTATCTCCGCAGGTTTCAGAGTTTTACCAGAGGATACGAGCTTTTCATTGACCACTAGCGCAGGCATTGACATTACACCATACTCCATGATCTTCTGCAAGTCTGTGATATACTCGACCTCGATGCCCATGCCTTCTACAGCCTTAACAGTGTTGTCATAGAGCTGATGACAGGCTTTGCAGCCAGAGCCAAGAACCTTGATACAGCAGATACCGTCAACAGTTTTACCGCAGCAAGTGGATGTTGTCTCGCTTATAGGCTGTTCTCTGCCGCAACAGCAGCATAGAGTTCCCTCTTTCTTTTCTTCCTTTTTCTTTCCGAACAATGCCATGATATGTACCTCCTAAACAATGTAATTTTGAATGATCTGAAAGAAATATCCGGCAAGGATAATTCCCAGCGTACAAACGGCTATGAAAATGCCGAGCAGCTTAGGCTTTATTACTTTTTTCAGCATGATCATCGACGGGAGCGATAGCGTAATAACGCTCATCAAAAAGGCGAGAACAACGCCGAGGTTTGCTCCCTTGGCGACCAACGCTTCTGCAATGGGAATACAACCGAAAATATCTGCATACATAGGTATGCCGCAAATTGCTGCAATGATAACGCCGAAGGGATTTCCCGTTCCGAGAACTTTGACGATCCATTCCTCCGGTGTCCAGTTGTGAATAAAGGCTCCGATTCCTACGCCGACTATGACATAGGGCAATACCTTTTTCGCGGTTTCAGCGACTTGCTCCCAAGCATATTTCAGACGGTCACGCTTTGTAAGTTCATTCTGCGGAGTATCCATGCTTTTGCCGTTCCGGATAAACGCCTCCACCTGATCTTCAAGGTGCAGTTTTTCAATGAAAGTACCGCCTGCGACTGCAATCACAAGCCCCAGCAGTACATATACAACCGCAACCTTCCAGCCGAATATACTCATCAGCAGAACAAGCGAGCCTAAGTCAACCATTGGCGATGATATCAGGAATGAAAACGTCACGCCCAGCGGAAGTCCTGCGCTTGTAAAACCCATAAACAACGGTATTGAGGAACAGGAGCAGAACGGTGTGACTGTGCCAAGCAAAGCAGCGATACAGTTTGCTCCGATTCCGTGAAACCTGCCGAGTATCTTTTTTACTCTCTCAGGAGGGAAATAGCTTTGTATATATGTGATTATAAATATCAAAATACAGAGCAGAGCCAAAATTTTTATCGTATCATAGAGGAAGAATTGCAGACTTCCGCCGAGCTTGCTGCCGGTATCAAGACCGCAGACGTTCAACAGGGAGCCAATCAGCCTGTTCAGCCATTTCATGCCGAATATCTCGTCCTGAATCAAGTCCCACACTTTTATTCATCGCCTCCGAGCATTTCTGCAACAATCTCTGCCGCTGCCCTTACCATTTCGGGACACAGTGTACCAAACAGACCATTTGACCTTGCATAGTTTCTTCCTTCTTCAGTTCTGAGATCGCAGCCGAGAATGTCGCGGCAGACATATGAACCCTTGTTTTTTTCAAATTCATCAAGGAACTTAACTGCCACAGTGCTGCCTTTGGCACGGCTCGCAGCGTCAAGGAGATCAAACTGACCGTATTTCATACCAAGAACCATCAGCGCACCGGTGCAGGCACCGCAGACCTCGCCTTTGTTCATTCCACCGCCGAAGCAAGCGCCGATCTGCAATGCCTGCTTCTCAGTAATGCCGAACTGTTCCGCAAACGCCGCAAATACTGCCTGCGAACACATATAGCCTTCTTCATAATACTGTACTGCTTTCGTAACATGATCCATTATCTTTTCCTCCGATAGTTATATTTAGATATGTCTATTTGATAATGCTGTGATAAGCCGTATCGGAATACGGCTCATTGCTTATAACAGCAATTATTCTCATTTTCGCTTACCGCCGTGATATCTTTCAGGCAGTCC
The DNA here is from genome assembly GCA_016296505.1 of Oscillospiraceae bacterium. GTDB lineage: Bacteria > Bacillota > Clostridia > Oscillospirales > Ruminococcaceae > Firm-04. The sequence goes on from JAEDJD010000010.1 coordinate 30,454, forward strand.
ATCGCAACTTTCGCACCTTCTGCCGAAATAGAGTAGTGCATCCACTTCCCCTCTTTTCTGCCGACCACAAGGCCGCTGTCGCAGAGTATCTTCATATGGTGGGAAAGCGTCGGCTGACTCAGGTGCATTTTCTCAAGTAAATGACAGGCACATCGCTCACCGTTTTGCAGAATTCTGAAAATCTGTACACGGTTTTCATCGCACAGAGCTTTGAATATTACCGTGATCTGCTTATTTGAAGGCTCCACGTTCTCACCTCACATTGAAGATTTTCTATATTATAACACACAAATCGAAAAATGTCAATATGTTTTTGAAAAAAAGAAAACGCTCTCACAACGGGAACTGAACCGAACCATTTTGTACGGACAGCACAAAAGCGCCCCTATGTGAAAATGAATCAGGTACTGAACTGGCGCCGCAATTCATCTCTATTCAAAAGGATCTCATATCGGTGCATATCCTTCGTTTACGCATATCGAAAGATCAGAAACGAGTATGCTTCATGCAGCAAGTTGCCATTTTCATAGGGTAAGTTGCATTGACAATTTGTTTGATTTTATGATATGATATAGTTAAGATCATACTGTCAGGACGCTATATCAATTACTATGCCGGAATCTGATGAAAACGCTTGATATTGTACCAATTCAAAAAACGGAGGCTGGTCATGAAAATTATAATAGAACCCCCTCGGTCAGATGAAGAAGATGATGTCATTATTGTCAGATGCGCTTCACCGGATCAAAGGCTGATCTCCATGCTGCTTGCATTCCAGAATGCCAATACAGAGCTTACGGGTTATCTGAACGACAAAATTGTACCTCTGAACTATCATGATATCTATTATTTTGAGGCAAACGAAAACCGTGTTTTTGCATATTACAGCTCAGATGTTTACGAAATCAAGCATAAGCTTTATGAACTGGAAGCGCGCTTTGTACCGTTTGATTTCATTCGATGTTCCAAATCCATGATCGTAAATATGGAAAAGATAGAATATCTTTCACCGCTTTTCAGCGGCAAGATGGAAGCGCATTTAAAAAACGGTGAAAGCATCGTCATCTCACGGCAATATGTACATCAAATAAAAGCCAAGCTTGGGATCGGGGAAGTAGAATAATGTTAAAGGAATTTTTATCTTCATTATTGCATTATTTTGTAAACATTACAACCGCCGTTTTACTTGTCACAGCGATATATCTCACCATTTCCGGACAGCAGATGGACAGCGTGATATTATGGGAAATACTTCTGAGTGGATTCATCACCGCATTGCCATCTGCTTTGCTTGTGTGTCTGGATGTGAAAAGCGGCAGGATTCTATTGCTGCTATGGCTGGCACATTTCCTGCTGATATTCTTTCTCACATTATGGATGGTAGATTTTTTCGGCTGGTACAAAATTACGGCATTGTCAGCGCTGCTGACCTTTTTGGGCGTTGTGTTCATATACCTCTTTACCTGCATTGTCCATTACATTGTAGATATGAAGCACGCCGCATTGATGAATCAGCAGCTGAAACGGCGTTACCATGAAAAATAAATATGAATGGAGAGATTATCATGAAACACAAACGATTCGCATTTTTGACATCAGTTGTAATGATTGCTTCCACGCTAACCATACTGCCTGTGCAGGCTGCCGATTCGTCCGCATACGAATCGGTCATCGGTACGCTGCCCGACTGGACGCCGATGAGTTTTGTCGAAGCAATGGAGTTTTACAACGAATACGGAAAATCCCATGTAGAAGACAATTTCATTTGTCTTGTCAAACCGATTCCGCTGAATCAGAAGGACATTTATCGAACATCTATTTCCGGCAGTATGACAATGGTAAATACGCCTGCCTGCACAAGTCCTGCACTTTTCGAGCTTGAAATCCCTGAAAAGCCGGACCCGAATGATGCTGAAGCACTGGAGTCATATGCAGCTTACTGCGAAAGTCTGGGCATTCCCTCCGATGATTACAGTTTTTTTGAAAAATATAAGGAAAGCGAAGTACAGTACGCCTTTGAAGTCCAGATGTTCCATGTGCTGGAAGGACATGATCTGACAGTAGATTGGCTGATAGACTATGGCGATGGGTATAAGAAAATCATAGATGAGACATTTACCTTTGAAAATCCAAGCGGCTTTATTGAACAGACCGACATCTATAGCTGGCTGCCGGACTGCCCTGCTGAGTATAATTGGCTTAAAAGCTACAGTCATCATAGCACCCTTGCTTCCTGTGCTGCCTGCGTTTATTACAACCCTCATACCCACAAACCATATATCGCATACTGCGCAGATGTAAACGGCAGTACAGGAGCTTCCCTGCAAATGGAACAAAAGGGCGATGGTGCGATTGAAAAAATGATGGAATCGAACTGTAACGAATTTGATTTGCGTGCATTGGTAGAGCCTGTGAGTGGAAGAACTTCTTCTTCCGTTATCGTATATCAGCCCACTGCGGACGGACTGGTTGATGTGGAATGGTCGGTCGGCAGGAGCTGGTCTGACGAGGCACCTTTCGATATAACACTCGGAAGCTATCACATAAAGAATCATTGCACCGAGATTATTGACATCTCCAGCGGCAGTACAATTATGACTTTTATAGACGCAGATACAGGCGAGCTGATTGACGTTCCTGAGAATTCTTCGTTCTTGAAAAATACGATACAGAGCAGTTCCGATGAGCCTTGTCTCAGTGAACTTTTTCCTATTTCCTCCAATCCCTGCATCTTGGATTCAAACAGAGCCTATGATCCGAATTGTTCCTATTCTTTTGACATCAGGACGGAAGACGGCTACTATGACTTTCAAGGATTTGAAGTCACATCCGAAACCGAAAACCGTGTTGAAGTAACCTGCAAAATGAGCTGCAAAACGAATCCCGAGCCTGTTCTTCCGGATGGTGCAACAAGAATTACGCTGTATGATAAGGATACGGGCAAACTGATTCCGAATGAAACAGTCCAGCATCATCACTTCCACTTTGGCACGAATATCGGCATCAAGAATCCGAATGTGCCCGGCGGATGGTCGTACACAGGTCCGTTTTATTCTGTAGATTCCAATCCCATGCTTCTTGAAACCGATCAGTTGGCACATTTTTACAAATATGCTGATCTGTTTGAATTCACCACCGAAGATAAACCGGAGGTAATCTATTACAGCAACGACTCTATGGATCTGATATTCCGAATCAAGATTGAGGTCTCCGGCAACATCAATGGCGACAGTGAATTCAGTATTTCTGACGCAGTCTTATTACAAAAATGGCTGTTCGGAGTACCAGAGGTCGAAATTTATAACTGGGCAGATGGCGACTTGAATCTCAATAATCAACTGGACGCAGGTGATCTCAGCCTCATGAAGCGCAAGCTGATTGAAAAAAATACGCCCTCTTATGTAGAGCCTGATCATCGTCTGACAAACTCGTCACCACTCTTTGTGATGGTCGATAACCTGAAATTATATTCGGGACCCGATGAAAGCTATCCTGTCATCAATTCTATTCCTGGGGGAACACGTATTTATGAAATAGGTTATCAGGATAATAATGATAACTGGAGTTTCACTGAATATGACGGGCAGTATGGCTGGATCCCAATCGTTATCGATGATAAAATGACGGTCTTTTATGAGGCGTATGCCAGCAAACCTGTAATCTACCTTTATCCCGAACAGGAGATGGATGTCCGTGTGGATCTGGAACTGACCGAATCCGAACTCTCCACAACCTATCCGAAATACAATAATGGCTGGGATGTGATCGCATATCCGGATGGTACGCTTCTGAACAAGGCGGACTGTACCCATCACAAATATCTTTTCTGGGATAGCAAAAACTGCCGCACAAGATTTGATTTCTCCGAGGGATTCTGTGTTGCAGGCAGCGATACAGAGCGTTTTCTCAAGGAAAAACTCACGTATATGGGACTGACCGAGAACGAAATGAATGAATTCATCGTCTACTGGCTGCCGATTATGGAGCATAATGCGTATAACCTGATTACATTCCAAGGCGACGCCTATACAAATTCTGCAAAGCTGAACATCACGCCCACTCCTGACAGCCTCCTTCGTATCTTCATGGCATATGTTCCGCTTGAAAACGCCGTGGACATTACGCCTCAGAAGCTTGAAAGCTTTGAACGAAAGGGCTTTACAGTTGTTGAATGGGGCGGAACAGAAATCAAACACAATCCCAATTCATAACATAATCAGCGAACAGTCGTCCGGCTTTCATACCGGACGACTTTTCATATTTACCGTAGTATCGTAATGTTTTTCGATCTCGCCCATTGCAATTCCGTCGATATTGTGCTATAATAATGATATCATCGGTGAAATATCGAAATCGCCATTGTTAGAAGGAGGCTTTCCGTATGAAAGCAGTTATCACAGTCATTGGTCATGATACCGTTGGCATTCTGTATAAGGTCAGCGGCATCTGCGCAGAGCGAAACGCAAATGTCATCGAAGTCACACAGAGCGTACTTCAGGATTTATTTGCTATGTTCATGCTCGTCGATATCCGCAGCATCAGCTGTGAATTCTCAGAGCTGTCCGAAGCGCTTACAGACCTCGGCAAAGAACTGGGACTTTCCATCCATGTCATGCACGAGGATATTTTCAATTCCATGCACCGCATCTGATTTAGGAGGACACTATGCTCAATACCTCTGATATACTCGAAACAATCCGCATGATTCAGGACGAATGCCTCGATATCCGCACGATCACTATGGGCATTTCGCTGTTGGATTGCTGTGCGGAGGATATGAATATCGTCTGCGATCGCGTCTATGAAAAAATCACACGCAAGGCGGAAAAACTGGTCGCGACCGGTCAACAGATCGAAACGGAATACGGTATCCCGATTATCAATAAGCGTATTTCGATCACGCCTGCCGCAATGCTTGTTTCTGCAACACGAGGCGGTGATCCGGTACTGCTCGCGCGTACTCTACAGCGTGCCGCCGAAACAACCGGCGTCAATTTCATCGGCGGATTCTCCGCGCTTGTACAGAAAGGATTTTCTGCCGGCGACGACGCTCTGATCCGTGCCATTCCACAGGCGCTTGCCGAAACTTCAAATCTTTGCGCGTCGGTAAACGTCGGTTCAACGAAAGCCGGCATCAATATGGACGCAGTACGCCTCATGGGCGAGATCATCCGTGAATCCGCAGAGCTGACTGCCGATCATCAGTGCTTCGGACCTGCAAAGCTGGTCGTACTCTGCAATGCGCCGGAGGATAACCCGTTCATGGCAGGCGCGTTCCACGGCGTCGGTGAACCGGATTGCGAGATCCATGTCGGCGTTTCCGGACCGGGCGTTGTCCGCGCCGCAATCGAAAAATATCCCGACGCTACGATCGACGAACTTGCCAATATCATCAAACGTACAGCGTTCAAAATCACACGTATGGGACAACTTGTAGGCACACGCGCTTCTAAAATGCTCGATGTTCCGTTTGGAATTGTCGATCTTTCTCTTGCGCCAACACCCGCTGTCGGGGACAGTGTTGCACATATTCTGGAGGGCATGGGGCTTTCCATCTGCGGTATGCACGGCACGACCGCGGCGCTTGCATTGCTCAACGACGCTGTGAAAAAGGGCGGCGTCATGGCGTCATCCAGCGTCGGCGGACTTTCTGGCGCATTCATCCCCGTATCAGAAGACGCCGGTATGATCGACGCAGCAAATTCAGGCGTCTTGTCAATTGAAAAGCTCGAAGCAATGACAGCGGTATGCTCGGTGGGTCTGGATATGATCGTCATTCCGGGCGATACGCCTGCCTCGACAATTTCTGCGATCATTGCAGATGAAGCGGCAATCGGCATGGTCAACAGCAAGACCACCGCTGTCCGCGTGATTCCTGCCATCGGCAAAAAGGAAGGCGAGGAATTGGACTTCGGAGGCTTATTCGGCGTCGGACCCGTCATGCCGGTGCGGCGTGAGAGCGCAGAAAAATTCATTGCACGCGGCGGCAGAATTCCTGCGCCGATGCAGAGCTTGAAAAATTAAATTTCAGATAATTCGTATCTTTCAATGGAGATCCGATATGTACCCTGCTGCATATCGGTTCTGCGTTTTACAGGAAGTATGAAACACATGATCAAACAAATCCTAAGAATCCTGATTGCCCTATTGCCGGCATTCGGGATGGCAATTCTATGCAGCTGCGATCTCGGCGAGGAGATTCAGCCGTTTGCGGACGATACTCGCGTCATCGAATATCCCGAAGGCGTTCTGACAACGACCACCGAAACCACGGTCACGACCACAACTACCAATGTCTATACGCCGCCCGATGATCCTAAGCTTGTAAAGCTGCTCGATTCGCTCAGTCTGGAGAGAAAGGCAGCGCAGCTGATTCTGGTTGGCTGCTCAGACGCCTCAGTTGGAAACGCTGTCTGCGAAAAAGGCGCTGGCGGATTATGCTTATTCGCGCAGCCGTTTGCAAATCAATCCGACGAAGCAGTCCGGACGATGACAGCTGGTTTTCAGGAAGCAGCAGAAATTCCGGTTCTGCTTTCCGTAGATGAGGAAGGCGGTTCGGTCTGCCGCGTCAGTCTGAATCCCAATCTACGCCACACCAATTTTTGGAGTCCGCGTTTTCTGTTTGAGCAGGGCGGCTGGGAGCTGATTCGCAGCGATACAGAGGAAAAGGCAAATTTCCTGCTCGACCTTGGCTTAAACGTCAATCTTGCACCGGTATGCGATGTGCCGTTTCAAGCATGGGATTTCATATATCCGCGCTGTTTCAGCACTGACGCAGCGGAGACTGCCGAATACATCGAAACCGTTGTCGGCATTATGAAAGCGCAGGGACTTGGCTGCTCGCTCAAGCATTTCCCAGGATACGGCGGCAGTGCCGACACGCATCTGAATATGGCATATGACGAACGGACATACGAAGAATTTGCTGAACGCGATTTGCTTCCATTTCAAGCGGGCATTGAAGCCGGAGCCGATTCGGTCATGGTCACACATAATATCATCGAATGCATGGACAGTGAACGACCTGCCTCGCTTTCACCCGAGGTACACCGTATTCTGCGCGAGGAACTTGGATTTCGCGGCGTTATTATAACAGATGATCTTGGAATGAACGCAATTACGCAGTTTACAAACGGGGAAAACCCAGCGGTCGCAGCCATACTTGCAGGCAATGATCTGTTGTGCTATGCCGATTTTGACAATTCTGTTGCTGCAATCACCGAAGCCGTGCGCAACGGTACCATCGAAGAAGAACAATTAAACGCTTCGATCCTTCGCGTTTTATATTGGAAGCAGGAAATGGGTCTGCTGGATTGATTCCGAAACGCTTCGCAAAACAAAAAAACACAGCATCGCACCAAAAGCGATACTGTGTTTTTTGTTTCGTCAGATTCCCGTATGTGATATAAATACAGGGCAACGGAATTCTCGCGCCCGCGTAAAGCACAATATGCAGTACCGTAATACCACAGTGCAAAGCGGCACGGCGAACGACTCCCGACGAGATTAGAACTTGCGCTTACGAGCTGCTTCAGACTTCTTCTTACGCTTTACGGAAGGCTTCTCATAATGCTCGCGCTTGCGAACCTCAGCGATCACGCCGTCTTTTGCGCAGGAACGCTTGAAACGCTTGAGAGCAGTATCCAAGGACTCGTTCTTACCAACGCGTACTTCTGCCACGAATTTTTCCCTCCCTTTGTCCAACGACAGAGGCTATCTATAAAGAGGCATCTATTATTTTGATGCTCCTTATAAGCAATATTTGAATACAAGTATATTGTACCACAATTTATACGATTTGTCAAGCAGATTTCTCTTGAGAAACCGATTCTGCCCACAATTCGTTAATTTGCAACAAAATTCACCAGCTTATTTTGTACATAAATCTGCTTGCGAATTGTTTTACCGGCAAGAGCCGCCTGCATATTCTCGTCCTTGAGCGCCAATTCGACAACGGTTGCTTCATCTGCGCCCTGCGGAATCATCAGCTTCGCCTTGATTTTTCCGCAGACCTGCGCAACGATCTCAACCTCTGCTTCGACGCAGCGTGCGGGATCATATTCCACCCAAGCCTGCTCATTGAGAATACCGAATCCGAGTGTGGAGAAAATTTCCTCCGTTACGTGCGGAGCAAACGGATTGAGCAGAATCAGCAGTGTACGGAACTCGCCTTTTGTGATGCTGCCGGCAGCGTAAATCTGATTTACGAGCGTCATCATTGCAGCGATCGCGGTATTGAACTTGAGGTTCTCGATATCCTCGGAGACCTTGCGGATGGTCTTATGCATCGGCGTCATGAGCTGATCGGTATAGCCATCGCCCTCGGTGACAATATCCTGCAATGCCCAGATACGGTCAAGGAATCGCTTACAGCCTTTCACGCTGTCCTCGCTCCAAGGTGCAGCCTTCTCATAGTCGCCCATAAAGAGCACATACAGACGCAGCACATCCGCGCCGTACTGATCGACAACGTCATTGGGATCAATGACATTGCCCTTGGACTTGGACATCTTATCGCCATCCGGACCGAGGATCAAGCCCTGTGCGGTACGCTTGGCATACGGTTCTTCGGTCGGCACTGCGCCGATATCATAGAGGAACTTATGCCAGAAGCGCGAATAGATCATATGTCTGGTTACGTGCTCCATGCCGCCATTATACCAATCGACCGGCATCCAGTATTTCAGCGCGTCCATATCCGCAAGTGCGCCGTCATTTTGCGGATCGCAGTAGCGCAGATAGTACCATGAAGAACCAGCCCACTGCGGCATGGTATCGGTTTCACGCTTTGCCGCGCCGCCGCACTGCGGACAGTTACAGTTCACAAAGGAATCAAGCTTTGCCAGCGGCGATTCGCCGTCGGTACCCGGTTCAAAATTCTCAACCGGCGGCAATCTCAGCGGAAGCTCCTCATAGGGTACGCCGACAATGCCGCACTTCGGGCAATGGATCAGCGGAATCGGCTCGCCCCAGTATCTCTGACGATTGAACGCCCAGTCTTTCATCTTATACTGCACGCCAGCCTCGCCGCAGCCCTTGGCTTCGAGGACGGTCAACACCTTAGCGATTGCATCTTTCTTATTGGTGATACCGTTGAGCGCGTCGGAATTGACCATTTCACCGTCACCGGTATAGGCTTCCTTTTCGATATCGCCGCCCTTGATGACCTCGATGATATCAATGCCGAATTTCTTTGCAAAATCGTAGTCGCGGGTATCATGTGCCGGAACCGCCATAATCGCGCCGGTACCATAGCCCATCATGACATAATCGGAAATATAAATCGGAATTTCCTTGCCGGTCAGCGGATTCACAGCGGTCAGACCCTCGATCTTCACGCCGGTCTTTTCCTTGACAAGCTGTGTACGCTCGAACTCGGTTTTCTTTGCACATTCAGTCTTATAGGCGTCAAGCGCGTCAATATTGGTGATCGCGCTGCGATACTTCTGGATCATGGGATGCTCTGGTGCCATGACCATAAAGGTCACGCCATAGAGCGTATCGGGGCGCGTCGTATAGATACGGAGCTGTTCATCCTGCTCTTTGATTTTGAAATTCACGAACGCACCGGTTGATTTACCAATCCAGTTTTCCTGCTGCAGTCTGATATTCGGCAAATAGTTGACGGTCTCCAGACCTTCGAGGAGTTTATCTGCGTACTGCGTAATACGGAGGTACCAGACCTCTTTATTTTTCTGCACGATATCGCTGTGGCAGATATCGCACTTACCGCCCTGTGAATCCTCATTGGAGAGAACGACCTTACAGGACGGGCAGTAATTGACGAGCGTAGTATCGCGAAATACGAGACCATGATCGAACATTTTGCGGAAAATCCACTGCGTCCACTTATAGTAGCCCTCCTCGGTGGTATCCACAACGCGCGACCAGTCAAAGGAGAAGCCGACGCGCTTGAGCTGTCCGGTGAACTTTGTGATATTCGCGTCGGTCACCTGACGCGGATGGACGCCGGTTTTGATTGCGGTATTCTCAGTCGGCAAACCGTAGGCGTCAAAGCCGATCGGAAACAGGACGTTATAGCCCTGAAGCCGACGCTTTCTGCTGACAACCTCCAGACCGGAATACGCCTTGATATGACCAACGTGCATACCGTGACCGGACGGATACGGGAACTCAACAAGCGCATAGAACTTTGGCTTTTTCGAGCCATTTTCAGCGCGGAAAGTATGGTGCGCATCCCAGTAGTCCTGCCACTTTTTTTCGACTGCGGAAAAATTATATTCCTGCATATTCAAAAAGCCTCACTTTCATTTTATAAAGCCAATGACCGCAATACTGCAAACGCTAGATATATGCGATACTGCCCTTATGATACAGTTTTAGCAATCAGTCCTCAATGAGCAAATGCGAGATATCGACCTGCTCGCCGTCTGCCCAAAGACGTTCCAGCTGATATTCGTCACGGGTATCGCGGTAGAAAACATGAACCACAATATCACCGTAATCCAGAACGATCCAGTTCGCGGCACGGACGCCCTCGATGCCGCGCGGCTCGATGCCAACCTGTCCGAGCTGGAAATCGACCTCATCCGCAAGGGACTTGACCTGCGTTGTGCTGGTACCGGTTGCGATGATGAAATAATCAGCGATAATCGTCAGATTGGTAATGCCGATGACCTGGATATTCTCGGCTTTTTTTTCATCAAGAATTTTCACAATTTTTTCAAGTTTTTCCTGTGTCGTCATAAAACAACGCTCCTTTCACGGGCTATGCCCTTTTTCATAATGAGAAATTGCGGACGCATTCATTTCTCATGTCTAATCTCAAACTTCTAATTTCCCATAAAGGTATTGCCGTCCTCGATGCTCTGGAAATCTGCCATATCATTGTCATAGAGCGTACTCCGATACTCCTCCGGTTTCAGCATCTCGGCAATCGGCAAATCATTTTCCGCCTCAAAATACGGACGGAAATACCGATTCAGCAAATCCGTAACGGGCTGCTTATGCATCAGCCAGACAGAATAAAACTCGATATCGCTGCTCGGATTCGGCGGATAATAGTTATAGCCCTCGCCCGGAAGCATATGCATCGTAATTTTATCCATGCCGATTGAGGACGCAAAATCGGACAGCTTACTGATTTCATCAACGGTCAGATTCGAGCCTATGAGCTGATTATCTACAATCTTGTTGATATATCCAAGCATTTCGATGCTATTGATATCGCAGACCCTCGCCATAGCTGCCGCCATAAAGATACGCTGCGCCTTCATACGACCGATATCGCCCTCGGTATAGTCGTGACGGAAACGAACCATCCACTCCGCCTGCGTACCATTCAGCACCTGCTCGCCCTGCTGGATAATCTTATCGGCTTCATAGGTAATCGTATAGGGCATATTGATCGGTACGCCGCCGATGATATCCACAATTTTCGCGATATCGCCGCAGCTTGTCGTTACATAGCGATCAATCGGCACCTTGAAGATGGTCTCCAGACAGTCCACAACGCGCTGTACAGGCTGTTTATTCGGATTGCCGAGCGAATAAACGCTATTGAACTTACCGCCTTCAAAAGCCGTAAAGCCCGGCACAAAGGTATCGCGCGGAATTTGCAGAATGTGAATCTCATTGCCGCGAATATCAAACATTGCCAGCATAATGACATCCGTATTGGAACGGGATTCGTCCGTACCGATGAACAGAACGCCAAACTGCCCTTCCTGAATCTGATCGAGATCAAGACCATCATCAAGCTCGCCATTTTTCACGCCGTCGATTTCTTTTTTCGGCTCCATCGGATATTCCTTGGATTCCAATTCGCCGTCAATCTCAATAAAGGGCTGCCAGTTCCGGAATTTCTGCATCATAGAGATATTGGTAGTCGTTTCATTTCCGGCGTGATCCATGGTTGTATACGGAATAAGCGGCAGGTTCAGGATCAGAACAATCAGCAGCACCAGAAATGCAAGTGCCATGAGCGATACAAGAACGCGTTTTCTGCCAATCTGATTCTGATTCCTTGCAGCAGACGCTGAACGGGAATGCTGTGCGCCATACTGCCGATTCCCTCTCGAATTGTAATTGCTGCTGCGAGACGCGCGCGAAGCGCTGTTTCTGTCAGAATAACGATGCTGCTGCGAAGACGAGCGATGATTGTTTCGACGCGGCTGCGAATCTTCCATTCTCATATGAAAATTGCTCCTTTATGCGTATACACGCGGGTTTCAAATAGCTTCATTCGGATGATCCTAAAGATTTTGTATTCTGCTCCGATTTACGATCCGAACGGGCGGTCATTTTTTTCAAATAAAAATTATAAGCGTCAACAGTCGAGACCGGCAACGGAGTTTCTTTTTTCATAACGCTTTCAATCGCCCATTGAAAAGCGCAAAGCATCGCTTTATCCAGATCGTTCTGCGCCATTTTCCGAAAGCGTTCAACATCCCGATAGGTACGGTCCGCCGAAATCAAATCCGCCATATAAACGATTTCTTCGAGCTTTGTCATATCGGCGCGACCAACCGTATGCCAACGCGCCGCGCCCAGCACTTCCCTATCGTCAATGCCAAGCTCCGTGTACATATAGGAAGCCGCCGCGATTCCGTGCCAGACCGGCTTGCAGAGCCATTCAATTTCACTCACAGAAAACGGACAGCTATGCATCAATTCCGCCTGTTCGGAAAACGGAAGCTCTTTACAGCAATCGTGGAGCAATCCGGCAAGATAGGCGCGCTGCGGATCAGCGCCCCAGCGTTCTGCAAGCGCAAAGGCAGCGCGCGCAACATTCACAGAATGGGTATAGCGTTTCTTGGAAAGCCGTGCTTTCAGGAACGCGGTCATACTGCGAATCTGCTCATTCTGACCTGCTTTACTCAAAAACACTCACCTCTCATCTAAAAGATAGAGTTGTTTCTCCCAAATATATTGTACTACATTTTCCGGCAAAAGGCAAGAGCAATCGAGATTCTTTTGCAGATTCTGCCGGATTTCCGTTGATGATACGGGCATTGCCGGAACTGTCAGCACATGAATCACCGCGTCAGGACAATCAGTTCTGAGGCTGTCCGCGCAGGCATTGAGCGCTGGCAAATCACCGATTTCTCTTGAAACAGCGCAGATATCCGCAAGACGCAGGATTTCCTGCCACTGCCGCCATGTCCGAAAGCTGAGCAGCATATCGCTGCCGATCATCAAGCTCCATTCGATATTCTTTTCCATTTCATGCAGTGCGCGCAAGGTATCCACGGTATAGTTTTTCCCAGATTGCGTGGTTTCATAATCAGAAACATACATCCACGGAAAAGGCTGTGCCGCAATCCGACACATTTCTAGCCGATCGGCAGCCGGCGCATATGCAGCGGAGCTTTTATGCGGCGCTTCGCCAGCCGGCATCAGCACGACGCCATCGAGCTGCAAAGCGCGTCTGACCGCGCAGACATTATGCAGATGACCGTTATGAATCGGATTGAAGCTGCCGCCGAACAGACCTATTTTTCGGCTCATTTCTTTTTCTTGCTTTCTACAAGCTGAATCACCGGCTTTTTGGGATTGCGCAGATACAGCACAAACCGATTGCCGATTGCGCAGACAACCTCTGCGCCGGTCTCATTTGCGATCAGCTCCGCAGCCTCTCTGGCAGAATATTCACAGGTTTCGAGCACATGACCCTTAATCAGTTCACGCTTACGGAGCGCATCGGCAGCCTGTTTGAAAAGCTGCTCGCTCACGCCGCCCTTTCCGACGGTCAGAATGCTCTCAGCAGTCGAAGCGATGCCGCGGAGCTGTGCGCGCTGTTTACTTGTCAGCATATCCATTCTCCTTTCTCATTCACCGGTGCCATTTCTTTGATTTTCCGAGTTTATCGAGTTCATTTTTGCGAATCCACTCCTCAGTAAAACCGCAGCTCACGCAAATATAACGATCAACCATGACCGCAGAAAAGATCGTGCCGCCCGTCATGATATTGTTGCCGCTGCCATAGGCGCCGGCTGAGCCGTCCACGATCACGATATCACTGCTGCCGCATTTCGGGCAGATTCTCCGATACATCATCCTGATTTCTCCTGTCAGTTACATATTTTGTTTCAACCAGTTTGTCACCTGTACCAACGCATGATGGCGATGGGACACCATATTTTTTTCGTTTGCGGGAATCTCAGCGAACGAGCGTCCCTGATAGCCGAACACGGGATCGTAGCCAAAGCCGTTTGCGCCGCGGCACTCGCGTAAAATCTCGCCCTCGACCTTACCTGCAAAGAAGTGCTGCACGCCATCCGGTGCAATCAGACACATCACACAGGCAAAATGCGCGCCGCGCCGATCATCGGGAACATTCTGCATTTCGCGCAGCAGCTTTTCGATCAAGTCGGCGTCGGGAGCGTTCTCTCCTGCCCATCGCGCCGAGCGAACACCCGGCTCTCCGTTCAGCGCGTCCACAGAAAGTCCGCTGTCATCGGCAAGCACGAAGCACTGCTCACCTTTTTCCAGCGCAAGCTGCCGGATACATTCCGCTTTGATCGCAGCGTTTTCAGCGAATGTCGCACCGGTTTCTTCGGCGTCGGCGTCATATCCGGCCTCTCGCTGTGAAACAACCGAAATCTCTGTATCTTCGAGCATTTCTCGAATCTCTCGCAGTTTATTTTTATTATTGGTTGCAAGGATCAGTTTCATCATGATACCTCATTATTTTTTACGCTTGAAAAAGCTAAAGAAGCCTTTTTTCTTCTTCTCCGGCTGCTCGGTTGATTCATCCGTGTCAGACGGCTCTGCGTCTTTCTTTTCATAAGAAATCAGCGGCAGCATACCTTCCTCTGGCGGAATGCGCTCATCCACAGGAAGTCTCTCCTCCTCCGGCAGCCATTCGCTCAGCGGAATACCTTCGGATTCAAGTTCTGCGGCTTCGTTGACGCTTTCAACAGTATTTCCAACCATTTCAACAGTATCCGCAGAGATATCTGCAACTGTTTCCGCGACCTCCGCGTCTTCTTCAACCGTTTCAACAGCATTCTCGACGTCATCTTCAACTATTTCAACAATTTCCTCGGTCGCTTCATCGTCAAATACTTCATCCACATTTTCTATCATATCCTCTGATACTTCGTCAACAGTATCATTGAATTTCTCAGTATTTTCAGCAGAATCCATATCTCGTTCAAAGAGCGCGTCAATAAAGCTGCGCGCCTCGAACGGCTGCAAATCGTCGATACCCTCGCCGACGCCGATCAATTTGACAGGAATATTCAGTTCATTTTTAATAGAGATTACGATACCGCCCTTTGCCGTACCATCGAGCTTTGTGAGGACGATACCAGTAATCGGCGCAACCTCCTGAAAAAGTCTTGCCTGATTGACTGCGTTCTGACCGGTTGTTGCGTCGAGCACGAGCAGACATTCCTTCGCACAGCCCTCAGCCTCGCGGTCAATGATACGGTTAATTTTTGCAAGCTCCTGCATGAGGTTTTTCTTATTATGGAGTCTGCCAGCGGTATCGCAGATCACGACGTCACAGCCGCGCGCCTTGGCAGCAGTAATCGCGTCAAAGACGACAGCCGCCGGATCGCTGCCTTCAGCATGACGTACAAGTTCCGTTTCGGAACGGTCTGTCCAGATCTGAAGCTGATCAATCGCCGCCGCACGAAACGTATCCGCAGCCGCAACCAGAACACGCTTGCCGTCGTTTTTAAACTGATGGCAAAGCTTTCCGATCGTCGTTGTTT
The DNA here is from genome assembly GCA_016296505.1 of Oscillospiraceae bacterium. Taxonomy (GTDB): domain Bacteria; phylum Bacillota; class Clostridia; order Oscillospirales; family Ruminococcaceae; genus Firm-04. The sequence goes on from JAEDJD010000010.1 coordinate 46,137, forward strand.
TACCTGCGCCGTTGACACCGATTACAAGAATGACCGAAGGCGTTGTCGAGAGGTCCAGTCCCTCATCGGCGCCGAGCATACCGGTCGTGATCTCCTGAATCAGCCCCATGATATCGTTGGGATTGGTGATGCCGCGCTCCTTGACCATATCGCGGAGCTGATCACAGATCTGAATCGCCGTATCTGCGCCCATATCGCCCATAATCATTGTTTCTTCGAGCTGCTCAAAAAGTTCCTCGTCAATCTTGGTAAACGAGCCGAGCATCCGGCGCATTCCCTTGATGACGCTGTCTCTTGTTTTTTTCAGTCCATCACGTATCTTCTGAAAAATTCCCATCGTTATCACTCCAATTCTGTTTGATCGCATCAAGAAAGCGGTATAAAACCAGTTTGTCTATCATTGCTGACTGATCCCTTTACACGAAATCAAGCGTACCTTATTCGGTGATTGCCACGCCATTCTGGTCGAGCCGCAGGAGTCGTGAAACGCCGTCCTCCTGCATGGTCACGCCATAAAGCACATTGGCTTCATCCATCGCCGAACGTCTGTGCGTCACGACAACAAACTGTACGCTGCCAAAGAAATGCTTGAGATATTGCGCATATTTGCGAACATTTACCTCGTCGAGCGCCGCGTCGATCTCATCGAGTATACAGAACGGTGCCGGACGCAGTTTCAATATCGCAAAATAAATACAAATCGCAACAAAAGACTGTTCTCCGCCGGAAAGCGAAATCAAATTTTTGATCACCTTACCGGGAGGAGCAACCTTAATCTCAATGCCGGATTCCAGAATATGCTCCGGATCGGTCAATTCAAGCGAAGCGGAACCGCCGCCGAACAGTTCGACAAAGATTTCGCCGAAATAGCGGTTTATTTTCACGAAGCTCTCCTGAAAAATCGCACACATATCGGTTGTCAGGCGCTCGATGAGCTGCTCCAATTCGGATTTCGCGGTTTCGATATCCTTGATCTGACCGGTCATAAAGCGATAGCGTTCGGACACTTCTTTGTACTCATCGACCGCCGCAACATTGACCGAACCGAGCGCACGGATACGATTTTTCAAGGAACTCAGCTGTTTTTCCGCCTCGCCGACATTTTCAATCGGCTCAGCCTGCGTTTCCGCCTCGGAACGGGTCAGCTCATAGGAATCCTGCAAGCGGAACACGAGATCGTCAATCTCCTTCTGTACGTTCTCCTTACGCTCCTCGATACGCGTGCGATCGAGGGATTGCTTTTCTCTGGCGTCGCGCAGAGTATCCATACCCCTGCGAATATCATTGGTATGCTTTTCTTTTTCATCATGGACACGGCGCAGCTTTCCGATTTCGTTTTGCATCTCGGTAATTGCAGCGCGTCTTGCGTCCTGACCGTCTGTTAATTCTTTGATGGCGGATTTTTTTTCGGCGATATTCTTCTGTTCAAGACGAATATGATCCGCGATTTCAGCGAGCTGATCGGCAGCCTGTTCCATATTTTTCGCAATAGAAATCCGGCGGTGACGTTCTGATTCGAGATCCTTTGCAAGCTCCGCCTGTTTAATTTTCTGATCGGCGATGGTATGCGAGAGCATTGCCTGATCGCTTTGGAGCTTCGTCTGCGATTCCGAATCCGACTGCAATTTTGCAGCCGCGTCCGCAATATTTGCTGTAAGCGCCAAGAGTTGCTGTTCGGCGTCTGCACGGGAAGTCTCCAGAAGCGCAATCTTCTCGATGAGCTTCGCGCGCTGTTCCGCTTCATTTTCCTGCCATGCTTTATCCGAAGCCTCACGAATTTTCAGAGCAGCGAGCTGCTGCTGCAAGTCATTCTGCAGCGCCTGAGACTCTGTCATAAGCGCCTGCGCACCCTCGATATCGGTAAGCAGCTTTGCCCATTCGGCTTTCCGTTTGGCAGCCTCTGCCTTATATGATTGCATTTCCGTTTCGAGTGATTTGAGCCTTGCATTGGTCTCCTCGATTTCGTGGGTACGGGTAATCACACCGGCAGATCTTGCCGCCGATCCGCCCGAATACGAACCGCCGGCGTGCACAACCTGACCGTCGAGCGTAACGATCCGGAATTTATACTGAAACTGTCTGGCAATACGCGAAGCCGCGTCAATATCCTCCGCCACAGCGATACGGCCAAGCAGACTTTCCATGACATTGCGATAGATGCCATCAAACCCGACAAGGTCGCAGGCAAGCGCTACAAAGCCGTCAACGTCGTCGAGCCGTTCATGCAGTCTGCCGCCGCGGATGGTTGTCAGCGGCAGAAAAGTTGCTCTGCCGCCTCTGATTTCCTTCAAGTAGCGAATACAGCGTTTTGCAGTTTCCTCATTTTCGACGATCAGATTTTGCAAAGCGCCGCCGAGTGCGGTTTCGATTGCCGTACCATACTGCGGTTCAACGGTAATACGCTGCGCGACCGTTCCATGCACGCCGCCGAGTCTGCCGCTGCCGGCGACCTTGAGAATCTGCCGCACGCTTCCGGCATAACCCTCCATATTCTGTTCGAGATCGCGCAAAATACGCTGTTTCTGCTGAGTATTTGCATATTCGGCATTACATTTGCTGACGGCGTCCTGCGCCTGCTGAAACTTCTGTTCACGAATATCAGCAAGCTGCCGGAATCCATTCAGACGATTTTGCTGCTCTACAAATTTTTGCGCAGCGGCGTCTATTTTTTTTTGCAGCTTTTGTTCCTCTCTGGCATATTGCTGCAGCCGTTCGGAAACGGACGCGCCATCGGCTTCTGCCTGCTGCATGGTATCCTTTGTTTCCGTCAGATCACGTTCAAAGCCTGCGAGCCGGACGCGCTGTGCATTCTCCTGCAAATAGAGTTCACGAAGCGCAGAATCCTGTTGACTGATGGCGTAATTCTGCGTTTCATTTTGTATGGCAAGCGCTTCGAGCTGCTGTAACTGCGCGGCAATTTCCTGTTCAAGGACGGTCTGCTGACTGACAAGCGATTTGATATAGCGATCCTGCTCGGCAAGCCTGCGTTCCCATTCGCCATCCGAATCAGAAAGCTCTGTCCGTCTGCGTTCAAGATCAGCAATTTTCTCGCTGCTATGTGCGATTTCGTTATTGCAGACAGCGATATTCGCGGTCACGCCAGCATTTTCCTGCTCCGATGCGACAATTTTATTTTGCAGCGTTTCGATATCGACAGTCGCCTGCTGCATATCCTGAAACGCAAGGTCAAGCTTTTCCTGTTCACGCTGCAAATCGTTTTGCAGATTCTCACATTCTGCGGTCAGCTGCAGATAGCGTTCGGAAAGCGCATCAAGCTGAGCCGTCTGTTTTCCCAGACGATACACCCAAAACGATACTTCGAGCGTCTTACGCTCTGCGGCAAGCACGAGATACTTTTCAGCCTTTTCAGCCTGTGATTTCAACGGTCCGATACGGCTTTCGAGTTCCGCGACAATATCGGTCAGGCGCAGGAGATTATCCTGTGCCTGAGAAAGCTTTCGTTCAGCCTCCTGTTTCCGGTAGCGGAATTTCGAGACGCCGGCAGCTTCTTCAAAGATATCACGGCGTTCATTGGATTTCGCGCCGACAATCTCAGCGATTCTGCCCTGTCCGATAATCGCATAGCCGTCCCTGCCGAGACCGGTATCCATAAACAGCTCATTGACATCCTTCAAACGGACGTTTCTGCCGTTGATGAGATATTCGCTATCGCCGCTGCGATACAGCCGTCTGGTTACAGCGACCTCGTCTTCGGGTTCATTCAAACGATGATCGCTGTTATCAATGGTCAGCGTAACGGCGGCAAAGCCCATTTGTTTACGGGTTTTCGTACCGGAGAATATGACATCCTCCATACTTTTTCCGCGCAATTCTTTGGTTGATTGCTCACCGAGCACCCATCGCACTGCGTCGCCGATATTGCTCTTGCCGCTTCCATTCGGACCGACAACAGCGGTCAAACCCTCGTCAAAGGTCAGCGATATCTTATCGGGAAACGATTTGAAGCCTTGCAGCTCCAATGATTTCAAATACATATATTTTGCATTCTCCAGTTTTACGAATCAGCCGTTTCTGCAGCTTCGGCTCACAGCTTTTCACCCATGAGAATCAGCGCTTCCTTCGCAGCCATCTGCTCTGCAATTTTCTTAGATTTGCCGACGCCTCTGCCAATCACATTGGAATTGAGCCGAACCTCCATGCGGAACTGCTTTGCATGATCGGGTCCTTCCTCGCCGACAAGCACATATTCGACGTGCTCCTCAGGATTTTGCTGAATGACCTCCTGCAAAGCGGTCTTGTAGTCACGAAACACCTCCGAGGGACGATCGAAATGCTCCGGCAAAAACTGTAGGATATAAGGTGTAACAGCGTCCATACCGCCATCGAGAAACATAGCTGCAATAACAGCCTCAAAGGCGTCGGAGAGGATGGAAGGACGCGATCTGCCGCCGGACTGATCCTCACCGTGACCGAGCAGGAGATAGTCTCCCAGCCCGATGACCTTCGCCCATTCAAACAGAGATTTCTCGCAGACGAGCGAGGCACGAATTTTCGTGAGTTCCCCCTCTGGCAGCTCCGTACAATTCTGAAACAGATGATTGGATACGACGATCGAGAGCACACTGTCGCCGAGAAATTCCAGACGTTCATTACAGCGCAGTGTGCCGCGTTTTTCATTTGCATATGAAGAATGGCAGAGCGCCTCTGTCAGCAGATTTGGATTTTTGAAGCGGTAGCCGATTTTTTCTTCCAGCCCCGACTGTGATTGGACTTTCATAGCAATACCCCCCTGCATGAGATTCTGCGAATCGGAATGCGCAATAGCATGAACGATCAGGCTTCGTCTGCGGCCTGGCGTTCCTTACGGGCAGCCAACGCTGCGATAATCGTCTCGCAGATTTTGCCGTCCACGCAGCCCTGCGCCTGCCGGATTGCATGGAAAAACGCTTCTCCATTTGAGCTGCCATGCGCCTTAATGACGGGCTTTGTAATACCGAGCAGCACTGCGCCGCCGACCTTTTTATAATCGAACGAATCTTTAAAGCTATTGATTTTGTCCATCATAAAGAGCGCGCCGATTTTTCCGGCGCCGGAGAACATCTCTTTGAGCTTGCCGGCGAAAAATTTACCGAGTCCTTCATAGAGTTTCAGCACAATATTTCCGGTAAAGCCGTCGGTCACAAGCACATCGGCTGTACCGGCAGGAATATCTCTCGCCTCGATATTTCCGACAAAATTGAGGTCGCTTTTTTCGAGCAGCTGATAGGTCTCCTGTTCCAGCTCACGACCCTTGCAGGGTTCTGCGCCGTTATTGATGATCGCGGTGCGCGGATTCTGGATTTGCATGACCTTTTCCATATAAACGCTGCCCATCACGGCAAACTGTTCGAGCATTTCCGGTCTGCATTCAAGATTTGCTCCGCCGTCCATCAGAATCGCATGACCGGAAGCGGTCGGCAGCAGCGGCGCCATCGCAGCGCGCTTAATGCCCTTAATCCGGCGCGGAATCATAGTCGCACCGACAAGCAGCGCGCCGGAATTTCCGGCAGATACGAAAGCGTCGCCCTTACCGTCCGCAAGCGCCTGCAAGCCGATCGCCATAGAGCAATTCTTTTTACTTTTCACGACCTCGGTAGGCTGATCCTCCATTGTGATCACTTCCTCCGTATGAAGAAACGATATGCCGTCCAAGGCGATTTCGTGTTCCTTTGCGAGCGCACGGATCTGATTTTCATTGCCGCTGAGGATAACCTCCACGCCAAGCTCCCGAACTGCTCTTGCAGCGCCCTCCAAGGGGCTAAGCGGAGCATGATCGCCGCCCATTGCATCCAAAATAATTCTCATGATATCATCCTCGTTTATTCGTTCAGACTGTAGATACGGATGGATTCCACTGTACCGTTTCTGGCTGAAAATGCAATACGGATACTCTCTGTCCGACATTCAGCTATGATTTTCTCTCCGTCATCTGTGACATCACCGATCTGCGCGGCAAGTTCTTCCACGGTCGAACCGATTGTCACGCAGTTCATACTGATCGGATAGCGTTCTTTTTCGTCCTCTGTGACGACAATCCATTTTGTATCGAACGCCAGCATATTCGGTACCTAAGACTCAGGTATGCTGTCATCCGCAAACAGATCATTCAGAAGCAGAGAGCTTCTATGCAGATGCAGACTGTCACAGAAAATGCTGTCCGCATAGTTTTCATAATACGCCGCATCTTCGCCAAACAGATCGTAGCCGTACTGCAGTTCCGACAGACAGAACGGCATCTTCGGCGTCTTTCCAACAGTCGACACGACCGGCAGCAGCGTTTCATCCGTCCAACCCGCCTCCGGGATTGGAACGGGCTTCATTGTGTGGATCGCAGAAATCCGTTGATCCGTTTCGATTCCCCACTCGCTTTTCGGCTCTGCTTCGGTCTGTGTTTCTTCCGATTCCGTTTCAGACGTCTCGGTACGAACCGGATTGGTATGATTTGCCAGCCGTTCATACGCAACACTCGATTGGTTTGCACAACCCGTAAGCAGCAGTATACCGGCTGCCGCGAACAGCAGGACATTTCGGCGCGTCGTCATTGACTTCTCCGTTTTCCCGTTAACATCGGTTGATCGTTTCATCGAGCGCATGGAGCGCTCTCTCTGCATATGCCTGATATTTTTTCTGTTTGCCGTCCTTGCCGCGGAATTTGACATCGAGCGTTGGCAGAATGCCCATATTCGCGCCCATCGGCTGCAAATTCTCCTGAAACGGATCGGTAATATACGCAGTCAGCGCACCGAGCATCGTTTCCGGCGGCAGAATCAGCGGTTTTTCGTTTTGGATTGTGCGTACCATATTCAGTCCTGCAAGAATTCCGCTGCCGGCAGATTCCATATAGCCCTCAACGCCGGTCATCTGTCCGGCAAACCGGATACGCGGCTCTTTACGGAGCGCATAAGTTTGATCGAGCAGCTTTGGTGAATCGAGAAAGCTGTTTCGGTGCATCACGCCATAGCGCACGAACTCTGCATTTTCAAGACCGGGAATCATTGAAAATACGCGTTTTTGTTCGCCCCACTTGAGATTCGTCTGAAATCCGACCAGATTCCAGAGCGTCCCCTCTCGATTTTCCTTACGCAGCTGTACAACGGCATAGGGGCGCTTTCCGGTATGCGGATCGGTCAATCCGACCGGTTTCATCATACCATATCGAATCGCGTCCTCGCCGCGTTTTGCGAGCACCTCGACGGGCATACAGCCCTCGTAAACGTGAAGCGTTTCCTGCTCAAACGCATGGAGCTGCGCCGATTCCGCATGAATCAGCGCGTCATAAAACGCAAGATATTCCTCTTTTGTCATCGGACAGTTGAGATAATCGGCAGTGCCTTTTCCATATCGTGACGCATAGAACGCCCTGTCCATTGACACGCTTTCCCCAGTTACAATCGGCGCTGCCGCGTCATAGAAATAGAGCGATTTGCCGGTCAGAGCTGCAATGGGTTCATGCAGCGCGTCCGAGGTCAACGGTCCGGTTGCAATGATGATATTGCCATCGGGAATTTCGGTCATTTCCTGATTCACAACGGTAATGAGGCTATGCGACCTGATTTTTTCTGTCACAAGCGCCGAGAAACGCTCTCTGTCCACAGCAAGCGCACCGCCCGCCTCAACCGCGCAAGCCTCTGCGCATGGCACAAGCAGAGAACCGAGTCTTCGCATCTCCTCTTTCAGCAAGCCGGCAGCGGAATCAACCCGCGCGGCTTTCAATGAATTGGAACAGACAAGCTCCGCAAAATCCGGCGAATGGTGCGCCGGAGAAAACTTCTGCGGCTTCATTTCATAGAGCGTCACGGGAATCCCAGCCTGCGCGACCGCCCATGCAGCCTCGCAGCCTGCCATACCTGCTCCGATTACCGTAACGACGCTCATAACGGTCTCTCATAGCCGCAATCCGGCTTTTCACAGATCAGCTTTCCGGCTCTGCCGCCCTTTTTGAAAAGCGTATTCTTGCATTTCGGGCAGCGATCCTCGACCGGCGTGCTCCATGTCATGAAATTGCACTCCGGATATCCCTCACAGCCATAGAAGCTGCGACCCTTTTTGGATTTTTTGAGGATAATTTTCTTGCCGCAAATCGGACAGAAGCCCTTTGTCGGCGTAACGATTTTCTTTGTATTCCGGCAATCCGGAAAACCGGAGCAAGCAAGGAATTTACCAAATCTGCCGATTTTAATTACCATCGGTTTCCCGCACAGATCGCAGATTTCATCGGTTTCCTCATCCGGTACGCGCAGACGCTTACCGTCCATTGCTTTTTCGGCATTTTCCAATGTTTTCTCAAAATTATCGTAGAATTTCCGCAGAGATTCCACCCAATCGGTCTTGCCCTGTTCCACACCATCGAGATCGGATTCCATTTCAGCGGTAAATTTAACATCGACGATCTGCTTAAACTGATCCTTCATCAGCTCCGTTGTCACTTCGCCGAGGGAAGTCGGCTTGAGCTGTTTGCCGTCGCGTTCGACATACATCCGCGAAAGGATCGTGCCGACCGTAGCCGCATAGGTACTCGGTCTGCCGATACCGTTTTCTTCGAGCGCCTTGATGAGCGTTGCTTCGGTATAACGAGAAGGCGGCTGTGTAAAGTGCTGATTGCCGTCCAGTGTTTTGAGCTTCAGCAAATCGCCCTCGGTCAGCGGAGGCAGTTCCTTATTATCCTCATCGTTCTGGGCACCGTCCTTCGCCTCGACATACAGCTTTGTAAATCCTTCAAACTTGACACTATAGCCGGACGCGCGGAACAAACAGTTATTTGCAGTAATTTCCGCAGAAACCGTATCGAGCTGACAATTCGCCATCTGACTTGCGATAAAGCGCTCCCAAATGAGCTTATAGAGCTTGTACTGATCGGTTGTAAGGCTATCCTTCACCTGATCGGGCGTCAGATCCGGCATGGAGGGACGAATCGCCTCATGCGCGTCCTGCGCGCCTTTTTTGGTCTTGAAGTTACGCGGCGTTGTCGGCAGATATTGCTTGCCATACGTTTCGCGGATATAGTTAGCGGCGGTTGCCTTCGCCTCGTCAGAGATACGCAGACTATCGGTACGCATATAGGTAATCAGACCAACCGCACCGAGCGTCGGAATCTCCACGCCTTCATAGAGTTCCTGCGCAGCTTTCATCGTGCGCCGTGCCTGAAATCCCATACGGCGTGAAGCTTCCTGCTGAAGCGTCGAGGTAATGAACGGAGGCGCAGGCTGTCTGCTCGTCACACGCTTTTTAACGGATTTAACAGTAAAATCGGCGCCCTCCAGCATTTTGAGAATCTGATCGGCGTCCTCGCCGGAAGCAAGCTCTGCTTTTTTTCCGTCCACTTCCGCGAGATGCGCCGCAAAAATCTTACGTGAAGATTTAGCGGTCAATTTTGCGTCAATCGACCAGTATTCGCGCGGCTGAAACGCACGGATTTCATTTTCTCTGTCCACAACCAGCCGCACCGCGACCGACTGTACTCTGCCGGCGGAAAGACCGCGGCGGATCTTGCGCCAGAGGAACGGGCTGAGCTGATAACCAACAATTCGGTCAAGAATTCGGCGAGCCTGCTGCGCATTCACCAGATCGAGATCAATCTTATGCGGATTGGACATACCGGTCTGCACGCCGGTTTTGGTAATTTCATTGAATTCAACGCGGTTATTCTGCTCGGTATCAAGACCAAGAAGCTGCGCCAGATGCCATGAAATCGCTTCACCCTCGCGATCCGGGTCCGTTGCGAGCCAGACGCGCGAGCTTTTTTCCGCACGCGATTTCAGATCTTTGATGACATCCTCTTTGCCCTTCATCTCAATATAAGTCGGCTCAAAATTATGCGCAATATCCACGCTGAGCTTAGACTTCGGCAGATCACGAACGTGTCCCATAGAAGCGACAACTTCAAATCCATTTCCGAGATATTTCTGAATTGTTTTCGCCTTTGCAGGCGACTCAACGATCACAAGTTCTGACATAATTCTAATCCTTCCCCGCGGCGTTCCGCCCGATTGCAAAAGTCATCTGCGCAGATCAGATTGCCCTGAAATGCTTCCCGAACAGCGTTTCCACGAAGCCATCCAGTTCCAGCAAGGTCAGCTCACTGAGCAGAGTTGAAAGATCCATATCCAGCGCTGCCGCGATATCATCCGCATAGGTATCGCCGCATTCACGCAGATACTGCACAATAGCCCTGCCTGTTTCACTTTCAGGCAGCGGTTTCTCATCCATTCGCGGAACCGGCTGTGCAGATTGATCCGTTTCCGGTGCAAAGTGATTCTTTGCAGGATGATGCGTATTCGGCAGCGCAGAAGTCTTTTCGGATTCCGGCTTTGCATAGACAAGCCGTTCCGAAGTCCGGATTTCCGCGTCCGGCTGCTGCATATACTGCGGATGCCGGCTGTAATAGGTCAGCAGCACATCCTCATAACTCATCAGCGGATACGCGCCATCACGCAGCAGCGAAATCACGCCCTGATAACGCACATCAAAAACATCGGCAGGCGGTACGCAGTAGAGCGTGCGGCCCTGTTCAGACGCATATTGTGCGGTACTGAGCGAACCGCTGCGCTCTGCCGCTTCCATAACGGCAGTTGCCTCGCAAAGTCCGCTGAGAATACGGTTCCGGCGTGGAAAATTCGCCGGAAAAGGCTGCGTCCCCGGCAAAAATTCCGAAACCAGCAAGCCATTTCCGCCGGAGAGCATCTGTTCCCGAAGCGCCTGATGCTCACGCGGATAATTGACGTTAATCCCGCAGCCGAGTACCGCGATTGTCGAGCCGCCGTTCTCCAGCGCCGCGGTATGCGCAATACCGTCCACACCCTTTGCAAATCCGCTGACAATCACAAAGTCTCTGCGGCTCAATTCCCTGACAATATACTGCGTCACGCGTTCCGTATAGGGCGAGGGGCGGCGCGTGCCGACAACGGTAAGGCTAAGCGGCCGACGAAGCAAATTGAGATTGCCCTTTGCCGTCAGCAGAACTGGCGGCGTTCCGATATTCCGCAATGCCGGCGGATATTCCTCGGAATCAATCGGCAGCAGTGCAATACCATGACTGCGGCAGTAATATGCGATACTTTCTGCCTCGCCGAGTGAATGCTCGGTCATAGACTTTTGCAGTGCAGGCGGCAGATCATGATATCGTCCTGTCTGCATCGCTTCATAAACATCACGAGGCGAATCCACATACTGCAAATAGAACAGCAGTCTTGAGCTGCCTGCGCCGAATACCAATGCAAGCCAAATCCAATATCGCAGCATTTCCGGATCGACGTTCTGACGTATTTCCATATCCGCACCGCCTTTCGCGCAAAAAGTTCTCAGCTCTTCGTCATTTCCCAGAGAAACAATCCGGCAGCCATCGCAGCATTGAGCGAATTGGACGCCGGTGCCATCGGGATCGTCAATCGCTTCTCACAAGCCATGCTGACCTCCGCAGGCAGACCGTTCCCCTCGTTGCCGATCAAGACGACCGCGCCGCGGCAAAAGTCATATGAGCCAAGCGATTGCGCGTCCCTGTCCACTACGGCGGCGCAGGTCGGGAGCGAAACTGTACGGCAATGCGCAAAAAACGCGTCCATATCGACAATCCGCATCAGCGGCAGACGGAACATTGCGCCCATACTGCTGCGGATTGTTTTCGGATTATACAGATCGCAGCACTGAAACAGGTACAAGCCATCCGTGCCCAGCGCCTCAGCCGTCCGAAGAATGGCGCCGAGATTCGAGGGATCCTGTACACAGTGCAGCAGCATATTCCGGCTGCCGTTCTGCGGAAGCGCGGCTGATTCCGGCAGCATTTCGCCGATGGCGAAAATACCCTGTGCGGTTTCGGTATCAGCGATCTCCTTGGCGAGCGCGTCCGAGATCAGGAGCGTCTGTGCAGGCAGCGGATTCTCTGCAAAATCCGCACAGTACATTCCCTTGGCCTTTTCGGTCCAGAGCAGCGCACGCAGCTTCACACCAGACTGTACAGCATCCAGAATCAAACGGCTGCCTTCCATAGCAAAAGCACGATTCTTCTCGCGAAACGTGCGACTTCGATTGAGGTTTGCAAAGAGCTTTACGGTCTTATTTCCGGTACCTATTTGCAAAATCTCCGCATTCTGCGGCATACGGCAGCGCTCCCTTCTCAAGTCTTATAACAAACACAAACACGCTCTAACGATTCCGAGAGAGCGTGTTTGATATCATGCATTACAGAGCAGCCTTTGCCTTTTCAGCAATTGCAGTGAAGCCAGCGGGATCGTGAATCGCAATCTCGGAGAGCATCTTACGATTCAGGGTGATGCCAGCCTTATTGCAGCCGTTCATGAACGTAGAATAGTTCATGCCATTGAGCTTGCAAGCTGCAGAAATACGGGTGATCCACAGTCTGCGGAAGAAACGCTTATTCTGCTTTCTGCCGATATAAGCATACTGACCGGACTTCATGACAGCCTGTTTTGCCATCTTGAAGTGCTTAGATTTGCTGCCCCAGTAGCCCTTTGCGAGCTTCAGGACCTTATTTCTTCTCTTGCGCGTCATCATAGCGCCCTTAATACGAGCCATTTCGTTTTACCTCCGTAATCAATCGTCTGCCGCAGCATCTGCGGCATTCAGTTCAGTTTCAGTAAGGGTTCCGCTTACTTGTAAGGAACCATCTCGCGGATCGTTGCTGCATTCGCCACGCTTGCAACGCCGGTATTTCTAGCGATACGCTTAACCTTCTTATCCTTCGATACGAGGCGATGACGCTTGTAAGCGTGCTGGAACTTGACCTTTCCGCTGCCGGTGACCTGAAAACGCTTTTTCGCACCGGAGTGAGTCTTAACCTTAATCTTTTTAACCTTAACGGCTGCCATGGATTCGTCCTCCTTGTAATTTCGTTGTAATATGATAACGTCAGGCAATGCGCACATTGCTGCTCACAGACGCTGCATATCCTTCATTTTTCACTTATTCTGCCGATTTTTCGGCATTCGCCTCCTGCTGCTTCTGCTTTTTGGCTGATTTATCAGCTTTTTCCGGCTTATTCTGCTTCGGAGACATAAACATTACGATCGCTCTGCCTTCCATTTTCGGCGGTTTATCGACCACAGCAACGTCGCCGATCTCATCGCGATAACGGTTGAGCAGCTCCTCGCCCAGATGCGGATGTGCAATGGCACGCTTCCGGAACCGCACAGAAACCTTCACCTTATCGCCGCCCTGCAAGAATTTCTTACCCTGTGCGACCTTGGTTTCAAAGTCATGCGTATCAATCGCGGAGAACATACGAATCTCCTTAATTTCCACAGTATGCTGATTCTTCCGTGCTTCCTTCTCGCGTTTCTGCTGCTCAAAACAATATTTGCCATAGTCCATAACGCGGCAGACAGGCGGCGTCGCCTGCGGCGCGATCTTGACCAGATCGAGATTCTGATCGTATGCGAGCTTCTGTGCGTCCTTGGCGGACATCACGCCTTTTTTCTCGCCATCCGCGTCGATCACGAGCACCTCACGGTCACGGATCTCCTCATTGATTTGCAGTTCCTGCTTGCTAATTGCCAAGCACCTCCTTAAAAAGTTTCAAGAAAACAAAAAACAGAGAGTGCAGAACGGATTTCCCGCTGCTCTCTCTGCTCATGGACATATCAACTCACATTGCGATTTTCCGCATTGCGATCTTTGAGATCATGAATCAGATTACCGTTTTGCATTTTGCTGACGGTGAGAACCGGAGTTCCGCTTGCAATCCTTATTTATTTTACATGATTGCGGCATAAAAGTCAAGTTACGCCGCCGCAATTTGTCGCACTGCACAAATCACACTGGGAATTCCTCAATGATTTTTGCAATATATTTCAGAATCATAACGACATCACCACTCGAAAGACCGGAAACGCCGTCGCAATCCGCATTTTTCTTACCCTGCGACGTTACAACAGCAGCTGCGTCCTCCGCGTGAAAGCGTGCGAGCAGCACCGCGTCCGAAACATCGACCTTTTCATCGCAGTTGACATCTCCATGCTGAACGCTTTGCGGTTCTGTTTCGGTTACGGTAGTTGTTGTAGTTTCCGCAGAAGTCGAGGTGGTAGTTGTCGTGGTAGTCGTGGTGGTAGTTGTTGTGGCGGTTGTAGGCGTAGTTGTATCGGCAGGCTTTTCGGCAACCGCCGCAAAATAGTTCACACAGTTCTGCGAAGTGAAATTGCTGCCGAGCGTAACAGTCTCGTCCTTCTTCACATCGCGGACAAAGACGGTAAATTCCTCGCCGTTCGAGCTGAACAGCTGCGTCCGCATATGGGTATAATCCTTGAGCCAGCTTGCCTGAATCTGATCGCTGGAGAGTCCCTGAATCACGCGCACATCCATAAATACGCTCAGCGTCAGATCCTCTGCGGCGGTCAGCGTCGCCAGATCGCCGGAATACTTCTTGGAATCGCACGCGGTTTTGATATACTCTGCGCCCGAATTATAACTGCTGTTTCCGTCAGCGGTGACTGTATAATCGCGGTCGCCGAAGATCTTGCAGCCAACGCCGAAATCCGGTTCAATGCCCCAGTTGCCGCCGTTTGCGGTATCATTGACAACAAGCTTTGCAATCAGCTTACCGGAGTATTCCGGCTTCTGTTCGGGCTGCTCCGGCGGATCGGACGATCCATCGGTCGGCAGCAGCGACAGATTCACGACATTTTTACCCCAGTTGCCGTACCACGCATAGCCGGTTCTGCGTTCCTTTGAAATCTCCATGACATCGTAGTGCACAGAACTGTCACGATCGGAAAACAGTGGACGATCGGTACCGATTTCATAAAATCTTGCCCACAACGGCGAGGCATTCGCATTTTGTCTGACAATTTTATCGTCGCCGGACTTCACGAATTCGATGCCGTAGAGCGTCACCTTTTTGAACCATTCGATCGCGGTATTGACAGATTTACGAATATCGGTTCGCGAGGGATTCTCCTTTGCATACTGATAGAGGAAATTGATTACGCCGGCGCTTTCGCTTGTACAATTCGATGGCAGTTCATAGGCGCGCGCAGAGGTTGGCTTGAGAGAATACTCGTCATGCTGCTGACACCATGCCGCACCGGGAATCTGCATATCGAGCAGACATTGAACCCCTTTATTCAGCGACTCCTTCGCTTTTTGCGCATAGCTGTCGCTGATCGCGGTAAAGTCGCCGGATTTGCCGCTCATTTCCTTCATAATCTGCAATACGTGAATATACGCGCCGTCATTGAGCGTAATATGCGCGTGATACGATCCGGGCGTATTCAGGCACTGCATCCAGCCGCCATTGCTGTACTGCATTTTGAACAGACAGTCCACGCCGCGCATGGCGCAGTCGAGATATTTCTGCTGCCGTGTCTGCTGATAGGCGCGCATCAGAAAGCGAATCTGCGAAGTTGTCGCGTCATTGTCGATGGTAGAATGCGCCCAGTCGCCGGTATGGGCAGTTGTCATGCCTTTCTGCCAGCCGCCCTCGTTTGCAACCTGATACTGAATACATTCGTCTGCGATCTTGAGCGCCTCGCTGCTGCCGAACCAGCTCGCGTCATTTTTCAGATAGGTCTTCCAAGGATAATCCTCCTCGGCGGCATAAACCGTTGCAGCATAATCGGGTGCGATAAAATGCTCCGGCATAATTGCCGCCGCACTGCTCATCAGCAGCATCGCTGAACACAGTCCTGCAATCCATTTTTTCTTCATAAAGCATCCCCCTATTTTCCAAATATCATATGGCGGTATATTTTCTGATTTGATTATAACGGCTGCAACATCAAATTGCAAGTATCAAATATCGCCGTTCTATGATAGATTGTATCAAAGATGAATCTGTCGCTGTACGGATACGGCATGGAATTATTTTCATTCACAGAATGTTTATAAAGTTGTACATATCTTTTCTCTGTATTATCGTTGACTTTTCAGCGCATTTGTGATATTATATATATGTATACAATTTTCTACGTAAATTCTATGAAAAGGAGTGAACGCTGATGCTAGGCGTAATCCTATCCGGTATCCTGATCGTTGGGCTTGCGCTGACCGGCGCTTCTGTCATTATGATTCTGACAGATCAGCATGAAACCTCATTGCGTGAATTTGCAATTCTCGGTTTATTTTGCTCCATTCTGATTATGCTTTCCTACTATGTCGAACTGAATACGCCAGGCTTTGCCGCCAAGGTAGACGCCGTCAAATTCGGCTATGTCGGCAGAGTTTTCGTCAATCCGCTTCTGTTGATACTTGCGGTGCGGTATTATGAAGCAAAGGTCGGCAGATTATGGCAATATCTGCTCTATCTGATTCCGTTGATCACACTCTATCTTGTCTTTACCTACGAAGACAACCATCTCTTTTACTCGGATGTGACGCTCGGCGCAGACGGACTGCTGCATATCGTTCCAGGCTCTGTATATTATATTTATATTGCATATAATACCATTCTTGCAATGGTCTACATCAGTTTTTGTCTCTATCAGCGACCGTCGCTCCGCAAGCGCGAAAAGCAAAACAATACAATTCTGCTGCTTGCCTGTATCATACCGTTTTTCTTGCTCCTGATTTATCTGGCAGGTTGGTCATACGGCTACGACATCGCTGCAATCGGCATCACGATTGCCTCGCTGCTTGTGACGTTTTCGATTTTCCGTTACGGTCTGCTCAATAAAGAGGAAATGCTTCAGAATATGGCAACAGGACTTGTATTCCTCGACAGCGAATATCGGCTTGTCTATGCAAATCGCAAGGCTATACAGCTCATTCCGGCGCTTGGAATGCCGCTTGTACATTCGCAGCGCTTCGACCTAAAGCAGCTCTGTTCTGAGAAATATGCGACGATTCAGGTCGGTACAGATACCTATCAGCGTAAAATTACCGAGTTTACAAACGGAGAGGGACAGCACGGCAAGCTGCTGACCTTCGACGATATCACGGAGATTCGTTCCCGTCTGAACCGTGATCTGATGACGGGATTGCTCAATCACGCTTCCTTCTACCCCATGCTGGACGACGCCATGACAGCAGCAAATCAAAAGAATTTGCCGCTGACGGTCTCCATTGCTGATATTGACAGCTTCAAGCGCGTGAACGATACCTACGGACACGCAAACGGCGATATTGTTCTCACCACGCTGGCGCAGACGCTCCAAAAAATCTGTGACGGTCACGGCGATGTTTTCCGTTACGGCGGCGAAGAATTTGCAGTCATTTTCCATGGCGATCTGGCTTATGCAGAGGAGATCATGGCAAAGGCGTTCAGCGAATTCTCCGAAATTGATTTTGATTTTCTGCCGTATCATGTGACATTCAGCTTTGGCAGCGCGGAATTTAACCGGCTTGAAACATCGGTTGCGCTCTTTGAACGCGCCGATCAGAAAATGTATACGCGAAAAAAAGCCCTGCACGCAAGAGAACGCGCCGCAGCAGCCGCGAAAGACAGCGAAATACAGCCTGAAAACGAAACCTGTGCGTATCGCTGACTAAAATATCCAAGGAGGATTCATTCTATGCTCGGTTCGGATTATCGGGAGTTGATCGTCCCGAAACTCGACAATCAAGGAAAAAAATATGGAATGCTCATAGGCGGTGCAGCTCTGACGATCGCCGCAGTCGCATTCTCGCTTGTAAGCGGAAAATTTCTGCTTTTGTTCATCGCAGCAGCATTCGCCTTCGGCACATGGTATTTCTGGATCAACAACAATATCGAATATGAATATATCATTTCCGGCGATGAACTGCAAATCACTAAAATTCTGGCGCAAAGCAAACGTAAGCCTCTGCTGACCGTATCCATCAAACAATTTACAGCTTTCGGAAAATTGCAGGAGGCAGAGCCGATTTCAGCTTCCGCAACAAAAGCGCTTGCCTGCTCCGCGCAGGATGATACGGCATTTTATGCCGACTTCGACCATGCGGATTACGGTCAGACCAGACTCATCTGGACGCCGAACGATGACATTCTGCTCTATCTCGCCAAGCATCTCCCACGCACGCTCGGATTCCGCTGGGAAGCAACCTCAACGACCGACGCGTAATACGAAGCAATATAATTATAATATATAAAACAAAAGGAGTATCCTATGCGTCTGGTCACACCGCTTGAAATGATGAAGCTGGAAGATATGGCAAATCAGTCCGGCGTCACCTATGATATCATGATGAATCGTGCTGGAACCGGTCTTGCCGCGCATCTTGCACACATCGCAAACGAGAGCCAGCAGAATCGGCTTCTGTTCCTCTGCGGAAACGGTAACAACGCCGGCGATTGCTTTGTCGCGGCAACACATCTCGCGAAACAATTCGAGATTACTGTCTGTCTGGTCTCAGGCGTGCCAAAAACAAGAACCGCTTATACCAAATATAAGCTCATGAAGCACGTCACCGTACTGACTGATCATGCGCAGATTCTGGAAGCAGTCCAATCGCACGGGTTAATTGTGGATGGCATCTTCGGCATTGGCTTCCGCGGGGAACTGAGTCCGCAGATTCAAGAATTGTTCGCAGCCGCAGAAGCTCCCGATAAGCAAATCATTGCAGTAGATATTCCGAGCGGCGGTTCCGGTTTGATCGGCACAGTCGCCGACGGTACCCCGCATTGCCATATCACCGTGACATTCGGCGCTGCCAAAACTGGTCTTTTTATCACCCCGCTTTCAGAGCATTGCGGCGCAATTCTTCTTGTTGATATCGGGCTGCCGGAAAGCGCATTCGATGCGCTCGAATATCCGATCACGCATATTGACATGGATACGATCCGCACGCTGCTGCCGGCTCGTCCGCAAAATGGTCATAAGGGAATGTTCGGCAAACTGCTCTGCGTCACCGGTTCGCGCACCATGCCCGGAGCAGCATTGCTTTCTACGCAGGCAGCACTTCGCTGCGGAGTCGGGCTTTGCTGTCTAGCCTCTGACCCCGACGTATGCCGAATGCTCATGATGTATGCACCAGAAGCAACCATTCAGCCGCTTCTCACCGACGCCAACGGAATGTTGACGCAAAACGCCATTCCGGAGATACTCCGCATAGCCAAACAGGCAAACTGCATTCTGATTGGATGCGGTCTTGGACAATCGGCGGAAGTCCAAGCAGTGATACAGGCGCTGATTCCACAGCTTGATTGTCCAATCATTTTAGACGCAGACGGTCTAAATGCTATAGTCTCCAGCATAGATATATTACGGAAAGCAAAGTCGAAGATTGTGCTGACGCCGCATCCCGGTGAAATGGCACGCCTGCTGCACTGCACTGTCGAAGAGGTTCAAAAAGACCGCTTCACCGCAGCAAAACGACTTGCAAACCGCTTCCCGAATACGATTGTTGTGCTAAAAGGCGCCGGAACGATCGTAGCCGTCTCCGACCACGCGAGCATCAACACAAACGGCAATTCCGGTATGAGCAAGGGCGGCAGCGGCGATATACTTGCCGGAATGATCGCAGGACTTGCCGCGCAGCAGATTCAGCCGGAACACGCAGCACAAATCGGCGTCTATCTGCATGGACTTGCCGGTGATTGTGCAGCAGCAGAATTTTCCAAACGCGCCATGCTGCCTAGTGATATGCTCCAACAGCTCCCGGTCCTATTCGGAGAATTTGAAGAATAAAGATAGAGGGCATTCCTCAGTAAAATAAATGTCGTCAAAAGCAAATCATTTTTGGAGGCTTATCAATGAGACATTTGAAAACACTGAGAAATGCCCTGTTTTTCTGCGTACCTGCGGCAATTTTCCTACAGGGCTGCGATATGCCGCAGAATGACGCGACATTTCAGCCGCTTCACGCCGAGTCCTACGAAGCAGATATTCTGCTCGAATACGGCGAATCACAAACCGCCGGTCTGCATCTGACGCGTATTGGAGACGCGGTATGGGACGCAACATTTTCCGAACCGGCAGCACTATCCGGCGTTGTCCTCAGCTTTGACGGAAACGCAGTCAGCGCAAGCTACAAAGGACTTGCATTTACAATACCGAAGTCCGCGCTTCCAGCAAAAAATATGCTTGGAATCGTAACAGAAGCTCTTGACGCAGCCGATGCCGCTGAATCACTCCCCTGTACGCAGCAGGAGGATGGCAACTGGTGCTATCAGGGCACCTGTGCCGGCGGCAACTATACGTTAACATTTGCACAATCCGGCGAACCGCTTATATTTGATTTACCATCGCAGCCACTGAAGCTGACATTTTCCGAATTTAAGGTCATACAGAGCACAATAGAAACATCCGACGTTCAAACCACTGTATCTACAAATGAAACCGCATTCACAGAAAGCAGCTGTGAAACAACTGCTACTTCGACCACAACCAATACATAAAACAAGGGCACGTCAAATTGACGTGCCCTGTTTTCATGATTCAGTTTCTTATATCTGAAACAGAATAATTAGCCCTTAGAACCAAGATCCGAATACGGGATCAGCTTTGCGATGAAGCGCAGAATCTTAACCGTATCTTCAGAATCCGGCTTGCCGCTTGCGTTAACGTCAGCATTCAGCTTACCCTGCGTAGAAATCTTCGCGCTAGCATCTTCAGCAACGAAGCGAGCAAGCAGAACAGCATCGGAAACATCCACGCGTTCTTCGGGAGTGGACTCTTTGGATTCGTTGACATTACCCCAGTCAACGTCGGTCGGATCACCTGTTGTAGTAGAGGTTGTACCAGTAGTGGTACCACCCTGGCTAGACCAATCGTACTCTACATCCTTGCTCTGCAGGAACTCAGTGATCCATGCAAGCGGAGCATTCCAGTTGATGGTAACCTCGTTCGTAGACCATGCCTCGATGGAGTCAACGAAGCATCTCTGAGACGGGTTATCATCTTCGCCCGGAATAAATGCGAGTGCGCGGACATACGGATCCTGGAGACCTGCATTCGGACCACCGGAGAGAATACCATCCGGAGCAGTCGGCAGGGTCTTATCCAGCTCGTTCGACCAATATCTGTGGTGCGGGTTCTTCTCGCGGTAGCTACCGTAACCGGTAATGAAAGAGAAGGACAGCGGGTTGGTACCAAGCAGATAGTCCATACCCTGCGTAACGCCGCTCAGATAGTTAATATCCTGAGTCTGGTCATAAGCATATGCCATAACGATCAGGTTATTGATAACCATGGAGTTGGAACCCCACTCATAACCCTTAATCACGATGCTCGGATCGAGGTTATTCGGGTCAGTGTAGCCAGGACCGTCATACTTATACGGAATGCCGTAGCCCTGATCTTTTTCGGTCTCGATATAGCTGTCAGCAGCTTCGAGGATGGAACTCTCAAGGATAGACACCTGATCATCAGTCAGGATATCCTTATGGAGAGCGAGAGACAGGGAACCAGCAGAAGCAGTGTTACCCCAGTTGAACGTGGTATAGGAACCCTCACCACTTGCGTTCTCACCACCAGTGATTCTGGTTGTTACCTTGAAAGCATTCGTATACTTGGAAAGCTTGCTGAGATAGGTATCAGCAGCAGAATCGCCCATTTCCTTTGCAGAAATGAAGATTTCGCAAGCTGCCCAGTAAGCGTCATCGCGAACCTCGTTATCACCGTAAGGACCGCCGCCCTTTGCCTGATACATCGGTGCGTACAACGAAGTTTTATTGGTTTCCTCAGAAGCGGTAGCCTCATAGTAATGCTTATCAAAAGCCTCGAAAGCTTCGATTGCAGTGGAGAGATACTCCTTCGCCTGTGCTTCATCATACGGAGCCCAGAGTCTAGCTGCCTGTGCTGCGCAAGCTGCATAGTTCAGCGTTGCAGCGAATGTTGGCGGCTTAACGATACGAACGGTGTCCCAACCGCCCTCGGATACGGCGCCTTCATAGTCCCACGGCTTTGTTGCAAGACCAGTCCACTTATGGTCGTGGAGCTTGTGGTAGTACAGACCTGCATACTTACCCCAAGTCGGCTCGCTTGCATCGACCTTCATAGCCTGAATGAAGTCAAGCTCGTACTTGCATTCGTCGAGGATATCCGGAATCTTATTATCAGTTTCCGGAATTACGACTGTACCGGAACCGTTGGCAAACTTTTTCTTGGTTTCTTCAGAGTGGAGTGCTCTTTCATACATATTCTGGAGCGTCCAAACGGAGATACCGCCGTTAACAACGTACTTACCGTGGTCACCAGCGTCATACCAACCCTTGTTTGCGGTGATCTGGGAAGAAGCGTGCGTACCGCTTGCATCGGTCTTTGCAGCATACTCGTTGATCCAAGCGTCCTGAACGTAAGCTTTGTCCGTCTTATGACCGCCCTGGTGTGCCAGTGCTGCCTGATCCTTACAGGATGTGATGTAATCCATTTCGATATCAATACCGGAACGGTTCTGATAGAAATAGTTGATCGCATTGGTCAGCAGGTTGTGATCCTTATCAGTATAGATATCGTCAGCGATTCTGAATTCGAACGATCTCCACTCCTTGCCCTTAATACGGAGATAATAGGTACCCGGAGTCTTGTAATCGGAGAAATCAATCTTGCAGACGTTATCATGAGAGTCAGCATCATATTCCGGAGCAGTGGTCTCGCCGGTTGCAACAACAGTGCCGCCCTTTGCGTCGACCAGTTCCCATGTTTGCGCGCCGGAGAGAGAGATAGAGGTTGCGCCATGGAAAACGTCGCCCTTGTTATCGCCGAGAACGGCAATCTTCTTCAGCTCAGGGAAATAACCGAGCTGGTTTACGGAGATATAGTTATTCTCCAGACCGCTGTAGTCACGGCTGATCGCGCCATAGCGCTCATTCGGATCCGCGTCGCATTCGTTGCAGCTCGTGCAGATGATCGACATATCATCGAACCAAAGCTCATCGCCGTCCTCAGCGTTACCGCCGTAGTTGTTCTTGGAACCCTTTGCATAGTGGAATGCCCACTCAACAGCTTCGAGATCCTTTGTAGGAGTAAAGGAGCCCTCAAAGGTCTGATATTCTGTCGTCAGTTTGACAGCATTGCCCCATTCGCCGTTAAAAGCCGGTCCAAGGACAAACTTGCCATCCTTCAGATCGCAATATTCTTCGTCACCCTTTGTATTACCGATCTTAGAGCAAAGCTCCATGCCGGCACGCTTAGCCTTAACCTTGCAGCTGATTTCATAGGTGTGACCCGCCTTGAAATTCAGGTTTCTGTGACGGAACTGCAGATCCCACTTTGCGCCGTCAGCGCCTTCACCGGTAACGACCGTGATGTGGAATGCGCCGTCTTCGATCTTAAAGTTCTGCTTTGCGGGGCTAGATTCGCAGGTATGCCAAGGAAGCGCCTTATGAGTAAAGTCGCTTTCACCCAGAACCTGACCTGCCGATACAGTCATCGGTGCAATGCTTGCGACTGTCGGCGCGACCATTGTCAGAGCCATGAGGCCTGCAACGATCAGTTTCGATTTTCTGTGCATAAAAAACCCTCCCGTTTTTTTAGTATATAACCGCAGCCAGTACGAGCTGCGCTTATATTTGTCCAGAAAGCGGATACAGCTCAAGAATGCAGCATAAAAGGCGCACCGAATCACTTTGTTTTTGCAAACGGCTGCAGGATTGATGCAGCTTTATGCGAAAACAACGGTAATTCCAGCGTTTTCATGTCCATTATACAAGCTGTATTAGTTTCTTCGGGATATTACTGCGCTGCAACGCAGTCTCCCTTTGAGTACATTATAATACAAGATTGGTTTCTTGTAAAGAGTTTTTTGAAACTTTGTCGGAAGTGTATAATCGAAAAGACATTTTTTGTAAAAATCGCCCAAAGATATTTGTTCATATTTTTTGGCATTTCTTGATACAAACCTTGGCTGCTTCTCTCATAAATCGTGGTAGAATTACTGTGAAATATTACATATAGTTATAGAGAATACGCGAATTTATTAAATTGCACATACTATCCGCGTTTGCTTTTGTAGAATATCACAATTTTTTGGCGGCGCTTGACAAATCCGGTCGGATATGTTATAATTGCTTTGCTGCGTTAAAGCTGTATAGCATAAAAACATCAAAGCGTAAAAGCAACAACAGCTTTCCCAGTATACTACTTATATTCTATTTAGGAGGCTTCTTATGTCACCATCCCAGATTATCACGCTTGTCGTAGTGGTGATTTATGCCGCTGTCATGATTACAATCGGCTTTATCACTTCAAGAAAGACAAAAAGCGTCAATGACTTTGTGTTCGGCGGCAACAAGATCGGTCCATGGATGACTGCATTTGCATTTGGCACAGCGTATTTTTCGGCAGTCGTATTCATCGGCTATGCCGGACAGTTTGGCTGGAGCTACGGCGTATCTGCGGCATGGATTGGCATCGGCAACGCGCTGATCGGCGCAACGCTTGCTTGGATGGTTCTCGGTAAGCGAACCCGTTTGATGACAAAGCATCTGGAAGCAAAAACCATGCCGGATTTCTTTATGAAGCGATATGGCAGCTCCAAGCTCAAAACCGCAGCGGCAGTCATCGTCTTTCTGTTTATGATTCCGTATACCGCTTCCGTTTATAATGGTCTTTCGCGATTGTTTGCGATGGCATTCAGCCTTACCTCTGAGAATGCGTATCAGTATGTCATGATTGCGATGACGGTTCTGAGTGCAATTTACGTTGTACTCGGCGGCTACTCCGCAACAGCGGTCAACGATTTCATTCAGGGCATCATCATGCTTGTCGGCATCTCTGCGGTTGTGATCTGCATTCTCAATTATAACGGCGGTTTTGGCAGCTCGATTGAAATGCTCAAGCAAGTCACTGCCGTACCGGATGGCAAGCTCGCATCAGTTTTCGGACCGGATCCGATCAATCTCTTTGGCGTTGTAATCCTGACCTCGCTCGGTACATGGGGATTACCGCAGATGACGCATAAATTCTACGCAATCCGCGATGAAAAAGATATTAAGCGCGGTCTGGTCATTTCAACGATTTTCTGCCTGATCGTCTCCGGCGGATGCTATCTGCTCGGCGGCTTCACCCGACTGTTCAACACGACAAAGGACGGTCAGGGCGTCGGTACAAACGTCATCCAGACGCTCTCCAACGGCAAACTTGAATTTGACGCAATGGTACCGAATATGCTGCAAACAGCGCTGCCGCCGCTGCTGATCGGACTGGTCGTTGTTCTGGTACTCAGCGCGTCGCTCTCAACGCTTTCCGCGCTCGTTCTGACATCCTCAACCACGCTCGCGCACGACCTTATCCGTCCGGCTTCCAAGGGCAAAATGGACGATAAAAAGGAATTTATTACGATGCGTGTACTGATCGTATTCTTCCTGCTGATTTCCGTTATCCTCGCAATGAACAAGAACGCCGCAATCACAACGCTTATGAGCTATTCATGGGGTGCGCTTTCCGGCTCATTCCTCGGCCCGTTCCTCTGGGGATTGTTCAGCAAAAAAACAACAAAGGCTGCCGTCTGGACAAGTTTCGCTTTCGGCGTCATTTCCACTATGTCGCATATGTGCGTATTCACGTTCTTCAAGGATAGCTGTTCCGGTTTTGTCAAGTGGGCGGCGTCGCTGCCGCTCAATCTCGCATCACCGATCAATGCAGGCGCTCTGCTGATGATTCTTTCCATTCTCATTGTACCGGTTGTATCCGTATTCACAAAACCCTGCGAACAAGAAACTGTCGATCACGCTTTTGCTGCATTGAAAAAATAAGCCGCAGTTCAATCTATACGATTTGTATTGGTATTCATTTTGCCGTCCAGTGTATTGAGAAATACATTGGACGGTCAGCTTGTAGATAAAGTCCTCTGTTCTGATTTAGAATCACACAAGAGAGGTATAGAGATCAATAATGGGGCACTTCCCCCAAACCCCTATCTTCTCGAAACAGAACGCAAAATGTGGAGTTTCTCACTCTGCGGAGTGCGACTAAGGGCAGCGCCCTTAGAACCCGCGAGCTTTTGAACAAGCTCGACCAAAACTTTTATTTCACCTTCAGTGTGTGCACCCGTAAATTTCTCGACAAACTGGCCGTCCAATGTGCTGAGAAGTACATTGGACGGTTTTTGCTGTATTTTAAAAAACATCCGAACAGCCTCCGCAATTCCTTTCCATAGAGATATATCAACATCATAAATCATGAAACCGCGTCAATCTGCATATGGTGTAGCAGACAGGACGCCGTACACTCGTCTGCGGCGTCCAGCAAACAAGGAGTGAGCAGATTGCGTAAACAGCCCTATTCTCCCACGCGTACTGAAGCTGATATGCTCGACGACCGCGCCCTGCGGCTCGGCACCTATATCGCAGAGCATTCGGCAACCGTCCGCAGCACCGCCGCAGTATTCGGCGTTTCCAAATCAACCGTACATAAGGATATTACAGTCCGGCTCCCAAAGCTGCACGCCGGACTGTCCGCACAGGTTCGCGAGATCATCGAAAAAAATAAGCAGGAGCGCCATATCCGTGGTGGACTTGCAACCAAACGCAAATACGAAACAGAAAAGAATCTTCGCCATCGGCACATGGAATTGCATTGAATCTGAGCGTCCCCTGCATCCAGTTCGCTGATTATGTAACAATTTGGAAACAAAGCCGAAAAAAGCAGTCTTTTGTACTTGACGAAAGCGAAAAAAAGTAGTAAAATAGTAATCGGCAGATTATGCATGATATAAAAAGGATGCTGCTGTGCGCTTATAGCATGGTATGCAATCACGAGGAGGATAAAAACTATGAAGCGAATTGGTGTTCTGACAAGCGGCGGCGACGCGCCGGGCATGAATGCTGCAATCCGTGCGGTTGTCCGCACCGCGATTTACCAAGGGATGTCCGTCATCGGTATCAACAGAGGCTATAACGGTCTGCTGAACCACGACGTATATGAAATGGATCTGCGTTCAGTTTCGTCCATCATTCAGCGCGGCGGTACTAAGCTGTTCTCCGCTCGCTGCGCAGAATTCAAGGAAGAAGCAGGCGTCCTGAAGGGCGTTGCGGCTTGTAAAGAGCTTGGCATCGAGGGTCTTGTTGTGATCGGCGGCGACGGCTCCTACCGCGGCGCTGGCGATCTCTCCGCACACGGCATTCCCTGCATCGGTATTCCCGGAACGATCGACAACGATATTTCCAGTACCGATTTCACGATCGGCTACGATACCGCAATGAATACCGTTATGGAACTTGTTGACAAGCTCCGCGATACCAGCCATAGCCACGATAGATGCTCCATCGTCGAGGTTATGGGCAGAGGCGCAGGTTATATTGCCGTCAATACCGGCGTTGCTTGCGGCGCAGTTGAGATTTTATGTCCGGAACGGGAATACAATCTCGATACAATCATTGAGAAAATGCAGGCAAGCCGTAAAATCGGCAAGCAGAATTTCATTATAATTGTAGCGGAGGGCGTCGGTCATTCCGAGGAAATCGCAAAGACAATTCAGGAAAAGACCGGCATTGAATCCCGTGCAACGATTCTCGGTCATGTACAGCGCGGCGGTTCGCCAACAGTACGTGACAGAGTTCTCGCAAGCCAGATGGGTAATTATGCTGTAAATCTGCTGGAGCAGGGCATCGGTAACCGCGTTGTCGGCGTCCGCGGCACAAAGCTTGTCGATTACGATATTCAGGAAGCGCTCAAGATGACGAAGCCGTTTGAGGATGATCTTTACGATCTGACGAAAATAATCAGTATCTAAGCAAATACTGGCAGCATTGCCAATCCAAAATCATGCCGGGCAGAGGCATAGTCTCTGCCGCAGAGTAGAAAATTCCGCGTGAAGTGCCATTCGAACGGGGAGTTGTCGAATGGACGAAAAGCGTCAGCAGAACGCTTGCGGTGGAGTTTTCGCATCCCGCTGAGGCATAAGGGAAATATCACACTCCTTTGTGCATTCAGGGTAATTGTGCAAAGGAGTGTATTTTTATGAAGAATTCCCGTACCGCTGCCGCATCCCTGAAGGATGTCCGCGTCCTCACAGTCATGGCGATGCTCGCCGCACTGAGCATCATTTTCGGAAAGTTTCTCGCGTTCAATGCAGGACCTTTCCGCATCAGCTTTGAAAATCTGCCGATTCTCATGGCCGGTATGTTTCTGGGCGGTCCGGCAGGTTGCCTGACCGGCATTCTCGCAGATCTCATCGGCTGCCTGATGGTCGGCTATACGATTAACCCGATTATTACGATCGGTGCTGGCTGCATCGGATTGATCTCCGGTCTGATGTTCCGCAGAATCCCCTCGTTCGCTGTACCGCGTCTGCCCGAAGGACTGCTCCACAATCTTGTAACTGTGCTGTGTACGCATATATGCGGCTCTATGCTCATCAAGTCCGTCGGTTTGGCGCTCTATTATCATTATACGCTGCCGCAGATCGCGCTGCGTGTACCACTCTATCTCGTGATCGGAACGGTCGAATCGCTGCTCATTACCGTCCTGCTTTCCAATAAGGCATTCGCCGCGCAGATCGAAAGGCTCGGCAGAAAATGAATGACGCCGAAGCAATCGCGTATCTCAAAGCGGCTGCCGGACGCGGCTATAAGCTTGGACTGGAACGCGTCACGGAACTGATCAAACGCCTCGGCAATCCGCAGAAGCAAATGCAGATTATCCATATCGCCGGCACGAACGGCAAAGGATCCGTTGGAGCGATGCTCGCTTCGGTTTTACAAGCTGCCGGATACAAAACCGGACACTTTGCCTCTCCTGCGCTCTGCTCACCGCATGAATACTTCCGGATAGGCGGCAAAACCGCTTCACCACAGCAGTTTGCGCAAACGCTGACGACGGTTCAGGAGCAGGCGGAACAGATGTCCGATCTCCCCACAGAATTTGAAATCATCGCCGCGGCTGCCTATCAGATGTTTGCAGCGGAACACTGCGAATACGCCGTGATCGAATGCTGTATGGGCGGCGACAGCGACTGTACCAATATCATCGAAAAACCCCTGCTTTCCATAATCACAAATGTCCGGAAAGATCACTGCGCATATCTCGGCAATACGCTGCAGGAAATCGCCGCGCACAAAGCAGGCGTTATCAAACCAAACCGTCCGGTTCTGGCAGGCTGTCGGAACAAAGCGGTTCTGAATGTGATCCGTGATACGGCAAAAAAACTGCATTCGCCGCTGTATCAGCCGGATGAAACACTCGAAATTACGAATATGACGCCGGAAGGTACGGACTGTATCAGTCGGGAATACGGCGCGCTGCGGCTTGGTCTTTCCGGCGCCTATCAGCCGGAAAATGCGGCAACCGTCCTGAAAGCAATTTCCATGCTGCGTGAACAGGGTGTGCAAATTCCAGAGAACGCAGTCCGATATGGTCTTGCGGAATGCCGCTGGGCTGCGCGCATGGAGGTGCTGCACAGAAATCCCTATGTGATCTTCGACGGCGCGCACAATCCTGATGGGATGCAGAAAGCCGCTGAAACACTGAAGCACTGCTTCGGCGCAAATCATTCTCTGACCTTTGTGATCGGCGTGATGGCAGATAAGGAATATGAACAATATCCGGCGCTGCTTTCCCAGCTCGCCGCGAAAATTTATACCATAACGCCGGACAATCCGCGCGCACTGGACGCAAATAAGCTTGCAAATGTATTCTCATCGGCTGGTATTCCGGCAGATGCCTGCAAATCCGTCGAGGACGCCGTCCATGCGGCGCTCGATACCGGAAACAACGTCGTCGGTCTCGGCTCGCTATATTATTACTGCGCATTTCGCAATGCAGCAGAAAATCTGATAAAAGAAGGAAGCTAATATGTCTACACAGATCAAACTCGGATTTCTCGGCGCCGGCAATATGGGCGCTGCAATGATGCGCGGCATTGCTGCGTCTGAGCTATGCAAATCCGGTGTAATCACGCAGATTTTCGCCTTTGATACGGACGCGGAAAAATGCCAAGCGCTCGCTGATGTCGGCATTCAGCCCTGCGAATCTGCACAGACACTCTGCGATACCGTGGATTATCTTGTCCTTGCCGTGAAGCCGCAGGTGCTCGGCAGCGTGCTGGATACGCTGACGCTCCGCAGCGAACAGGTCGTTATCTCGATCTGTGCTGGAATTTCCGCGGAATTCATTCGCAGCCACACGATTTCCAATGCGCGTATCATCCTCTGTATGCCGAATACACCGCTGATGCTTGGTCACGGTGCAACCGCGCTAGCAAAATGCAGCGGCATCACAGACGCAGAATTCTCGATTGCTATGCAGATGTTCGCAACCTGCGGCATCGCCGAAGAAATTCCGGAAACCAAAATGCGGGAAATCATCGCAGTCAACAGTTCCAGTCCTGCGTTTCTTTATTTATATGCCAAGGGATTTCTGGATTTTGCGAAAAACGAAGGGCTTGACGACGGCGCCGCCCTGCGCCTCTTTACGCAGGCAATGATCGGCTCGGCAAAGATGATGACCGATTCCGGATACACGATTGACGAACTCATCAAAATGGTCTCCTCACCGGGCGGCACAACGCTTGCCGGTCTCGATCAGCTTTATCAGGGAGAATTGACCGAAACGGTCAGCCGCTGCTGCGATGCCTGCACAACACGCGCCTACGAGCTTGCCGGTGCAGAACGAAAGAAATAATCTCCGAACAGACAGACATATTTTGCATCTCTGCCGCATATGGTAATCTCGGAGGGATGCGTATGAAACCAATGCACGATTTGCTGTATCACACGATGTCTGCGCGGACAAGTCTTCTCAAAGAAGCGTTTTTCCGCAAGCCTGATCCGATCCGGTTGCTGACCTTCTGGGCATTACTTGGCGTCGGACTCGGAACAATGCTTTCGAGCGCGGTTCCTGCTTGTACGGAACATTTTATTCTGACGCAGGGGCTGCTGCTGTCCGACGCGGCAAGATCGCTTGGGGATGTTCTGCGTACAGCGCTCTGTCCCCTGCTGATTCTGCTGACAGGCGTTTGGCTAAGCGGATTTTCCGCATTTGGTCAGCCGGTGGCAATGCTTCTGCTGCTCTCACGCGGCGCTGCATTTGGAATTGCGGCAGGCGCGTGTTTATCAGAATATCCGCTGCGAGACGCAGTATGCATCTGTATGGTACTGCTGCTCCCCTACAGCTTTTGCAGTATTCTGCTGCTATGCTATGCGACGCGCGACGCCATCAGGCTCTCCAATCGCATGACAGGTTATCTGCTGCGCGGCCATGCTGCGGCAGAGGACAATACCGATGACAGACTCAGTTCCATGCTTGCCTGTCTCCTGCTGGCGCTGCTTGCAGGCGGTATGCACACGCTTCTGCTCTGGCTGTTCAACGATATGCTGCTTGTATAAAATACGTCGAAAGGATGTGTAACCCTTGGGACTTTTTCATAATTATCAGAATACCGGTCCCGGAATTGACCCGAACGCGCCGAAGAAAAAGCCGTTCTTCCGATTCTGGGAGCTGCTCCGCCGAAACTTCGGCAAAATTATGACGCTGAATATGATTTATATGGCGCTGCATATGCCGCTGCTGCTTTCAGCGATTGTGTTCATAGAAACGAATAACAAATTCACAAACGCCATGACAATTTTCCTTCTGATTGTGCAATTTCTGATTGAAGGGCCGACGCTTGCAGGCTGTGCGCGCGTACAGCGGTTGATTGTACTGGACAAGGCGTTCTTCCTTGGCGAGGAATTCAAAAAGGGATTCGCGCAGAATTTTCGCGCAGCACTGCTATACTGGATTTTAGACGCGATTGTGATTGCGTCCGCAACCGCCGGATATCATGTATATCCGCAGCTTGCCAAGCAGACCGGCAGCAAAGCCTTTTATATCATATACGGTATCTCACTTGCGGTCGCAGCGATTCTGCTGTTCATGAATTACTATATCATGGCATTGCAGGCAGCAACCACGCTCAAACCGAAAACGGTTCTGAAGAATTCGTTCATGCTTGTGGGATTATCGTTAAAAGAATGTCTCCTAACAACCGTCTGTGCGGCGCTCATGCTCGGTCTTTTAGTCCTGCTGATACAGATTAACAGTTTATTTATGTTTCTGCTTGCATTTTATCCGGCAGCCATCATTGGATATCTTGTCATGTTTGTGCATTATCCGGTGATTCAGAATTACGTTATCAATCCGTATTACGAGGATACGGGAGAGAAAAATCCGGAAGCAGAGGATTTCGCAGCGGACGACGAAACACGCGTCTTTACCGATCGCGGCAGCAGCGAAAAGCCGATCCAAAAGGAATCCGGTAAAAAAGGAACGACAATTTCCTGATATATCAAAAACGAAAGCCGTGAATCACAGCAGATTCACGGCTTTTATTGATTTATTTTCCAGCAGTATCGGCTGGAGTATTTTTTTTGCGGAAGACAAGCAGCCTGCTGAATATATAATTCAGCGCAAAGATGATGAACTGTGATAGAATCACCATAGCATTATAATTCCAACCGAAGATCGTCGGCAGCAGCATGATGCCCCATTCCAGAAAGAACGTGAATCCGCGTGCACCGAAAAAGGTCGCTGCTTCACGCAGCACATCGGATTTCTCCGTGCTTTCGCTGTAGAACACGTATTTCTTGTTGACGACAAAGGCGAATATCGCACTGATAATCCATGAGATCGCTGTATTGATCGAATTTGGGATCTTCTGCGTCGCAACCGACAAGCCGACAAGCAGGAACAGCCATTTGCCGATAAACTTGGTGAGAATTGAAATCAGCGTCGTCCACGCGCCGTAATAGCAGTAACGCATGGCGTGTTCGTATTTGTCGCAGAGATTTTTCAGCGGCTTCGGCAACAGCTTCACGACAAACAGCAGCAGTTTTTCCAGCATAGTATTTTGATTCCCTTCCCGTTAATCCAGCTCAAACGCGCCGGTATAAAGCTGATAATAGGTACCCTTCTTTTCGAGCAGAGACTCATGGCTGCCGCGCTCGATAATTTTGCCGTGATCAAGTACCATAATGACATCGGAATTCTTGACGGTTGACAAGCGGTGCGCAATGACAAAGACGGTTCTGCCTTTCATCAAAGCGTCCATGCCGCGCTGCACGATTGCTTCGGTACGCGTATCAATCGAGGAAGTTGCTTCATCGAGAATCATGACCGGCGGATCTGCAACCGCAGCACGTGCAATCGCGATCAGCTGACGCTGTCCCTGCGAAAGATTTGCGCCATTGCCGCTGAGAAGCGTATCATAGCCATCCGGAAGACGAGTAATGAAATCATCCGCACCTGCGAGTTTTGCCGCAGCAACGCATTCCGCATCGGTTGCGTCCAGTCTGCCATAGCGAATATTCTCCATGACAGAGCCGGTAAAGAGATTGGTCTCCTGCAAGACAATGCCGAGCGAGCGACGCAGATCGGTTTTTTTGATTTTATTGATATTGATGCCGTCATAGCGAATCTTGCCGTCTGCGATATCGTAGAAACGGTTAATCAGGTTTGTGATCGTGGTTTTACCGGCACCCGTTGCACCAACAAAAGCAACCTTCTGTCCGGGCTTTGCGAACACCGTGACATCGTGCAGAACGTCCTTGCCCTCCTCGTAAGCAAAATCGACGCTATCCAGCGTGACCTCGCCGCGCAGGGGCGTATATGTGATCGTACCGTCTGCGGTATGCGGATGCTTCCAAGCCCATTCATGCGTAATTTCATCGGATTCTGTCACAGTACCGTCAGCGGCAGTCCGGACATTCACCATAGTTACATAGCCATCGTCGGCTTCCGGCGCTTCGTCAATCAGTGCAAAGACGCGCTCCGCACCGGCAACTGCCATTACAACCGAATTGATCTGCTGCGTCACCTGATTCAGATTACCGGTAAACTGCTTGGTCATATTGAGGAACGGCACGACGATACTGATGCTGAGCGGCAATCCGGAGAGTGATAAATTCGGCGCATGGGTCAGCAAAAGCACGCCGCCGATTGTTGCGATGATAACATACAGTACATTTCCGATATTCATGATAATCGGAACCAACGCATTTGCATAAGCGTTTGCGCGGTACATATCCTCATAGAGAGCATCGTTTACCTCGTCAAAGTCCTTTTGCGTTTTCGCCTCATGGCAGAATACCTGTACGACTTTCTGACCGTGCATCATCTCCTGTACAAAGCCCTCGGTCTTGCCGACCGCCGCCTGCTGCCGGATAAAGTATTTTGCTGAGCCGCCGCCAATCTTCTTGGAAACCATGAGCATCGCAAATACACCCGCCAGAACAACCAGCGTCAGCCATACGCTGTAATACAGCATGATCGCAAAGACGCACACGACAACTGAGCCAGCCTGTATGAGAGAGGGCAGCGCCTGCGATATCATCTGTCGCAATGTGTCGATATCATTTGTATAATGGCTCATGATATCGCCATGCTTATGCGTGTCAAAATAGCGAATGGGAAGATTCTGCATACTGTCAAACAGCTTACAGCGCATTTTATTCAGGAAGCCGTGCGTCATGATTGCGACAAGCTGCTGCCAGAGCGTAATGCACATAATAGACAACACATAGAGGGTAATCAGCACGCCGACCTTCGGATATATGACTGCTTTTGCAGATTCCCAGTCTCCGCTGACGGAATACGTCTGGATATCGGCAATCACCTTTTGCAGGAAGATCGCCGGAACGGACGATGTAGCTGATGAAAACAGAATACAAACAAACGTAACAGGTAAAAGCTTAGGATAAAACTGTTTCAGCAAACCCAAAACCCGTCGAATAGATTTGAGGGCGTCGCCTGGTTTGCGCGGTGCGCCGTAGCCTTTTGTATTACGCGGCATCGTTGTCACCTCCGTTCGTCTGCTGCTCATAGACCTCGCGATAGATTTCACTGGTCTGCATCAATTCATCATGCGTACCCACAGAAGCGATTCTGCCGTTTTCCATCACAAGAATGAGATCTGCGTCCTGTACGGATGCAATTCGCTGGGCAATAATAATCTTCGTTGTCTCAGGGATAAACTTGCGGAAGCCGGCGCGGATAAAAGCGTCTGTTTTCGTATCGACCGCGCTCGTAGAATCATCCAGAATAAGGATCTTCGGTTTTTTTAGCAGTGCGCGCGCAATACAAAGGCGCTGCTTTTGACCGCCGGAGACATTTGTGCCGCCCTGTTCAATCATGGTGTCATATCCTTCCGGAAACGCGCTGACGAAGTCATGCGCCTGCGAGAGCGTACAGGCTTCAATCAAATCTGCGTCCGACGCGTCCGCATTGCCCCAACGCAGATTTTCACGGATCGTACCGGAAAACAGCACATTTTTCTGCAATACCATAGCGACGGCATCGCGCAGTACATTGAGATCATAGTTGCGGACATCTACGCCGCCCACCTTGACGCTGCCCTCCGTTGCGTCATAAAGCCGCGGGATGAGCTGGACAAAGGTTGATTTACCGGAGCCGGTACCGCCGATGATACCGACGGTCGCACCCGATGGGATTTTGATATCCACATCCGACAACGCAAATTTCTTTGCTTTCTGCGAATATTTAAAGCTGACGTTTTCAAAGACGATGCTGCCATCCGCAACCATTTCGCAGGCGTTTTCCGGATTATGGATATCCGCTTCCTCCTGCAGCACCTCGGAAATACGCTTGACGGACTCGGCGGTCATGGTCAGCATCACATAGATCATTGAGAGCATCATAAGCTGCATGAGAATCTGGAAGCCATAGGTCAGCATACTGGACATTTCACCGACATTGATTTCGCTTTCGCCATTGATAATAATTTTAGAACCGACAAGCAGAATGAACGCCATATTGAAATAGAGACAGATCTGCATGATCGGGCCGTTCAGTGCAACGATACGCTCTGCCTTTGTGAAATCGGCGCAAATATCCTCGGCAGCGGTATGGAATTTTTTCTTTTCATATTCCTCACGCGAAAAGCCCTTGACAACGCGCATACCGCGGACATTTTCTTCAATGGATTCATTCAGGCGGTCGTACTTCCGGAAAACGCGGTGGAATGCCGGCATCGCGTACTTTGCGATCACAAGCAGACCGCAGACCAAAACCGGAATGACAACCACAAATGTACCTGCAAGCTTGCCGCCCATGATATACGCCATAATGATCGAGAAAATCAACATCAGCGGCGCACGCACTGCAATACGAATCATCATCATAAACGCCATCTGTACATTATTGATATCAGTTGTCAGACGCGTGACAAGCGATGACGATGAGAACTTATCAATATTGCTGAATGCGAAAGTCTGAACTTTCTCGAAAATATCGTGACGAACATTCTTCGCAAATCCGGCGGAAGCTTTTGCGCTTGTCGCGCCTGCCGCACCGCCGAAAAACAGCGAAATCAGCGTCAGAACAACAAGAATCAATCCCGTCCGCAGCAGAACGGGCATCGCAATATCATTTGTCAGATTATCCACGAGTCTTGCGGTAATGAACGGTATCACAGCCTCAATGACGGCTTCACCCGTCATAAAGAGTATGGTGATAATCGTCGGCAATTTAAACTCCCGCAAGCAGCGTATGATAGTACGAATCATCAGTAAAAACGCTCCTTTCAGTATGGTTCCTTGAGATTTTGCTGCATTTTCTGTAAATACAGCCGCATCTGCGCAGTTTCTTCCGGCGTAAAACCGCGCGTCAGCAGCGCTTCCATCCGACTGCATTCCGCGCGGATCTGTTCGGTACAGGCTCTGCCGTGATCGGTCAGAATCAGTTTTTTCAGACGATCATCACTTGCAACGCGGCTGCGTTCAAGCAGCTCTGACTTTTCCAGCGCGGCAACAATTCTGGAGACTGCCGAGCGACAAACGCCCAGTTCCTTTTCCAGATCGCGCTGATAAACATCCTCATTTTCATGCTCTGCCAGATAACCAAGCACCCAGCCGGTCACGCCGGCGGACGCGTCCAAACCGTTCCGGCTGCGGAAGGACTCCATTTGCCTGCGAATCCCCATATTGACCATACGCAGCGCAATCATTGTCTGATTTTCCATGTCATCCCTCACCTCTTTTGCAATCAATATAGAAATATAGAACAGCTAACGCCTTTCGACGATGGAACCGCAACTGTTCACAACGAAACATTATACAGCATTTCGCCCAAATTGTCAAGTGTAAATTTGGTGAAGAAAGCAATAACCCTTGCAAACAGGAAGTATCAGAATATTCAGATGAAAATGAAACTGACTCCGCAATTCCAGCGGAGTCAGTTCACTGCTTATTATTTCATATCTATACATCATAGAGGCATTTTGTGCAATCTATTCCATCCGCAGCATGGATGATATACGGCATGGTCTATCATACTATAATAAAAAATATATTTTCAGCATATCCCGAAGCCGAGCACATAGAAATTCCCTTCGGTCGGCTCCAGCGTCACCGTATGCAGCGCACGCGAACCCGGTGGAACGGCAATCACATATTTTGCATTTCCCCAACCATAAATCGAATTGCTGTGCAGAACCGGCGGATTGAACGGTTCGCCGTCAATTATGATACGGCACGCGCCATATTCCGGCAGATGATGCGCTTCATAAAAGATGAGCAACGCCTCGCATTCGATCTGCATTCGCATACCGCCCGTATCGGGCGAGAGCAGAAAGGCCGTCGGAAAGGAATGATTCTGACGCGGACAGATCGGCGCAGCAGTCTGCACGGCAGAGCAATCTGCATCCGGCAATACATACCGCATCGCCTGATAGGGCGCGTCCAGCCACGGATCCGGTATTGGTTTTGGGGGTTCATCCGGCAAAGACTGTGCAGTTTTGATCAGATGCAGCAGACAATCCGCAAGCAGACGATGTCCGTCATCAGTCGGATGGCTTTCCGGATCGCCGTAATCTGCCCAGCACAGTTCGCCGCGCTCCAGAACCGGATTCAGCCCTTTGCGCAGCCGAACGCATGGCAATCCATAATGTTCTGCAAGCGGCAGCATAAAGCTTTCGCAGGAATAATCATCCATACTGCGAATGAGCAGAAAGCAAACGACAGGCGGCTCAGGCTGACAAAGCAGCTTACGCAGCAGACTTTCAAACGCAATGACGCTCGGACGAAGCGTTGTCTCATTGATTGCAAACTCAAGAACAACCAAATCAGGCTGATGCTGCAAGATTTGCGAATCCGCAAGCAAATTGCCCTCCATAGAACCCATACCCGCCTCTGCGCAGACATATGATTCGATATCATATCCAAGCTCTCGGAGTCCATCACCAAGCAGCGTCGGATAAGCAGCCGGACGAAAACCGGCAGCGGAATAACCCTGCGTAACAGAGCCGCCGATCATACCGATTTTGAGTTTATTTTGATGGAGCAGAGAATGCCAGCGAATCCCGCTGCCACACGATTGCAGGGCATCCGCAGCGATCTGCCGCCGCAGTTTTTCCGGAATCATATTATTTCCCCTCTTGCGTTAAAGCGTCGGATAATTCTGCGGAGACATCAGACCGCCGGCAGGAATATTGGAACCCATACGCCATGTGCCGACATCGACGAGCTGTTTGAGCAGCAATGCGTATTCGGTCGAGGCTTTGGGGAGAAACGCATTCTTGCGTGAGATCAGGGAAATCTGAGAAAGCGCGAGCTGATCGGACAGCGAATAATAATAAGGATGATTGCGGAAGTTGCCGTAATAAATCAAAGAATCGGGCAGCAGCGCAATGCCCATATTGGAGCAGACAAATGAGAATACGGTTTCAATGGTCTGCACAGTATAGCCGATATTCGCTTCAAAGCCGCATTTCCGGCAAACATTTTTCAGTGTATCCATGTCATATTCGCCTGCATTTGCCGCAACGAATGCTTCATTCTTCACAATCGTAAGATCAAGCGGCTGCTGTCTCAAATACCGCGCAGTTGATTTGATGATATCATCGGCGGAGAGCGGTTCCGGCAGCATCGCGGTCATGGGATGCGCCGGAGAAACGGCAAGATAGAGCCGTTCATCCGCAAGCGATTCGACATGAAACTGTTTTTCCTCAAATTCGCCCGTACCGATCGCAAAATCAATTTCGCCGGCAAGAAGACGGTCGCGAAGCTGCTTCATATCGGCTTCCTGAATGGTGAGATGAATACTGGGATATTTTGCATGAAACGATGCGATACTTCTCGCAAGCAAACAGCGCACACGGAATGACGACGCGCCAATCCGGACGGAGCCGGTTTCCAGCCCCATCAGATCGGACAGCGCATTGTTCATGCTTTCTTCCATAGCGAGAATTTTGCGTGCCCAATCGACATAGAGCCTTCCGGCGTCGGTCAGCTGAATCGGCGTCAGCGAACGGTCAAAGAGCTTCAGACCGAGCTGCTTTTCGATACTGTGAATATATTGGCTGAGCGAGGGCTGCGTTACATAGAGCTTTTCAGCCGCTTTGGAAATACTCTGACATTCCGCAACGGCAATGACATAGGTAAGCTGCTGAGTCGTCATACAATGTCACTTCCTTTCGCATCCGATGAAAAATATAGACCGCTTGCGCGTCTGTGACGGGCAGGAAACTTTACGCAACAATGGTGTTATGCTTTGGATTGATCATACGCCTGCCGGACAGCCTTTGCAAGCTGATCGGCGCAGGATGTGGGACGAGGACCGCAGGTATTGCCGCGCAGTTTTTCCTCGATCTGACCGACGCTCCACCCGTCGATGAGTTTAGAAATTGCTTTGAGATTACCGTTGCAGCCGCCGATAAACGAAACATCAGTGACCACATCATCTTCCAGATGAAAATGAATTTCCCGTGCGCAGACCATTTCGGTCTGATAAACATAATCCATAATCAAATACTTCTTTCTATGATAATAATAAACCGCAATTCGCTTGCGCTTAATTGCATTATACCCGATGCGTCTGAATTTGTCAAGCCTGTTCGGGACCATGGGAAATGCGAACAATATAATACAAATTTTCATCTGTGATATCCCTGTGTTTACCTGCCGAGACTTTTTTTATTTGCTCCATTGCATTTCTCCGTACAATATGCTATAATATGAATATGCAGGCTCTCTGCGTGATATTGAAGGGAATGTGAAAGGATATTAGACAATGAATAAAGCTGTAATTCTTGCAGGCGGACAGGGCAAACGTATGAAAGCGCCAATTCCGAAGCCGATGTTTCATGTACTGGGAGAACCGATGCTGGAATGGGTACTTGGCGCGTGCGAGCAGGCAAAGCTGCAAAAAATCTGCGTTGTAACGGGTTATGAGGCAGAACAGATCAAGGCATATCTTGGTGACCGCTGCGAAACCGCCTATCAGGCTGAACGACTCGGCACCGGTCATGCTGTCATGCAGACAATGTCCTTTCTGGAGGCGGATACAGACGGCAATACGCTGGTACTTTGCGGCGACGCGCCGTTTATCGACAGTGAAACGATCGAAAATTCACTGGAGCGTCACATTGCAGAACACAACGCCGTAACCGTTATTACAGCAAATGTTGCAGATCCATCGGGCTACGGTAGAATTCTCCGGACGGATTCCGGTATCGCCGGCATTGTCGAGGACAAGGACGCAACAGACGAACAGAAACTGATTACCGAAATCAATTCCGGCTGCTATTGGTTCCGGACGCTTGATCTGATTGAGCTGCTCGGAAAAATTGGCAACGACAATGCGCAGCAGGAATATTATCTGACGGATACCATCGCAATCGCCCTGAATACGAATCGCCGTGCAGGCGCATTCTGCTCGAAGAATCCGGATGTGGTATTGGGCGCCAACGACCGTAAAGGACTGCTTGCATTGAATACTGCGGCACGTACAGCGGTACTGAATCATCACATGACAAATGGCGTCGGATTCTCCTGCACCGATGGCATTATCATTGAGCGAAGCGTAAAAATCGGCGCAGGTACGGAAATTTTGCCGGGAACGATTCTGCGCGGCAATACGGTAATCGGTGAAAACTGCGTGATTGGCCCGAACTGCGTCATTGAGGATTGCGAAATCGGAAACGCGGCAAAACTCAATACCATGCAGGCATACCAGTCGAAAATCTGCGACGGCGCAGAAATTGGTCCGTTCGAGCTGATACGGGAGAACAAAAAAATCTGATTTTCGTACAGATATAAAGGCGTCAGCGCGCGAATGAAATCGGACGCATTGACGTTTGACAGCATAAAGGAGAACATCATGGAACATTCAAACCGGATTTGTCCGTATTGCAGCCAGCAAAATGATGACAGTATACAGTCTTGTTCTAATTGCTCCGCACCGCGCGCAGAGAATCTGGCGCGTTATCACGATGTTCAGGTATTGGAAAATCTCTTGGAGCTGCGTGACAACAAAGAAGCTGCCGACCGAACACGTGAAGCGCGAATCAAGGATCTGGCACGGTATACAATCATCGTACTGCTGATTGCATGGATTCCAATTATGTTAATCGGCATTGCGATTGCAAACGGGCTATCTCGCATCATCGTCAAGGAAGTTCCGCTGCAATCTGCGGCATGGGAAACCAATATTCATGTCGAAACGCTGAAAACCTTTCGGGATAGCGGCTGGACGCTTCCGGAAAACGCACGCCTGATCCGGACTGCGCTTGAGAATTATCAATATCCGGATGATTATGCAGCGAGTAAGAAAACAAAGTATTACTACGAATATGACGCATGGACGGTGAACCGCACGGTTCACAAAACCGGAAAGAACAATACGCCGCCGACATACGGGGAATTGAAACTGCAAGATAACGAGCGCGAGGGCAGCCGCAGTATCAGCTATTATCTCATATTCGATTACAAAGATAAAAGGGAAAAAATTCCATGTACGGAAGCAGCGTATTATGAATGTGTAAAAACGGGCGTAGTACGGTTTCATTACGTCTCATCAAATACGCCGTCCCCCTTTATATTTGTTTTGAATGAATCATAAGAGAATCCCTGTCAGCATTGTGGCATCAGGGAAATTGATCACAGCCTTAACAATTGCGGCGGCTCTCTTTGAATCAAAACGAGATCAAGTGATGTCATGCGCAAAAAAACTTGCTGTGAGAAAAAAATCAAGCCCATCCGCTGCTGAACGGATGGGCTTGTTTAGACAGCACAAAAGCCGCCTTTTTTTAT